>NZ_JBFRDA010000003.1:0-347564 GCF_052113345.1 Pseudarthrobacter sp. YAF2 | reverse complement strand
GGCCACGGCGCCGGCGTCCCGGCCCACCAGGACCTTCTGCTCGAAGGCCGGGACATCGAAGAAACTGGCCACGTTCCGCCAGGCATTCGAGTGCGCCTTACCCATGAAGGCATAGCCGATGGCGGCCACACCCAGCGGGCGGGAAGCCCGGCGGACGGCCGCCGCTCTTGGTGGCTGGGGAAACGCTATGTTCATCTGCTGGTCCTCGCGAAGATGCAAACGTCTGACATGACGGCCAGACCGGGCTGGTTTGGGGGCTTACGATGTCTGGGCGAGTAGCCGGCGCCGCTGAGCGCGTCTTTGGGCTTGGCGCGCGGGGTCCGGGACAGGTGCGGCGAGGAGCAGCCGTTGGGTGTAGGGGTGCCGGGGACTTGATGTGACGGTCTCGGCGTCGCCCGTTTCGACGATTTCTCCTGCTTTCATGACGGCGACCCGGTGGCCTATGTGCCGGACTACAGACAGGTCGTGGGTGATGAAAAGGTATGCGACACCGGTGCGCTCTTGAATCTCGATAAAGAGTTCCAGAACGCGGGCCTGGGTAGACAGGTCCAAGGCGCTGACAGGTTCGTCGCAGACGACTAGTTTGGGGTCCCGGCAGAGCGCGCGTGCGACGGCCACGCGCTGGCGTTGGCCACCGGAGAACTCTCTGGGGAGGCGCTGGGCTGCGTTCGCCGGAAGGTGCACATAGTCCAGCAGCTCCCTGACCCTCCGTTCGGCGTCGGCCCGGGAGGTCCCCGTTACGAGGAGGGGTTCGGTCAGAATGTCGTTGATCGTCAGCGCGGGGTTGAGTGAGGTGTATGGGTCTTGGAAGACCGCCTGGATGTCGCCGCTGAGGGCACGCCGGTCTGCGCTGCGCAGGCGGGTGATGGGCCTTCCCTCGAACCGGATTTCACCTGTGGTGACGGGGGCCAGCCCGAGGACGGCCCTGCCGAGGGTGCTCTTTCCCGAGCCCGATTCACCGACGAGGCCGAGTGTCTCACCGCGGGCAATGGTCAGCGTCAGGCCATGCAGCGCCCGGAACGGGGACCGCTTCCATCCCTTCCGCCCGTACTCGACAACGAGGTCGCTGATTTCCAGCAGGTTCTTGTCCTGGGGATTGGGATCGCCGTTCATGACGTCATCCCCTCCTTTACTTCCACATCGGCATCTTGAACAATGGCGTTCTGCGTCCCCATAGTCGTAAGCTCCCTGCGGGCAGGTGCGTTTTCCATCGTGGAATCGAGCAACATCCGTGTGTACTCGTGCTTGGGGTTGGCAAAGAGATCGGTTGCAGAGGCGGCTTCGACGACTCTGCCCGAGCGCATGACGGCAACCGTGTCACAGAGATCGGCCACGACGCCGAAATTGTGGGTTACGAGGATGACGGCCATGCCCCGTTCGGCCTGGAGGTCACGGATCAGGTCCAGAACCTCAGCCTGGACCGTAACGTCCAGCGCGGTGGTGGGCTCGTCGGCAATGAGCAGGTCCGGGTTGCATGAAACAGCGCCGGCGATCAGGACACGCTGGGCCATACCTCCCGAAATTTCGTGCGGGTAGGAATCAAAGACTCTGCCCGGGGAGGAGATCCCTACCCGTTCCAGGAGGCGGAGCGCTTCCTGCTTCGCCTCCTTGGCGCTGATTCGAAGGTGATACTTCATCGGTTCGACAAGCTGGAAGCCGATCGTGTAACTGGGGTCCAGGTTGCTCATGGGCTCCTGCGGGATGTATCCGATCCGCCGGCCTCGCAGCTGATTGCGACTGTCCCCTGGTTGGTCCGCCAGGTTCTGCCCGTCGAAAACCATACTGGTGGCGCTGGTGTTGGCTCCGGTGGAGAGGAGCCCAAGAATCGCGAATGCGGTCTGGGACTTGCCGGATCCGGATTCACCTACGAGCCCGAGGACCTGCCCCTTTCGCACCGTGAGGGAGACGTCATGGACGACGACGGTCTCGTCCCCTTCGGGCCGGTCGTAGGCGACCCGTAGGTTTGCCACGGACAACAGGCCGTCCTCCGGTGTGGGAATGACGGCCCCGGCCTCCACCTCGCTGCCACCTGGCGTTGAACCCCCTCCACGGTGTCCGCGGCGACCACGGTGTGCGCGGCGACGGCGAACCTTGGGGCTGCCTCCGACGGCGTCCCTGATGGCGTTGCCCAGAAGGGCAAAAACCAAGATTGTCAGAACGGTGGTGATCGTCGGCCAAATCAGCAACCAGGGTGCATTGAAGATATTTTGGGATGCGTCGTTGAGCATTAGTCCCCAACTGGCGTGGTCGGCGGTCCCGAGCCCCAGGAAGGCGATGCCGGCCTCGATTCCGATGCCGGCGGCTGCCACCTGGGAGGCTTGGATGATGCTGGGCGCCACCACCACCGGAAGGACATGCCTGCTCATGATGCGGATGTTGCTGAGGCCTGACACACGGGCGGCATCAATGTACAGCTCTTCACGGACTGCCCTCACGGAGCCGCGGACAAGCTGAAACGCTGCGGGAGAGATGAGAATGCCAAAAACCGCCAGGGCCAGCGGCGTGCTTCGTCCGACGCGGGCCAGCACCACCAGGAGAACAACAATGGCGGGCAGGGCCATGAGCGCGTTGCTGATCCAGCTGCTGGTCGCATCGAACCAGCCCCGGTAGTAACCGGCAAGAATGCCCAAGGGGACGCCGATGCCGGTGGAAACGGTCATGACAATGGCGGCGCTAACCAGGCTTGTTTGGGCACCATACAGCAACTGGGCAAGGACGTCCCGCCCTACACCATCAGCACCCAGCGGGTGCTCGGAAGTAAAAGGAGGTGCCAGCGTGTCTGCCAGCTTGCTGCTCATGGGGTCGCCAGTGATCAGCAGCGGAGCCAGGACGGCGGCGAGGACCAGCAGTCCCATGAACGCCAGACAGATCACCGACAGCGGATCCTTCAGCAGTCTGCGGACAAGTCCATGCCGGGCGAGATTTGCCTCCTCAGCTAGTGCCGGCATGCCGCCGGTGGTCAGGTTCACGCTCATGCGACACGCACCTTGGGGTTCAGCCAGCCTTGGGCCAGGTCGAGCAGGAGATTGACGATGACGACCATGGTCACGGTCAGCAGGACGACACCGAGGACAACGGGAAGGTCACCCTGGCCGGCGGCGATGTTTGCCTGCGTGCCGACTCCCGGGATATTGAATACTTTTTCGACGACGACGGCGCCTGAAATCATGATGATGAACATCAGCGCCAGCGTGGTCACTGCCGGCGGTGACGCGTTTCGCAGGGCGTGCCGGAAAAGGACGCTGCGGGTCGGCAGCCCACGTGAGCGGAGGGTACGCACGTAGTCATACTGGAGGACGTCCAGCATTGACCCGCGGATCTGCATGGCCACCGACGCAATCGCCCCGAGCGCCAGGGACACGACCGGCAGCACAATGGATGACAGCCAGCCGGACGGCGAATTCGTGAAGGACACATACCCAGTTGCGGGCAGGACTCCCAGCTGGACCGCAAGAACGAGGACGAGCACCAGGGAGACCAGGAAGCTCGGTATGGCCTGGATCAACGAAGACAGGACTTGGAGGACCTTATCCACCGCACCACCACGAACAGCCGCAAGCACTCCGAGGAGTGCCCCGAGAACACTGGTGACGAGCATTGCCCCTAAGACCACCGACAGGGTCACTGGAACAGCCTGGGCGAGCAGCGCGGTGACGGGCTGGTTGTTGAACCAGGAAGTGCCGAGGTCACCCTGCCCGATGCGGGAGATCCACTCCCCGTACCGGACCAACACAGGTCGGTCCAGCCCAAGCTCCTGCCGCTTCGCCGCTGCTTGGGCAGCGCTTGCGGCCTGGCCGACGATCTGACGGGCCGGGTCCTGGCCTGTGAGGTTCAAAAGTAAGAATGTTGCCGTCGCGATCAGGAACAGCAGCAGAGCTCCGGCGCCTAGCCTACGGACGATAAAAAGCAGCATCTTGTTGACTCCGATGTCATCATGGTGGTCCATCGAAGGTACCGGGTCCGGCGGTGGACCCGGTACCTCCACATCAGTTCGCCGGGGCAAAGTTCCAGATGGGGGGGCTGTTGGAGAACTTCTGCGCCTTGACGGTGATTTTCTTGCTGTATACGAACTCGTTGTTGGGCTGGATCCATGGAGCGAACCAGGCCTGGTCCACGACGTATTCGTTCAATTCCTTGAACGTTTCCGGCCGCTGGTCGTCGGATTCCGTTTGGATCTTTTGAACCAGGGACACGACCTTGGGATCGGCTACGTGCAGGGTGTTCCAGGTCGACTCCGGCGCGAGAGCCTGCTGGACGCTGTCCCAGGAACGGTGGTTGTCGAGGTTGAAGATCGCCGCGGGGTACTTGCCGCCAAGCAAGTCGGAGATGAAGGTCTGCCCGTTGACGGGTTCGTAGACCGGCGTGATGCCGATGGCTTTGAGCGCCTCCGTAGTCATGGCCTGCTGGGCCGGGTAGATCGGTGAAACGTCGGGCATTTTCAGCTCAAAGCCGTTGGGATAACCAGCTTCGGCCAGCAACTGCTTGGCCTTTGAAACGTCGTAGCTGTACTTGCCGTTGAGCTCCTCGGTGTAGGCGGAGCTGTCCTGGCTGAAGAGCTGCGTGGTCTCGACGCCGGAGCCGCCGAAGACCTGCTCCAGGATTGCTTTCCGGTCGAAGGCGTAGTTGATGGCCTGTCGTACCCGGATGTCTGCCAAGGCAGGTGCGATCTTGCCTTCACGGTCGAAAAGGTAGAGGCCGGTGGTGGTGTAGGCGGGGGCGGACAGCACATTGAGGCCCGCCGACTTCAAGCTGGCGATGTCCTTGGACGAGGCGATTGCAAAGTCCACCTGCCCGGACCGCAGCGCGTTCATCATGGAGTTGTTGTCGTTGAAGACCGTCAGGCTGACAGTGTCGAACGGGAGCGACTTCTTGTCTCCCCAGTAGGATGTGTTTCGCGTGAAGATGTATTTGCTGCCTGCCTGGGTCTGCGCCTTGTCCAGGATGTAGGGCCCGGAGCCGACCGGGTCGGTCTTCAGGGAATCCTTGCCGACGGCGTTGGGGCTGGCGATCATACCGGCGCTGCCGCCGAGGTTGGCGAGGAGGGATGGGTCCGGTGCGGAGAGGACCATCTTCACGTGGCTGGCGTCGAGGACGTCCACGCGGTCCAGGTACCGGAGCTGTCCGCCTGACTCGCCAGTCCCCTTTTTCGCTGACTCGAGGCCTACTTTTACGGCGTTCCCATCCAGCTTGGCGCCGTCGGTAAATGACACGCCGTCACGGAGCGTCATGCTCAACGTCGTCTGTGCGGCGTCGTAGCTCCACTCGGTGGCCAGGTTTGGTGTCGGCTCCCCGTTCTCGTCGTTGCGCAACAGGGAGTCGTAAACAAACTGGGCGTGCTGTCCGGTCGGTCCGGCGCCAAAGGACCCTGGCACGAATGTATCCGGGGCAACAATGGTGGACAGTGCCAAGCTTTTGGGCTGGTCGCCGGTTCCGGCATTGCCGCCTCCGGAACATCCGGTGGCCGCGGTGAGCAGCGCCAATGCTGTCACTGCCGCGACTAGATACTTGCGCATCGATTTCTCCTGACGAGATGTGGTGGGATGCCGCCGTTTGATCGGCATCGTTCCGCACGTGGCGGCTTCACTGCTTTATTACTGTTGTTGCGGCACCGGCGGGTTAGACGCCTTGGTTTTTGCCATTTCAAGTTGTCGAAGCAAGGCATGTTGCCGTCGGACTTGATCGCGCCCCCTGTAGGGTTCACGTCTGCCTTCGTATTCGCTCGATAGCCAGCCCTCCCAGCCTGTGTCTACGAGGGTGGAGATGATTTCTTGCCATGGGATGTGCAGATCATTCAGTTGGTCGTCGATTTCGAAGAACTTGCTTTGGATGAAGTGGACGTGCGGAAGCACGGCAACCAGGTCGGTCATGGGAACCGCCAGCGCCTCCAGGTGGGCGGGCCGTTTCTTCCCTTCCTCGAACCCTTCGTGTCCGTCGTCGACCGGCGCCGTCTGGAAGATGCCTGTGTCGATCAGGAGCTTGAAGTGTTTGGTGCCTGTCTCCTCGATGAAGTCCAGATAGCCCTGCGTGACAGGGTGGTTGATGGGCGTGGGTGCATGGATCTCTGGACAGATCACGATGTCCAGTTCCTGCGCCAGGTCGAGGGAGCGTTGTACCGCCTCGGACCACACGGGGTGGGGATCCAGGTCCCAGGAGGTCACACCGAATTTGGGGCGGATTGAGGTGAAGCCCAGCCGTTTGGCCATCTTGAGGTCTACTTCGAGCTGGGCGGCCGCCTCTGCGGCGCTCAGGCTGCGGGTCTTCCACATCTCGGTGTCGACCCATGCGCCGTAGTTGGTAGGAGTGAGCCCGTATCGGTCGAGGAGCCTGTGCCAGTTGTCAACCCAGTCGCTCGTTACGTCGGGATAGCCGGGAAGATTCGCTTCGCCAAGGATCTCGATGCCGGTAGCACCCATGTCGGCAATATCGGCGAAGGCATCCTCCATTGTCATGGAAGTGTAGATGTCTCCCGAGTAGCTGTAGGTCGAAACCCCGTACCGGAGCTTGCCCTGACCAGAAGACGGCACAATCACGCCCTTGGCGGAGGCTGAAAAAGGAGACGTGGAAATGTGCGGTGGAAAATAAGGACGGCGCAGATACGCCGTTACTTCCAGATCGTGGAGCCCCGCGCTCAGTCCACCAGGCTTCGGGACGGTGATGGTGGCGGTCTCATCCAGCTGCCATCGCACGCCAGTGGACGACCGAAGTTCATCGAGCGTGTACGTCTTTCCCTGCAGAGACCAGAGCGGGACGTGCTTGGGTATCAGTTCGCCATCAATGATGACGTCGACTCCTTCGAGGAGACTGGCCGATGTGCCCCTATAATTGGGGTTGCGAAGATCGAACTGGAACCCGGTGATGGCGGATCCGTCCGCCACGTTGCGGAAACCGCGCCCTTGGATGATGTCCCTGTCTAGCATTTCCTAGTTCCTGTCTGCGTTTAGCTGGTCAGCGATGGAGCGGGCACCTGCGATTGCCAATGCGACCGAAAGCAGCGTGGGATTGCATGCGATAGGCGTGGGTATAACGCCGTTTCCCGCCACAAACAGGTCCTTTACGGCCCAAACCTCCGAGTTGGGGCCGCACACGGACGCACCGTCATCATGCAGGCCCATGCGTGTTGTTCCCTGGTAATGCAGGGAAGCACCGGGGTCGAAGGTCCGTGGTTCCTCATCCAAGGGCTCACCCAGCGCCTCAGCAGCCCGCCTAATCGCCTTACGTGATTCCTCTATGGATGAATGGTCTCGCTCGGTGAGTCTGTAATGGATGCGCATGGCAGGCATCCCGTAGGCATCCTGCTCGTAGGCATCGAACTCCACCCGGTCGCACTCCTGCAGATCCTTTGCGCAGAACCACCCCAGGCCCACAATGCTGCCGGGAGCGGGAACGCCATCGTCTGCCAACGGCACCGGGGAGGTGTCCAGCTGCATGACCTGCCCGTGGAACGGCTCTTCATCGGTATACGGCACCCAGCTCACGCCACTGTGTTTGGAGATGGTTTGGCCGGGCGCAGACTGAGCGGACTCATCCGGCAGGGTAGTCACTTCACGTAGGCGGACCGCGAAGACCGTCTGGGGCTGGTCGTTGAGATACCGCCCGAGAGCGGCCGGCCGAACGCCAGAGGCCCACAACAGCTGCGGTGTTCTGAGTGCGTCGGCGGCCACGACGACCTTACCGGCCCGGATTTCATGTTCTGCGCCGTTGCGCAGATCCTTCACCAAGACCCCACGGGCGTAGCCATCCTCGACCAGAATCCGCTCGGTGAGGGCTTCAGGGAAGAGAGTGAAGTTGGAATTGGTGCGGCTTCGCTCACCAAAAACGACGTCGGCGCCGGACCAAGTCACACGTCCGTCACCTTCGCGGACCACCGCCAGCGGCATCGCTTGAACCCTCCGCCCGGGGTCCCTTCCGTTGTCCAGTGCCGTAGAAAGCCGGCGCCGCACTTCCTGAGAGTAGGGCGCATCGTCAAACGCGTCGTCGACGACATGGAGCAGCCGTTCTGCTTCATCGAGCAGAGCGTCGAGATTCGGGAGGAAACCGACACGCTCCCGTCCGCCTGGCCGGGGGCACGCGCCCGTCCAGTGCGCGCCCATGCCGCCCACGTTGGACGACATCGCCGCGCCCGGCAGTCCGTCTTCACCGGGCTGCCGGTATCCGTCGGGCAGGAGAAAAGTACCTGGCCGAACCATGCGGGTCCCTGCTGCCGCGGCACGTTCTGCCTGCGGTCCCTCTGAGCGTCGCTGGGCCGCGGCCCGCTCCCCGGCGTCCTTTATGTTCTTGACGTGGAGCCCGGGAGGATCGGCCAGCAGTGGGCCGACCTCAAAGCAGGCAACGGAGGCCTGTGGTGCCATCTCACTGAGGATCCGAGCGTATGTGGCACCGCTCGGACCGCTGCCAACGATGGCGACGTCCACGGCGGCGGGAAAGGTTCGGGTCATGATCAACTGCGTCCTTCAAGGTGCGGGTCCGGACCCTGCTCGGGCCAAACACCATCTTTGATGTGGCCTAAGCCACGTTGCTTCACCCATCTTCTGCCGGTCTCCGGAAGAAGTCAAGGGCAAAGTACTTTTTCATGCATGAACACGCAGAGCCGCCAGCACTGGTTGATTGGGACGGAACGGCGCAGGAGGCCTCTCGCCCAGGGATGTGTGCAGCCACCATGGCCCGGGCAGGCTGCGCCGGTGCACGGTTCCGTCCCAACCTGCTGCGCGGAACGCAAGCGGGCGCTCCGCGCCGAGCCTCGGGACGGCAGGGCGCCGCTAAACTCCGGCGAATGTGGCGGGGGCTCCGGCAAGTTGCTGTTCAAGCAGTTTTGGAAGCTGTTCCCGGGAGAAGATCTCCCCCAAGGCAAGCTGCGCGCCACCTGCGGCGCCTCCACCTTCTTCGTCCAGGGCCGAGAGCTCAATGACGAGGTCCGCGGCGGACGCCGGCAGGAGCCGCTCCTGGACGGCCTGGCGGATGGGAGACAATGCCAAGTCTCCGGCTCTGGCAAGGCCGCCGCCGATAATCACGAGTTCCGGGGCGAAAAAGCTGACCAATGTGGCCAGGCTACCCCCCAGCGAGGAGGCTGTGCGGCGCAGCAGCTCCCGGCAAGCCGGGTCCCCGTCGCGTGCCGAAACTGTGATGTCCAATGCCCTAATAATCCCCGTCTGCTCCAGAATTCGGGCCAAGGCCTTGCTTTGCCCGCTCTCCGCCAGAGTCCGGCCATGACGGGCTATTGCGGCTCCGCCAGCCAGCGCCTCCAGACATCCGATCTTCCCGCAAAGGCAGACTGAAATACCCGCCTCGGGGACGGCCACATGTCCGATAGCCCCGGCCAATCCGTGCGCACCACGATAAAGCCGCCCGTCGACAATGAGAGCGGCGGCTATGCTGGCGCCCGCCCCGATGTAAAGCATCTGCTTTGCGGCGGCGGCGGCGGGGTTAGACCACATCTCTCCCAACGCCAACAGGTTCACCCGGTTGTCCACCCAGACCGGGACTTTCCATCTGGTGCTCAGATGCTCCCGCACGGGGTATCCATCCCACGCCGCCATCAACGGCACAGCTGCCGGAACACCCGTATCGAAGGCAACGGGGCCGGGAAGTCCTGCGCCGATGGCGAGCAGGCGCCCAGGACTTCCCCCCTCGGCACTGACGGCATCGACCAGTTCCGCGACGCGGTCGAGGACAACTTTCGGGCCGTCTGTTACGTCAATCTGGGCCTGCCGCGTCGAAAGGATAGCCCCGGAGAGGTCCGATGACACTACAACCAACTCGTTGGAGGCAATGTTGATCCCGACGACGTAGCCGGCTCTGGCATTAAGTTGCAGGCGCTTGGGTGCCCTGCCTCCCGTTGAGGGACCCAAGCCCGCAGGAACGACCAGCCCGGCCGCCTCCAGTTCCAGGACGCGCTCAGCGACGACGCTGCGCCCCAGTCCCGCGCGGTCAGCGAGACCAGGCTGGGTAATCCCCTTTTCGGTTCGAATCGCGTCGAGGACAGCGGCCAGGCCGGAGAAGCGGTCAAGGGGCATCTTGTTCCTTCCAGAGGGGAGAGAAAACTCCCTCCGTAGTATATCCTTTCGTCGGAAGCCGGAAGAAGTTTGGGGGCCCCTACTCGAAGGGCTCGCACGTTCCACCGACCCGCTCAAGGAGTCCTCTTTGCTCGCGGCACACAACCCTGGAAGGACTACAGGTAAATGACCCAGTTGCATGCGGAACAGGTCCTGGCATCAATGACATTTGCCGAAAACTCGCCCAGCTCCAGAGACGAGTGTCCCGTGCAGTCGGCTTTGATGACCTGGGATTCTGGACCAATGACCTCCAGAGTGAATACGTCGTGAAGCCAGGAGACTTCCGCATCGAGATTGGCAATGGTGTTTCATCCAGGGGGTTCAACCTAACGGTCTTCCCCTCCTGACGCTCCAGGCCCCAACTTTTCCCGATCAACAAAACAGCGAGGACTGATCACCATGTCACACCTGACCCTCCCACGACTCGAGCGGACGGGCAGCCACACGAGGCTCATAGTCGATGAGAAGCCCTTTCTCTGCGTCGGCGGTGAACTGCACAATTCCAGTTCATCGGACCGGAAGTACATGTCTCCCATTTGGGACAAACTGGCAACAGCCGGTATTAACTCCGTAATTGCGCCTGTGTCTTGGGAGCAAGTCGAACCGTGGGAAGGGCAATTCGACTTTTCGATTGTGGACGGCCTGGTGGCGGACGCCCGCTCGGCGGGCGTCCGCTTGGTCATAATCTGGTTCGGGGCATTCAAGAATGCTTCCTCCACCTATGCCCCCAGCTGGGTGCGTGCCGATCGGGAACGCTTCCCACGCGCGGACAGGGGCGCCAAACCAATGAAGACGCCGTTCTCCTATCCCGGATCTATGCCAAGGCCAAGCCTGTCAGTCTTCTCGCGCAACCTGTTCGAAGCCGATCGGACTGCTTACACGGCATTCATGATGCATGTCGCCAGGATTGATCCGGACCATACAGTCATCATGGTCCAGGTTGAGAACGAAGTGGGTCTGTTGGGGGCAGGAAGGGACCGCAGTGCCGTGGCAGAGGCCGTCTGGAATGCACCGGTTCCCGAGGCGCTTATTGCTGCGGTCTCCAGCGCACCGGAATCATTTGACCCGGAGTTTGTGCGGGTCCTCGCCGCAAATCCAGACCGTAGCATGAGCTGGGCGGATCATTTCTCCGATTACAACCCCACTGCTGACGAGACATTCATGGCCTGGGGATTCGCAACCTTTGTAGGCGGTTTGGCGGCCGCCGGAAAAGAGATCCTCCCGCTGCCTGCATACGCGAACGCCTGGCTTGGCCCCCAACGTGGGCAGGACCTGCCCGGCCAGTACCCCAGCGGGGGACCAACCGCCCGAATGATTCCAGTATGGCGGGCTGCTGCACCGGCCCTCGACTTCGTCGCACCAGATATTTATGTCCCCGACTCGGCAGAGGTCATGCGGCAGTACGCGTCTGCCCTTAACCCGTTGTTCATTCCCGAAGCCCGCTTTCGCGCAGGAGATGCCTTCTTGGCGATCGGCGGTTTTGGAGGTTTCGGCTACCACGCCTTCGGTGTCGAAGAGGCGCGGGAAGGCAACCAGTTCAGCACCGCCTGCCGGATCATCACTTCCCTCACCACGGAAATTGTCGATGCCCAGGGCGATAACCGAATTTTCGGTTTCGCCCTGGACCAGGACGAGGATTGCGTCAGCGCGGACGTCAGCGGCACAGTCATCACAGTTCGTAATGCCAGGAAGCTCCTCGAAAATATGCTCCTTGACGTTGGTGTTCGGGTTCCACCGGCGCCGGAACTGCCCGGAGAAACTGTTGCCGCAACCCATGGTCCCACCCCCGCAGATGGCCGTCCTTTCGGGCTGGTCCTCGCCATCAATCCCAGTGAGTTCATAGTCGTAGGCCAAGGAGCGCAGGTAGATTTCCACAAACAAGGCGCTGACGTTGAGCTTGACTCAGTGCGTGAGCTGGTTTTGACCGATACGGGGGTACGGGAAGGACGATACCTGAACGGAGACGAACGCCTCGAGATTCTTTCCGACAGGTACATCAGCGCCGTGAGAGTGCGCCTGCTGATCACCCCAAGTAAATAGCCATCACGGGTCCCGTGCCTGGAGGCTGTTATAGGTGTAGACGCCGACAGCCATGGGCTTAAGTCGACCATTAAGTCGACCAACCGAGGCTCTGGCGGGCGCTGCGGTCGTTCTTGGCCCCGCAGCTCGGGGTCCCGCGCGTTTCGTTATGGTAATCCGGCGAAGCATGTCATCGATTAGGGCAACCCGGATGTTGAGCTTCCCTGCATATTCAGGGTTAATTGTCCGCCTTGAGTTCGATGACCACCTACCCAAGTCTGCTCGATGTGGATTCCACTGGCAGATCAATTCTGACGCCAAGCCTTGACCTCCGGACGGGGACCTATCCCAAAGTTCATAGGACACGTTGCATGTTCTTTGCATCGCGCCCTCCGTTAAATGGAGCCGCCGATGGGCAGGTTATTGGGGAAAGGACTCCCACTTCGGTTGCTCATACAACGACTGCGGGGCCCTTATGCCGCACCACTTCCGGGACCGCATCCTCAACTCGGCGGAGCACGCTGACCGGCTCGAGAATCAAGGCGGCAGCCGAAACGGATTCAGCGGCAGAGACCCTCACCTCGATCGGGCCGGCTCCGGTCCGGCGGACGATGACCAACGCCGCTCCGTCGTATGTCCTGCCGGAGGCGCCGTCATAGACGTCCTCAGGAGCAGGATCACCGGTACCCACAGCCGCGAGTTCGCCGTCGCCCTGGATCTGCACGTTGATGATCTGGTCTTCGCTGGAGGTGCGCCGGCCATCCTGATCGACCACGGCGACTTCGACGAAAGCCAACTGGCCGAGGTCACCGCTCTCGGCTGTCAGCGCAAGGTGATGCGCCTTTGAGGCACTGGTGAGCGTAAAGCTCTCGGCATACTGCCCGTTGCGGATGGCGGTGGCGGTGAGTTCTCCGGGCTCGTAGGTGACGACGAACTCCGCTTTGTAACGGTTCGCGCGGCCAGCCGGGGCGGACCCGATCACGTCACCGTTGAGCGCCAGTTCGACCTCCTCGGCGTCGCTGTAGACCTCGACCGTGAGCAGGCCGCCATGTCCGGTCCATGTCCAGCTGCCGATGCTGTCGCTCCACGTCCATGGCCATGGATAGAGGTGCTTGTCCACGTTCTTGGGCCGGCACACAGCGATGTACGGTGCCTTCCGGAGACCGAAGACGATCTCCCGGTAGAACGACGCGGGACGTCGCCCCCCGATCAGGTCAAGGTCGCCGCACCATGCCGCGATCCAGGGGTAGGGCGCGTTCAGCGAGGGTGCCTCGCCTTCGTCAAGGTAGAGAGCTCGACCGAGTCCAACCTCTCCGAGGTAGTCGAATCCGGTCCAGGTAAAGTCCCCGATGACGTGGGCGTTGCCGGTGACTAACGCCCAGGTTTGGTCGATGCGGGTCGGGAAGGTCTCGGTTCCAACAATGACGCGGTTCGGGAACACTTCCTTGTCCATCTCGTAGCGGGCATCGAGGTAGTTCATGCCTGCGATGTCGAGCAGTCCGAAGGATTCGGCGGTTCGTTCGGTGACCATCGGAGAGGCACCGATCTGGTTCATTGATTCGCCGATGTTGGCCATGAGCGTGTTGATGCCCGCTGCATCGCCTGACTCGGCTCCGGGCTCGGAGGAGAGCTTCTTCAGGTCGTCCATCACCGCGAGCATCCCGTTGATGCCATTGGTGACGAACCGTGTCGGATCCAGTTGGCGTACCTTTTCCGCGAGGGCACGACCAGTGAGGGCTCCCGCCGGTGACCCGATCTCGGGGATCTCGTTGCCGATGGAATACATGATCACGGACGGATGATTGAAGTCTTTGGCCACCAGTGATTCGACGTCCCGCTCCCACCACTCAGCGAAGTGGAGGGAGTAGTCGTGCGGCATTTTATTCGAGGTCCACATGTCGAACGTCTCGTCCATTACATAGACGCCGAGCCTGTCGCACGCCTCGAGCATGGCGACGCTCATTGGGTTGTGCGCCGCGCGGATTGCGTTGAAGCCTGCCTCTTTGAGCAGCCGGACACGGCGTTCCTCGGCGTCGGCGAAAGTAGCCGCGCCCAGGATTCCGTTGTCATGGTGCACGCATGCGCCGCGGAGCTTCACCGTCTCGCCGTTGACTCTCAGGCCGTGGACGGGGTCGACCTGGAGTTTGCGGATGCCAAATACCGCTGAAGCATCGTCGATCACAGAAACGGCTGTTCTTAACTCCACGGATGCGGAGTAGAGATTGGGATGGTCGGCACTCCACAAGTTCGGTGCTGCGACATAGAGCCGCTGTCGGCTGCGGGAGGTTCCGTTCTCCTCGACGGTCACCGGGACGGTGCCTGTCGCGACAGGGGCTCCGTCCGCGTCGTGGAGGGCGACGACGACATCCACCGTCTCGAAGCGGTTACTGGTACTCCCAATGGTCACATCCACCTCGATGACAGCACCCTCAGCATCGATGTCCTCGGCCCTGACCCGTAGACCCTCCACAGGGATGTACACCTGAGAACCGACCTGTAGCCAGACATCGCGGTAGATACCGGCTCCCGTGTACCAGCGGGAGTCCTCACCGTGTCGGGATTCGACCTCAATGAGG
The DNA here is from genome assembly GCF_052113345.1 of Pseudarthrobacter sp. YAF2. NCBI lineage: Bacteria > Bacillati > Actinomycetota > Actinomycetes > Micrococcales > Micrococcaceae > Pseudarthrobacter > Pseudarthrobacter sp. YAF2. Next base: position 332,920 of record NZ_JBFRDA010000003.1, on the reverse strand, counting down.
TTCTCCTCTCCTGGGCGCAGGAACTTGTCCGCGTCGATAGTGAACCCGGAATAGCCGTACGGCCGCTGACCAGCGTATGCACCGTTGATGTGGACGGTTGCATCCCTGTATACGCCCTCGAACTGCAGGACCACCCGCTTGCCGTCGAGATCGGCGGGGGCAAGGAACGTCCTGCGGTACTGGTAGGCCCCCGCCGGGAAGAAAGCGACCGCGCCTTCGCCGTCGGGGTCGCGGCGCTCGTGGATCAGCGCGTCATGCGGGAGGACGACGTCTGCGTATGGTGCACTGGCTCCGCCGAGTTCGGCGAACGGGTTCACCTTGCGGCGGAACTGCCAGCCCTCGTTGAATGGTGTGCGCTTCATCGGGTCTCCTCAGGGCTTGCGGTGCTGATGGTCATGGTTGTGCGGATTTCGTCCAGCAGCTCAAGGGTGCTGATGCTGTCGGTCAGTGGGTGGGTGGGGTGTTCCGTCAGCCCGTCGGTACTCGCTTCGCCGCGCCCGCATTATTGACGATGAACACTGAACACGCGGAAGACTCATGGCCCGCCACACCGTCCGCGGCCGACCCCGCACAACCGGAACCATCCAGCGCGCCCCCTGCGGCCTTAACGCCGGCACAACCAGGGCGAGCTAACGTAACTGCGACACCAGCAGCCGGGACAGTTTCTAGGCGGACGCTCGGCCTATGACTGCGCGGAACTGGTGCTCGGCCTTCTCGATGTCTTCGAGTTGCGCGAGGATCTCCTTAGGGTTGGATTCGCCGATCAGCTTCTGCAGCAGGGGTGTGTGGTCAAAGATGGCGTCCCGGACGCGGCGCAGCGGGCGCGGCGCATGGTGGAAGACTTTACCCAGGGCGTAGGCGATCTGAGTGTGCCGGGCGGTGTGGGGCCGGCGGGGGGCCTCAAACGCCGCCAGTGTACGGCTGACGAGGCCATGATCGGACAGGTCCACTCCTGCCAGTGCCCTGCCGAGGAAGTAGCCATCTTCGATAGACATCCCCGCGCCGTAGGCGGCATACGGTGAGGTGGGATGGGCGGCGTCTCCGACCAGGGTTACCCTTCCCTGCGACCATTGCTTCAAGGGCTTCCGGTCCCGGAGGACCCAGCGCTGAACGTTCTGGGGCTCTGTCGCGGCGATCAACTGCGGCAAAGGTGCCGGGAATCCGGCGGCCAGGCCTGCGGCGGAGCTCCTCAGGTCAGCTGTGAATTCTTTACTGGAATCGTGGGCTGTCAGGACCCACCACTGGAATCCATCCCTGCCCTTCCGTCGGATTGAGGTCCAGGCCCCTTGGGTCACCTGGTCGTGGGAAACAACGCACAAGCCCTTCTCGGCTTCCACGGGCGGATCGTAGATGAACCCGCCAAAGATATGCAGGTTGTGTTCGCGGATCGGTTCATCGCCCCACAAAGTCTTGCGGACCATCGAATTGATGCCGTCGGCGCCAACGACGACGTCGGCCTCAACGACTTCCCCGTCGCTCATGAAGAGCCGCGCACCGGTACTGTCCTGCTCTACGCGCTCGACACCGCGATTGAATTCAATGGTCCCCTCGGGCAGTGCCTGGAGCAGCCGCTCGTAAAGCTCGGGCCGCAGCAACCCGATGAAACCGCCGCCGTACTGATCGATGACGTCCTGGGGCAGGTTGATCACTGCACGGGCATGCCCGGCGACGTTGCGGAACTCCGAGCGACAGGGGGCGCCGAAGTCCTCCACATCAACGCCCATCAAACCCAGGGCCTTGATGGGCGGCGGCCACAGGTTCAGGATATTCCCGGCCGGCCGGGCATGGGCGTAGCGTTCAAAAACCCGAACATGGTGACCGGCCTGCAGCACCGACAAGGCGGTAGACATGCCTGCAGGGCCGGCGCCGATGACCACGACGCGTCCAGGGGTGGGGGTTGAGTCCATGATATTCCTTAGAAAAATTCGATAGGTACGCGTTGTGAGGCGCGAAGTGCAGAGCGGATGAGGCCGCTGTCAGGATGCGGGTTCAGCCTTGAGTAACTGCATTTGCGGTTCCCCCTCTGTTAGGCCCGAGACGGCATCCAGGAAACGACGAGTGTGCTCATGGTTCATATGCGCATCGAGGGCCTCTTGTGAACGCCAGATCTCCACGCTGGTGATGAGGTCAGGTTCCGAAATGCTGGCATGGAAGCCGTAGTCCAAGCACCCCTGGTCCTTGCGGGATTCCTCGGCAACTTGGCCGCAGGCATCCAGCAAGTCCGCAAGCCGACCTGGGGCGGCACGGGCAACGCCCAAAGCGATGATCATAATTCCTCCTTGAAAGACGACCATGGTCCACTGACTAGAACGTAGTGATCACTACGGTTAGGATGAAAGCATGAAGCCTGCCTCACACTGGTGTCAACCCCTCCGAAGGGAATTGTGTGGAGGGTAGGGACAGCGAGAGCAGGAGAAGCGCATGGCAGGACTCGCAGAAACAGTGCAGCACGTGGACTACAACGTCCGGCCTCCCCTACAAAAACGCAGCAGGGAAGCCTGGGAACGCATCTTGGGCGCGGGCGTGGATCTCCTGCGCCAGGGCGGGTACGAGGCTTTCACGATTGCAGCAGTCTGCGACCGTGCAGGTGTGCCGCCGAGGGCCATTTATGCCCGCGTGGACACCAAGGAAGGCCTGTTCCTTGCCGTCTACGAGCACGGCCTCGGCAGCGTCCGGGAGCAGATGCGTGCAGTCTTCTCCGGCTTGAGCACAACGAAAGAGCAGCCCGCTGTGCAGCTTCGGGTGATTGTGCGCGGGATCGCCCAGGTATTCGACACGAACGCGGAATTCCTCAAGCCCGTCCTGCTCCTGTCCAGCACACACCCTGAAGTTCACCAGCGCGGCAGCACCTATAGCCGGGAACTCGGCGGGAACTTCACTGCCGCCCTCCAACACCTCAGCTCCACCATCCAACATGACAGCCCGGAACTTGCCCTGCAGATGTGCTTCAGCATGGTCCACTCCGCCGTGGTCATGCGGACCATGTACGGGCCCGGCTTCGCGATCCCGCCAGTTACCCAACAGCGGTTCGCCGATGAACTCGCGGAAGCGGCCGCTCGGTACCTCTTTGCGCCGGCAACAGCGCAAGCGGCGGGCCATCCACAGAACGAATAGCTCCTATGCTCAGCGCCCCGTTCCCCGATCAGTCAACGGCCGTCACGATTGGTAATCACTACGTTCGGCGGCTGTCTCGAGGTGCACGGTACTGGTGGCACGCCACGCAATGCGTTGCATGGTGGGCCCCATGCCAGGAAGGCCGCCGCCCGCACCTTTGCCCGGGCGGGTGCAACAGTGGTCGGCTGCGACCTGAACCTTGAGGCCGCATCGGCCGCGGAACTTCCGGCACGAAGTCGACGTCGTCTTCCTGCCCGTCCGGCACTTCTGGCCACTGCTCGCCGCTTCCGGAAGATCCGCCGTCGTCCTCGTCGGATCCACCGCAGGCGTCACCGGCTCCGTCACCAACGGCCGCCTCGCACACACTGCCACCAAAGGCGCTGTCGTGGCGATGACCAAGCAACTGGCCGCAGAAGGGGCACCACGGGGCATCCGGGTCAACTGCATCAGCCCCGGGATGATCCGCACGCCCGCCACCGAGGCGGACCTCCTGGCGCCATCACACCCGATGCGAAGCATCGAGTCCCACATACCTCTGGACCGGGTCGGAGAGGCGGATGAGGTAGCAGCCTGCGTACTATTCCTCGCCTCCGACGAATCCTCCTACGTCACGGGCACCAACCTCATGGTCGACGGCGGCTGGTCCGCCGTCCTCCCCGGATGAGCCGTACATAACAACCCAAGGACCCAAAGTGTTTGGATACTTTCCCGGCAACTACATATGGAATCTAGCGGTGGTCGTGAACCAGCTCGAAACGCAGGCTGAAGAACTCGAAGCCGCGGGCCGGTACCGTTCCGCTGGGCAAACTCGAACTTGCAGCGCGCGGCATCTCAACCCGCATGGTCGACTGCCCCGGTTCAGGGGAGGCGCTGCGTCTGCAATACCTGCCCGCCCAAATCGACACCGAAGAACGACACGACAAGCTGGAGGACTTCATCACCTTCGCCGACCAGATACATCTTGACGGCATAGTCGAAGACATCACCGTCCCCTTCCTCATCGCCCACGACCAAAACGACCGCCAAATCCCAGTCAAATACGCACACCGCACCTACGACCAGGCAGTGAACAGACCAAACCGGCAACTCCGTATCTTCACCCCCCGAAGAAGGAGCAGCCGAACAGGCACCCAGCGCGGCGTGTCAGCCAACGCCTGAATCCACCTGTTCGAGGGGATCCATCTCATTGAGGGGAACCGCACGGAAACGCGGCGCGCCAGCGAGATGCACCGACGGGCAGCGGTCTGAGAACCGCCGCGGTACGTCAGCCTCGTCGGTGGTGGTCTGCGAAGAAATCCAACATCGCAGTGGAGGCGTCGATCTCCTGTGTCACAGGCCCCAGCCCAAAGGCGGCGAGATCGACGGCTGTCCCCGGCCAGGTATGGCCGCCCCCTGCGATCTCGTACAGGACGACGTCGGCCTTTCCGTCGCATTCCGTCCAGGTGTAGCTGGTCACAGAAGCGCTGTAACTGCCGAGAGCGGGGCCTACGCGGCAGGTGTTCAGTTCGGCCCAGCGCTCGGCAGCCTGTTCCACGGTGTAGCCCCACCGGGGGTCGGTGTTGCCGAGGTAGGGATTGACGGCGTCGGCGGTGCCGTGGAAAGTCATGACAGCGACCGGCTGCTCCGGCTGACAGGTCAGGGCCTCCGGGCTCGTCAGGTCGGTCACGTCCGCGCGCCCCGCTCTCAGGCCCGCGACCGGCGCGATGGCGGCGAACACGTCGGAGGCCTCACAGGCGAGGGCAGACGCCATTCGGCCGCCGCCCGAGTACCCGGTGGCGTACACTCGACGATCGTCAACGCATCCCAGGTTGTCGATCCTGTCGACGACCTGGCGGAGGAACGCCACATCGTCGCGGGAACCCTCGGGAGGCAACGTCCCCGAGGTGAGCGGAACTCCGGGTACATTCCACGCCCAGTTGCCCCCCGGGAGTGTCTGCGGGAAGGCAATGTCGCCTGCCGGCTCGGCCACGATGAAGCCCTTGGCTTCCGCGGCGTTCTGGAGACCGGAGATCTCGGCTTGCCGCGCAGCATTGTTGTTGGAGCCGTGAAGGTCAAGCACCAGAGGCAGCGGTCGGGTCGCCGCGGCGGGGGGCACGGTGACGAGAACGTCGTAGCTTTCACCTTGGAAGGGAACTGCGATGGTGGATGTTCCCTCGGGAATGGTCCGCACGCAGGGATGTTCTGCCGGGTTGCTCGGTGCTGCGGACGCTGGTAAGGCGCTTAGCGCGGTGAGTGCGGCGCCCGCCACCGCGATCATTGCAGCCAAGCGTGCCGGTTTCCGGCCGGGTGATGAGGGTCGTGAACGATGCGCAGTTGGCACGGGTAACTCCTTTGATGAATGAAGACGGGGAATGGACGGTAGCGGATGGACTGCGGATTCAGGCACGGTCTTGGACGACCATGCCCGGCACGTGGAGGGTGAGGTAAGTGACCTCGTCGCCGGCGAGTGTTCGCCGAGCCTGTCCCGCGTCCATCAGCAAGGCTAGAGCCGGCTCTGGCGGCGCCTCCGATCCCGTCGATCAGTGTGGTGCCGGTGGTCAGGAAAGCCGTATCCCCCGGAATCCGGATCCCACGTCCACGCTTCAGTCCACCGTCAGGAATCGTCGCATGCGAGCGAGCGTCCGCTGCGTCCGGGGATCGCCGACGACATTGAGGTACCCGTGTTCCGTGCCAAGCTCCCGGACCACCTCTACGTCGACCCCTCCCCGAGCGAGATCCGCAGCGAAAGCTTCGCCGGACGGCCGGAGTTGGTCGCGTTCCGCGTTGACGATCAGCGTCCGTGGCATACCGCGCATGTCGTGCCCACCCGGGAACGCGTAGGCCTCCTCTGATGAGGCTCCGCCGAGGTAGCAATCACTGACGGCGCGAATAGCCTCGGAAGAAAGAACCGTGCCCCCCGGAGATTCGTCGAGAAATGCCTGCAGCTCGTCATCCGGCTCGGGAAGCTCAGGGTGCAATAGCGGGTAGACAAGGACCAGCGAAGCAAGTTTGCGACCGCCCGAATCACGGAGCCGCAGCGCTGCGCCTGCCGCGATGTTGGCACCTGCGCTCGCTCCGCCGATCGACACGTGCGTGGGATCCCCTCCCCAACTGGAGGCGTTGTCCCACGCCCAGGAGACGGCTGTTGCTGCCTGAATGGAGGCGGTAGGGTAGGGAGCGCGGGGACCCGCTGCCGCCAGGTAAGCGGCCGCTTCCTCCGGGGTGGGGCCTCCATCGGCAGGATCCGGCTGCGGGAAATACTTGAGCGCGTCGAGGGGAGCCAGCGTGTAATCCACCGATACGACCGTCACGCCGTCTTCAGCCAGCCTGCGTCCTACTTCATCGGCCTCAGGCATGTCCATCGTGCCGAACATGTAGGAGCCCCCGTGGAGCCACACGAGAGTTGAACCGGTCGGCTTGTCTGCCTGGTAGACACGCACCCTAAAATCGAATTCGGCACCATTCAGTTCGTGCTCGCTTATCGCCGGCATGTCAATCCTCACGTTCGATGTTGATCTGGTGGCCTCCGGTCTGAATGAATCGGGAGATGACGTCGAGGTATTCGTCGGTCTCTTCCACGAGAGGGCCGTGGCCCGAGTTCTCAAAGACGTGCAAGTTCGCGTGGGGAATGCCCTTCACGATTTCTTCCGATTGCGATGGCGGTGTGACCCAGTCGTATCTGCCCGTGACGACAAGGGTGGGAATATGGACGGCACCCAGCTGTGCACGGAGGTCAAAAGAAGTCATGTCGTTCTTCATGACGTGCTCGGCCACCTCAGGTCCGGGAATCATGCGTGCCCACACGGCTTCCCTTTCTGCCAGCGGCGGGGTCGTGCGGTAGTAGAGGGGATCGGCGACTTCGCCCCACCGAGCATTTTGCTCAGGGGTGCTGGTTCCGGAGAATCGAGCTGTCAGAAGCTCCATCTGCTCTGCGCTGGCGACCTCTGCAACCCGTTTGAACGAGCTCTCGTAATACTCGTAGCTCGGAGCCGTGTTGGACAGGATCAGCTTAGACAATGAATCGGGGTACCGGACGGCGTAGTGCAGAGCGACCATGCCGCCGAATGAGACACCAAGCAGCACGGGCGCCTCGACCCCAAGATAGATCCTGAGCGCTTCGATGTCGTCGGCCATCTGCTGCATCGTGTAGGTGCTGATGTCTGCGCGGCCGGATCGTCCTGTGCCCCGGTGGTCGAAATAAACGATCTGCACTTTGTCCTGCAAGCCGTCGAGCCAGGGTCGGAATAAGCTGTGGTCGCCTCCCGGGCCCCCGTGGTGGACGAACAGCACCGGCTTTGGGTCGAGACCCTTTTCCGTTACGGATAGGCCTGATCCGACGACGTCGAAGAAGAGATCAACACCATTGATTTTGGCAAACATGAGACTCCTGAGAAGAAAGGGCGCGGGGAACGTGAGTGCTAGCGGACGCCGCGGATGGGGACAACAGCGACGGCGCCAAGGACGGCGATTCCGATCGCGACGAAGAACATGCTGACGTACCCACCGAGCAGGTTGATGGCGAATGCTGCGACGAGCGCGGCGGCGGACTGCCCGATCAGCGTGGCGAGGTTAAGGATTCCAAGATCCTTGGCAGCTGAGCCCTCCAGGTTCGGAAGTACCTGAGTCATGATGACCGCGTCGGACGCCAGGTACATGCCGAATCCGATACCGACGAGCACGGTCATGACGAACAGGGCAGGCACCGTCGGCGAAGCGATCAGGACGGTGTAACCGGCGCCCGTGAACCCGCATGCGATGTAGAGGAAGATCTTGCGCCTGCCGAGTTTGTCGCTCAGCCAGCCCGTGGTGTATCCGGCGATGATCGCCGGGAGAATCGACGCCGCGCCTGTCAGGCCGATCAAGGCGTTCGTTTCCGTAAGGCTGAGACCGATGTAGTCGCTCATGATGAAGAAGAGGTACGACTGGAAGATGAAGAAGGCGAGGATGAACAGGAAGCGGGACACGAACGCCCACGCGAAGTTTGGGTGCTTAACCGGGTTGATCCAGAAGCTCAGGAGGAACTTCCCAAAGCTGAATGGCTCCAAGACCATCTCCGTGTTCGGCCGGTCGCGGGCGACGACGAGAAATGAGATGACGAGTAGGGCGAGTCCGGCACCGAAGCTTGCGTAAGCGAGCGGAAGGTTGAACGCCAAGACACCGGCGATGATGACGCCGGCCGCGTACCCACAGTTGAGCCCGAGGCCGATGAACGCGGAAACCATTCCTCTGCGATTGACTTCGTACCGGTCCGCCATGATCGCCGCGAGGGGCGCGCCGATCAACGCCGAACCGGTCTGCACGAGGCATGCCAGCAGGAGGATGAGGGCGACTGACTGTAGCAGTCCAATCCCGGAGAGCGCGGCGGCCATCAGGAGCCCGCCTGCGAGCATCCATGGCGATCTTCTGCCCCAGCGTGATCTCGTCCGGTCGCTCAAAGCACCGACCAGCGGCTGGACGATCACGGCGGCAAGGATGGACACGGACGATACCAAGGCCAGGTTGGACACTTTGTTGTCGGCATCGAGCAGTGTGAGCTGATTTGGCAGAAGGACCGCGGTGAATCCTAGACCCGCAGAGACGATGGCGAAGTTAATCAGGGCAAGGAACGGCATCAGCGCCGGGCCCGCAGGTGCGGAAATCCTCGCCGAGATTGGGGCTCCAGGCGCCGTTACTGGGGAAACATCAGGCGACATTGACATGAGTTGACCTTTGAGGGAGGGGCCGAGGGAACCGCCCAGCCACCACGGCTGCGACGGAAATCATTCACAAGAAGCAGCTCAGCGCTACTACATTCGAACGATAGCCTCACAAAACCCTTAAGGCAATGGTTTTTATTGAAAAAACCCTAAGGCAACGGTTTCTATGGGTGGGGTGGTGGTGCCGCCCCGAGTCCTCAGGTGGCAGGAAGTTCCCGCGAACGGTCAGCCGCTGACGCAGCCAGCCATGGGACTCCCGCGGATTCAGCCACTCTGCTGATGGCACGACGCATGTGGGCCACGATGTCAGTGGCGCCACCCGTGATGACATACTGCAACTGCAGACCGTCAAGAGTCGCGACAAACTCCTCCGCGGCAGCGCGCGCGTCGAAATCGCCGCGGATGTCGCCATGGTCCACGAGAGCCTGGTACGACTGCGCTATTGCATGGATGGTCCGCTCATAACGCTCGGCATAGAGCCGATGCTCAGGCGTTTCCGGATCTATCGCCTGCGCCGAGACCAGTACGAAAAGTTCAATCAGTCCCGGCTCGGCGGCGATGCGCTCCGTGACCTCTAGCAACAGCCTGAAGACAGACGCCGCGTCAGCGTAGGCGATCCGTTCGGGGTGCGGTCCGAGGGCCGGGTCAATCTGGCTCAATGCCACCACTGACAGCAGGTCGAATCTTTTCTCTGCCACGGCAAAGAGAAGAGCCTTTTTGGTTGCGAAGTGATGCAAGAGCCCGTGCGGCGTCAGGCCAACATCGTCGGCGATGTCCTGCATCGAGGTGCTGTGGTAACCCCTCTCTTTGAACCTTTCGACCGCCGCGTCGAGGATCGCCTCCCGACGGGCGCGACCAACGGCATAGCTTCCGGTCTTCTTGCGAGTGCGCATGCCTCCACCGTAGTACCCACTGACCAAATTTTTAAAAAAGGGTGTATAAAGGGTTTTTATCGAGCGCTCCTAGCCTGAGAGCTCAAACCGAATGCAAAGGGGCAGCACTGTGACTCGAGTTCCGTATGATTCTGAACTTCAACCTACGGCCGAGTGGTTCATGGCCACCTACGGTCCGACCATGCCCTCGCATGTTCTGCCGATTGCGCGGGCAGCTTTCGCGCAAGAGGTGCGAGGGCTGGACGAGCTCGTCGCCGGTCGCCAAGTCTCCGCCCGCACCCTTGAAGTCCCAGGTGACGAAACTGGTCCCGCATCTTCCGTGACGGTCTTTTCGCCGGAGTCGATCGCAGAGGGTTGCGCAGTGTTCTACATCCATGGTGGAGGGATGGTGATGGGGCATCGGTTAGGTGGCGCGGAGGACCTCGTCAGCTTGGCGGAGCAGCTGCAGGTGCCGGTTATCACCGTCGACTACCGGCTTGCACCGGAGAACCCATTTCCGGCGGCCGCGGACGATGTTCGACGTACCTGGCTCTGGGTGGTTGAACAAGCAGCTGAGCTCGGCTTTGACCCAAGCCGTCTGATACTCCTTGGTGCCAGCGCCGGCGGAGGGTTGGCGGCAGGACTGGCTCTGCGCCTGCGGGACGAAAAGTTGCAGTTGCCTCTGGCTGTCGGTCTACTGTCACCCATGCTCGACGATCGGAATGAATCCGTTTCCAGTCGCGACTACGATGGCACCTCGTTGTGGGACCGTGGCTCCAATCTGATGGGTTGGGACGCTCTTCTGGGTGAGGAGCGTTCAACGGTTTCGGAGTACGCGGCACCAGCACGCGCCGCAGATCTCTCCAGACTTCCTCCCACATTTCTTGAAGTTGGTTCTTCGGAGGTCTTTCGTGATGAGACCACTGAACTCGCATCGCGACTGTGGGCTGCCGGCAACCTGGCCGAACTGCACGTGTGGGCTGGTGGTTTCCATGGATTCTCCACCTTCGCACCAGAAGCGCGGGTCAGCGCAGCATCCCTCACCACCCGTAACGATTGGCTGCGCAGAATGCTGGTGTCTTGTTGAATACCACTCATACATCGGAACTCGTGAAGAAGCAGCCGATATTGGCGGCACGGTTCATATCCCCCGACCGTGCCGGCATGGAGGCACCCCGGCTTCGCAAAGAGGCCGACATCGAGGCCGGGCACGGTGCTGTCACGGAAGCAAGAATGCTGGTCTCGGCTCTGGGCGTGGTCGAGGCATCGATTGACGGGAACCCCGTCTCCGACGATCTGCTCACCCCTGGCTGGACCAGCTATGAATGGCGCCTCCGATATTCGGACACCGATGTCACCGCACTCCTCAGCGAGAAGGCGGGGCAACGTGTTGCGATTGGGCTCGCCCTCGGCAACGGATGGTACCGAACCGGGCTGGGAGCGTGGGGGGCTCGAGCGCCGCACTACGGCGAAGAACTGGCTGGGTTCGCCGAGATTCATGTGACGTTCTCCGATGGACATCAGCAGGTCATCGTCTCGGATGACACGTGGATGGCAGCCCCCGGCGACACCACCGAGAACGGGTTGTATGACGGCCAACATATCGACGCACGGCTTCGAACTCCGGGCTGGAACACGGTCGGGTTCGACGAGGCCGGGTGGGGGTCGGTGCACACCGTAGAGGTGGATGCGGCCAAGCTGGCGCCCTACATCGCCCCACCGGTGCGCCGTCAATTCACAGTGGCCCCGGTCCGAATGTGGGAGAGTCCACGGGGGACAGTTCTCCTCGACTTCGGGCAGAACCTGGTGGGTTGGGTGCAAGTGCGTGTGCAAGGCGAAGCCGGGGATCAGATCACCCTGCGCCACGCCGAGGTACTCGAGGACGGCGCCCTCGGCACTCGTCCCCTTCAGGGAGCGCAAGCCACCGATGTCTATACGTTGAGCGGAGCTGAGGACGTCTTCGAACCCACGTTCACTTTCCATGGGTTTCGGTTCGTCGAGGTAGCTGGCTGGCCAGGTGGCATTTCGAACATTGGCGCGGACGCGTTAGTGGCCATGGTCGTCAGCTCCGATCTCCGTCGCACTGGACGTTTCAAATGTTCCGCGCCCCTGCTGAATAGATTGCACGAGAACGTCGTGTGGAGCATGCGCGGGAATTTCCTCGATGTGCCGACCGACTGTCCCCAGCGTGCTGAACGGCTCGGATGGACGGGAGACATCGCCGTCTTCGCACCGACCGCGGCTTATCTCTTCGATGTAAGTGGGTTCCTCCGAGACTGGCTGCGAGATGTCACTGTCGAGCAGGCGAACACCGGCGGACGCGTACCCCTAGTGGTGCCGGACATCTTCAAGTACATGGAGACGCCGTTCCCCGCCTCGGAGCCGATGGCGATCTGGAGCGACGCCGCGGTGTGGGTTCCATGGGCGATGTGGCGCGCGTACGGTGACCAAGCCGCGCTCATCGAAGCCTTGCCGTCGATGATCTCGCACACGAGACGCGTACAGACACTGCTTTCCGAAGACGGCGTGTGGGACCAGGGCTTCCAGTTCGGGGATTGGCTCGACCCCGATGCGCCGCCGGACCAGCCCTGGGCGGGGAAAGCGGACCCTGGTGTGGTCGCCACAGCTTCGGCATACCGCACGGCCTGCATCGTTGCCGAATCTTCCGCGCTCTGCGGCAGGAATGACGACGCGGCAAAATTCGGAGCGATGGCCGAGGAACTTCGCACGGCGTTCCGTCGTCGGTACATCAGCAAGGAGCGGATACTCAGCGACTGCACCACGGTGTACACGCTCGCGATTGCGTTCGACCTCCTCACCGATGAAGAACGCCTCTGGGCAGGAGCGCGTCTCGCCGAACTCGCCAATGAAAGCGGCAACCAGATCTCGACGGGATTCGCGGGCACACCGTTCATCCTTGATGCACTCACTGCCACTGGACACCACGAAGTCGCCTACCGCCTCTTGTTGCAGGAGCAGATGCCTTCATGGCTCTACCCCGTCAAGATGGGAGCGACGACGATTTGGGAACGGTGGGACTCCATGCTCCCCGACGGTTCCATCAACCCTGGCGAAATGACAAGCTTCAACCATTACGCGCTCGGGTCTGTCGCTGATTGGATGCACAGGAATATCGGTGGAATTGTCCCGCTGAGCGCGGGCTACGAACGCGTACTCTTTTCACCATGTCCCGGCGGTGGAATCGACTGGGCCGAGTCAGTCCTGGACGCTCCGCGAGGGCGCATCGCTCTCCGATGGCAACTGACTGCCGACGAACTTAGAATGTCTTTCGACCTCCCGGCAGGAGTGACGGCTGTCATTCGTGACCGGTCAGGCACTGAGCAGGAAATAGTCGGGCCCTGTGAGAACCGCATTTACGCCTCGAACGCAAGAAGAGGCAACACGCAGGTTACCTCGGAAACGCTGGTGTAGTGAGCTACTACCTCTGGCTCGAAGCCGACAAGGCAGGATGGAAACTGGATTGGACCAGCGTTACCGCGAGTTCCCGGACGCGATGGCCGCCAGGACGGACCCTCTCCCGCCGGCCAGGTCGGCGCCATCCTCAAAGCCAAGCCCCAACGTCATTTCGAAATACCGGAACAGGCTCATCGCCGCGGGTCTGATCCAGTCCGCCGGCCACGGCAAAGTCGGCTTCGTGATATCCGGCCTCCGCCAATACCTCCGCGAATAGGTTGACGGAATATCCAATATCGGCTCTTTACAAGGAGATCGGGAGAAACGTGAAGCGGGCCTGTTTTCGGGGATCGCCCGGGTGGTTTCTTCCCTCTAGCCCCCGCACCTCATTTGCTGGTGCGCCTGGGCGTACCGCTGGATTGGCGCGGGATAAGGGTGGGCATGGATCGCCGAATCAGGGGCTCGACGCCTGGGTTGACGATGAGGTCGATGGCGGTTGCAGCGATCTGGTCCAGGGGAACGCGCACTGAGGTTAGTGGTGTGGGTAAGCGCGCGGAAAGCGGGGTGTCGTTGTATCCAACCAGTGCGAGATCTTCAGGGATGTTGATGCCGTGGTGGTGGGCTGCTGCCATGACGCCCATGGCGATGTTGTCGTTGGCTGCGAAGATCGCTGTCGGACGGGACTTCGGGGTTCCGGCGAGGAGGGTTTCACCGGCAGTGTAGCCGTTTTCGATGCCGTAGCCGGCAGCGGTCAACCATTCCTCCCGCGGCTGTATGCCTGCCTCGCTCAGTGCTTTCCGGGCTCCTGCCAGGCGTGCGGTTCCGGTGGAGGTGAAGGCGGGGCCGGTAACAACGGCGATGTCACGGTGGCCGAGGTCGATGAGGTGGCGCACGGCGAGGTAGCCCCCCACTTCGTCGTCTCCGAGGGCGGAGGGGCTGATGCCGTCAGTCCGGAGCACCAGCGCGTGCGCTACCCGGCGTTCACGCAGTAGACGGGGTAGTTCGTCATCGAGGCGTGCCGTGGCGAGAATCAACCCATCGACGTTTCTGTCCAGAAGTGTTTCGGCTGCCCGCCTCTCGTCGTCGGGATCGTCGCCGCTGGTGGCGACCATGGCGAAGTAGCCGCGGGAAGACGCGGCCTTTTCGAGTTCTTCGAACATCAGGGCCATGACGGTGTCGCTCAGGCGGGGGACCAGGACCCCTAACGTCCTCGTCTCGCCGCGGCGAAGACTTGAGGCGAAGGAGTTCCGCCGATAGCCGAGATCCTCGGCGATCTTACGGACGTGTGCTGCGGCTGCTGAACGGGACGTGGTTCGTTCATCCAGGGCGCGGCTGGCCGTGGAGATGCTGACGCCACTGGCAGCTGCGACGTCCTTCAGGGTAACGATCGCTGCGGGTAAGGCCCGTTCCATCGCGGTTCTCCTCTTCAGCACGGGTGTAACAGACACTCTATTCCTCCAACTTGCAAACGTTCTCTTGACAGTGACCTGCGACACGTGCAAACTTGAAAACGTTCCCGCAAACGTTTTCATCATAACGGGACTACCGACCATCAAAGAAGACAAGAAGGTAGCTGTAATGACACTCGATCTCCGCGGACTCAGCCCCGCACCTGTCACCCCGTTCACCGAAGATGGCGCTGTCGACTACGCCGCCATCCAGCGTCTGGGTTCGTGGCTCGGATCGATTGAGGGCGTGAAGAGCCTCGTCGTCTTGGGGCACGCCGGCGAAGGCACGTTCCTTACCGAAGAGGAGCAGTTGGACGTCATTCGCGCGTTCGTGGCCTCCACCGACGGCCGCGTACCGGTGGTGGCGGGTATCACGAAGGAGGGCAACAAGACCGCGGCCCTCGAGGCCAAGAAGGCCGTCGAGGCCGGCGCGTCAGCAGGCCTGGTCTACCCCTCGCACGGGTGGCTGCGCTTCGGCTACCAGAAGGGCGCCCCGCAGTCGCGCTACCAGGAGATCTATGACGAGTCCGGCCTGCCGCTGATCCTCTTCCAGTACCCCGACAACACCAAGGCCACCTACGACCTCGACACCCAGCTCGAGATCGCCGGCCAGGAGGGCGTCTTTGCCACCAAGAACGGTGTCCGGAACATGCGCCGGTGGTACACCGAGATCCCCGCGCTGCGCGCCGCGTACCCCGAGCTGCAGGTGCTGTCCTGCCATGACGAATACCTGCTGCCGACAATGTTCGATGTCGACGGTCTGCTCGTCGGCTACGGCAACATCGCCCCCGAACTGCTCGTCGAACTGATCGAAGCCGGCAAGGCGCAGGACTACAAGCGTGCCCACGCAATTCATGAGCGGCTGCTGCCGGTGACCAAGAACGTTTACCACCGCGGCTCCCACATGGAAGGCACCGTCGCCTTGAAGTGGGGCCTGGTGAACCGTGGCATCCTTGAGCACGCCACAGTGCGCACCCCGCTCCTGCCTCTGCCCGAGGGCGCCGAGACCGAAATTGCGGAAGCCTTCGCCGCCGCAAACATCGGCAAGGTCACCGCCGCTGTCTGATCCACGGATCCTGAGGATGGCGGGAGCAACTCCCGCCATCCTCCCCTAGGCTTTAGCCATCTCCACTCTTGGTCAATGAGGACCCCAGCATCGCAGCTGGAGAAGGAGGACTCGCAATGCGCGAGCCGAACAACACCACAACCATGGCGGGCGGCCCCGACGCCGCCAGAATCAACTCCGAGCTGGTAGCCAGGCTTGAACGGCTCCCGGTCACCCGACGTTTGAGCCTCATCCGCATCATCATCGGATCAGCAACCTTTTTCGACGCCTACACCGTCCTGGCCATCGCCTTCGCCATGCCCCAACTGGTAACGGAATGGCACCTGAGCGCAGGCGAGATCGGAATGATCCTCTCCGCCGGCTACGTCGGACAAATCTTCGGAGCGCTCTTCTTCGGACACCTGGCCGAAAGGATCGGCCGCATGCCGGTCCTGCTCATCACCATCCTGCTGTTCGTCTCCATGGACATCGGCTGCCTGTTCGCCTGGGGAGCCTGGTCCATGATCGTCCTCCGCTTCCTCCAAGGCATCGGCACCGGCGGCGAAGTACCGGTCGCCAGCGCCTACATCAACGAATTCATCGGGGCCAAAAAACGCGGACGCTTCTTCCTCCTCTACGAAGTGATCTTCCCCGTCGGCCTCATGTTCGCAGGCATCGCAGGATACTTCCTGGTACCGGTCTTCGGCTGGAAAGCCATGTTCATCGTCGGACTCATCCCCGCGGTCCTCACCATCCCCATGCGGGCGCTGATGCCCGAGTCACCCCGCTGGCTCGCCTCGACCGGCCGCGTCAAGAAGGCCGACGCAGTCGTCAGCATGCTCGAAAACGAAGCACTCAAAGCCGGCGCCACACTTTCCGAACCCGTCGTGCGGCCCGTGGACCCCAAGGCCACAGCCCGGTCCGACTGGCGCGAACTCTTCAAGGGCATCTACCGCAAACGAACCTTCACCATCTGGTTCCTGTGGATCTGCGTCTACATGGTCAACAACGGCCTCATCACCTGGCTGCCGACCCTGTATAAGCAGGCCTTCAACCTTCCCCTGCAGACCAGCCTCGCCTACGGCTGGGTGACATCAGCCGTCGGCGTGATCGCGTCCATCCTCTGCGCCCTGCTCATAGACCGGGTCGGCCGCAAGCGCTGGTACTCCGTAGCGTTCCTCGCCTCCACGGTCCCCCTCGTCATCCTCACAGCACTCGGCGCCGTCTCCGCCACGCAAGTCGTCGTGTTCGCCAGCGTCGCGTACGCCATCCTGCAAACCATCTCGTTCTCCCTCTACCTCTACTCTGCAGAGCTCTACCCCACCCGGCTGCGCGCCATCGGTACCGGATTCGGCAGCGCCTGGCTCCGCGCCGGCTCCGCAATCGGACCGCTCCTCGTGGGATGGATCGTCGACAGCTACGGCGTCAGCGTTGTCTTCACCGTATTCGCAGCAGTAGCCCTCATCGGTGGCCTGGTCACCATCTTCTTCGCCATTGAAACTAAGGGCCGCGTCCTCGAAGAACTCTCACCCTAAGCTGCAAGACCCGATAAAGCCCAGCACGAAGCGGCGGCATGGACTTCCTCAAGTCCATGCCGCCGCCATGTTTCCTCAAACGATTTGCAGCCCACGCTCCCCCACCCGCCTACGCTAGGTGGCCACCCTGTCGGGAGCCCTGTCCTTCAAACCCAAACCTCATCCCGGTACGCTCAGACCAGACTTTTGGTGGCCGCGTTTCAAGGGTCGCGCTCACGAAGAGACCGCTCCTTATCGCCCCCGGCAGGCGCACCCGCACGAAAACACACCAATAACTGACATCGGAAGATACCTTGACCGAATCGCTGTTACCGGTTCTTCGAAGCAAGCGAGGGAGTAGATCCGAAAGTAGGCTCTGGAGCCATTACCGCAGGTTCCGAGCACCGATAACGCGGTCACGTCCCGCGAACCAACCTGTCACGGCGAGAATAGCCATGATGCCTGCGGTAACGAGAAGCGGCAATGACCATCCCCCGCTTACATCGTGCAGGCCACCGAACATGACTGGGCCTGCAGCGCCGAGAGCATAGCCAACCGATTGCGCCATACCCGACAAGGATGCGGCCTGAGGATGACTCGCGGTCCGCAGGCTAAACATTGACAGGGCAATGACTATGAGGCTGCCACAGCCAAGTGCACCCAGGAAGACCCACAACAGCATGAGGTCCGGCGCCAGGGCCAGTCCAAGAAAGGTCACGAAAGTGAGTATGCCGCTCAATGCGGATATGAACTGCTGGTTGGGGCCCCTGTGAAGGATGACACCTGCTGCAAGGCTGGCAAATACATTGACAAGCAAGAACGCGGACAAGTGGATGCCAGCGACCTTCGCCGGGACTCCAAGGCTTTGTTCGAGTGTGGGAAGCCATGCCATGAGGACGTAGAAGGCGATCGATTGCAGCCCCATGAAAATGGTGACCTGCCAACCCAACATGGAAGCCCACGGCGACTTGTAAGGACTGTCGGTTAGGGCAGTGTTTTGGGCCATGTCCTCGCTAGTTCGTCGCAGCCACGGCATCAGCACTCCCATGGCCAACAGCGACAGTCCAACCCAGATTCCCAGTGCCAGCCGCCATCCTCCAGGAGAAGTTTGCGCTACAGGAACGACCACGGCGGCACCGATCGCGGCGAAGGCGGCCTGCGTTGCGGTGTAGCTTCCGGTGACCCTGCTGACCCTTCCGGGGAAGTCCCGCTTCACGAGCGAAGGCACCAGGACGTTGAGGAACGCTATGGCAAGGCCGATCGTAGCTGTGCCCACCCAAATGAAGCCCGACACAGTCAATGACCGAAGCACGATGCCCAAAGAGAGGATCAGCAAGGACGTCCACAGCGCGCGGTCGAGACCCAATCGTGAAGCAAAGGCTGGGGCCATAGGCGAGAAGACTGCAAAGGCAATCAGTGGAAGACCGCTGAGAAAGCCTGCTGCTGTACTGGATAGTTCAAGGTCACTGCTGATATTGGTTAGTACAGGTCCCACGCTGACAAAGGAGACCCGAAGGTTAACGGCGATGAGCAGAAGCCCGATGTAGGCGAGGCCGAACCGGGCAGTGCGGCGCCCCTTTTGCTGGTAGTAATCATCGTGAATTTTTTTCACGCCTTCCCGGTTGGTCATTTCACTCCATATTCATTTGCTGGCTTAGACGTGCAGGAAAGGGATGAACCGTCAGCCTGGTGAGCGTTGCAAACGCTACCGCGTTGCACCCTTTCCCCCCGCGTTGCATGGGCTTCCTGGTCCAGACTGCCGCCCCCCCTGGAGTTCCCCAGTGACAGCCTGTGGGGAACCCGCGCCGCCGGCGAAAGGCCTGCCTGCACTCATACTCCTAGCGGCCGAAGGAAGCGGACTGTCCACCATAGTTCAGCTGTACTGACACCAAATTGTGCCTTGCTCTTGCACACTGCACTTTGCCGCCGTTTCGGTGTCCATGCCGTTCTGGAAGGGTGGATTGGGTAGCCCACGCGTACGGGCCGAAGCGGCTTGAGAGGGCAGAAGTTAGCCGCCCATGTAATGGGTGATATTAGGGCCGCGGTTTGAAAGGCATACGCAGACGGTTCCAACCGGCAGTTGTTCTGTGGGCTAGACGCCCTAAAGACCAAAGGTCCGCTGTCAGCCACCTGGGTGACATGACAGCGGACCTGTTTGGATGGAAAGCCGCCGTGATCTGGGGGCTACTTCAGGGCATTGGCTAGTCGGAAGCTGTTAGGTGATGTCAGCGAAGCTCAGTTCGCGATTTCGCTGACATGCCCGCACGATAAGGCCCAGCACCGCTGCGAGCGGAACCAGGACCCACAGCCATTCGGCGAATCCCTCACCGCCTGCCAGGAAGGAGAAGTTGAGGATCGTTAGAACGATTGCAACCGCGAAGGCGACGAAGGCGATGCTTGGAGCTACGGCTGCAGTCCAGGTGTTCTCCTCGTCTGGCGACTTCTTGAAATACATCACTACTGCCAGGGAACTGCCGCACATAAGGAGCAGTACTCCCAGTGACCCGACGGCAATCAACCAGGTATAGAGCTGGTGGAACGGATCTGAACCGGCCACGATGAAAGCGCCGACCACCACGAGCACGGTAATCGCCGTCACAATGCTCCCAATATGAGGAGATTGATGCTTCTTATGGCTTCGGCCAACAGCTGCGGGAAGAATGCCAGCACGTCCCAGAGCAAAGACATAACGGCTCATGACGTTGGCAAAGCCGAGGAGGATCGCAAAAAAGCTCGTTACAACAAGGACGTTCAGAATTTTTACCCAGACCGGGCCGACGTATGCCCCCGCGATCTCGAGGATGAACCCCGTGGGGTTCTCAGTGGCTACGTCCATGATCTTGTCCGCTCCCACTGCGTTGCTGACAGTGAGCGTGCTGAGGACATAGAAGACGCCCAAGACGATGATCGTGATGTAGGTGGCGCGAGGGATGGTTTTCTTTGGTGTGCGCACTTCTTCACTGAAGACGGGTGTTGATTCCACCCCAACGAAGGATCCCAGGGCAAAAAGTGCTGCGAGGCCAATACCTGGGCCAAACATCAGCTGCGGTGAGAACCCCTCCAAAGTGAATCCACCAGGGCCACCGCCCCGAATCATAATTGCAAAGTCCAGTACAAGGATGGCAGCCACCGCGAGCACCAGCAATACGCCCATGAGCCGGGCACTGAACTCGACACGGTTGTAGGACAATGGTGTCAGGACGGCCAGAGTCACAAGAGCCCAGAATCCCCAAGGAAGATCAATACCGAAGAGCTCCATGGCGGCTTGCTGAAGGAAGACCGCGTGAATTCCGTAGAGACTGCTCAGCACGGCCACGTACGTCAGCAGGGTGACGTAAGACGCCGCCACTCCCGCCCTGATACCCAGGCCCTTGACAATGAAGGCGATCAATCCGCTCGCAGTTTTGGAGCGGCGGCTCATAGCCACGTAGCCCACGGCAAATATGAGGAACACGACAGTGGCAAGAAGATAAATTCCTGGTGTTCCTGCACCGCTCAGCATGAACACCAGTGGTGTTGCTCCCAAGAAGGCGGCCATTGGCCCAATCATGGCTACAACCGTGAACACCAGTCCCCCTGTGCCCATGGCGCCCGATCGAAGTTTGGACTGATCAATCCCTTGGACAGCGTTGTCCGGAATTACATTTGACATTTATTTCTCCTGTGGAGATGAATTCGATTTAGTATCTGCTCTTATTCCTTGTGAGGAAAGGTGCAACAGGGGACATATGGCCACATGTTTGGCGGCCAGCAGGTTGAGCTGCCGTTAGATGGGGGATGCGCGGCTCAACATGGGTTTGATGACGTTCAGTTCAGCCGGGGAGGTTCGATCCGCAGCTTTCCCGGGCATGCCCGCCCGACCCGGGCACGAAGAAGTAATGCCATAATATTCGGGCTTTCGGTTACTCCGCATGTGTTGGCTTCAATGGTTGTGCCTTCCCGCCAGGCAGCCCGTGCTTGTCTTGGCACAGGCCACCTGGTGGTTCGGAACAAGCACGTCAGCGGTGGAGGTTGGATTTCAACCTAAGTTCAGCTGAGTGCTGCTGCATCCCGTCCGGCGCGGATGCCTGTTGCCAGGGCACCATCAATGAGGGCATAAGATCCACTGGCGATGTCTGCTCCGGCCAGGAGCACGCGTCCATCGCGGGCTTCGACTGCATCCAGTTGCTCGCGAAGTTGCCCAGGACCGGGAACGGCCCACGTGCCACGGTACAGTGCGTCCTTGGTCCAGTTATGAGTGGCAACCTCCAGCACCTCAATGTCAGGCAGCCAGGACCGCAAGACTTGCTGGACCTGGGCGGCCGACGAACCGTCAACGGCGCTGGCATCGGAGCCGAAGGCTACCGCAATGTGGTCGCCGTCTATGGGACGGTCGTACTGCAGCAGCACAAACGGATGGCCTTCGGGGGCGAACGCCATGTACGGAGTCCTATCGCCCTTAATCCTGCAAACTACTTTCTGTCCGCCGGAGATTTGACCCGACGCGCCCAGCTTCTCCGCGTGCTGATGAGGTGGATCGAAGGTTATGCGGGACAGCACGTTCACCGGCACCGCACAGACCACAGCAGCGGCAGAGATTGTCGAGCTGTCTGACAGGGTCAAGGTCACTAGGGATTTACTTTCGGAAACCTGGGTAACTGCCTTGCCCATGATGAAGTCCGCTTTTGTGTCCGAAAGAATTCCCTCCGACAGGAGGCCCATGCCGCCGACGATCTTATAGCGGGAAATTACGTCCAGCATCACACGCCAGTCCCAGCCGGACAGTGCCAGCCACCGTAGCGGAAGTGTAAGACCTGCCCTGTCCAGAGGAGCTTGGCAAGCGGCGGCCCAGAAGGACGAGGTGACGTCCCGCTCGAGACTGGACATCTCCACTCCATCGAGGAACTCACCCAAGGTCAGCTTGTCGTACTCCAGGGCGGCGTCCGAAAAACGGGGTTCGTGGGGACGCTCGTACAGAGTACGTGCAAGATCCGCCAGGGCGGACATGCCCTTCTCCATCAATCCGAAGACAGTATCCTCGGTTCCTTCCCGCAGTTGTCCATTGTCCAGGTACAGGAGTTGTTCGGGTGGGGTGAACTCCTCGAGGTTCAGCTGGTAGCGCTTGATTTCGGACCATACGTTGGGCTGAAGCCAGTGAACATCGGTCCCGCCGAGTTCAATGCGTGTGCCAAGGCGGGTTTCCGTCCAGGTCCGTCCACCGAGGCGGTCGGATGCTTCCACAAGGACAACGGATTTCCCAAGATTGCTGGCTTCACGTGCGGCGGCCAGACCTGCGAATCCGCCTCCTATGACAGCTACGTCGTAGGTCTTGCTCATGCCGCGGCCTTCTGGATCTCAACAGAAAATTTGCGGAACGGAGCATGGAATGTCCATGTGGACTCGCTGCCTTGGGGGAAGAACGCAGAGTCGCCGGGGCGCAACACCACCTCGTCGCCGTCGCCTGAAGAAATGTGCACCTCACCCTCGATGACCCAGATGTATTCGTCAGTCTCAAAGAAGTACGGCACGGGAACCCTGTCCGGGTATTGGCCCTCGAGCACCCGGTAGACGCCGGTGCGCACGTCGTCGCGGCCGGGAACTTCGGAGAGCTCCCCTGTCACTTCACCCTCGACAATGAAG
Source organism: Pseudarthrobacter sp. YAF2 (assembly GCF_052113345.1). NCBI lineage: Bacteria > Bacillati > Actinomycetota > Actinomycetes > Micrococcales > Micrococcaceae > Pseudarthrobacter > Pseudarthrobacter sp. YAF2. Next base: position 310,219 of record NZ_JBFRDA010000003.1, on the reverse strand, counting down.
GGTTTGTATCCTGCCGACAGCTGGTCGGCATAGATCAGATGGCGTTGAGTTGTCATGGTCATTCTTTCGTAAGGATCGCTAACTTGGGTTTGATCTCGCCCAGGGCGTATGGAAAGGCTCACTGGTACGGGTAGTTCCGCCGTCCGTGATTAACGGAAATCCACTTGAGGGTGGTCAGCTCGTCAATGCTTGAATGGCCGTTGAGCCGGCCCACGCCGGATTGCTTTTCCCCGCCGAAAGGAACGATCGGCTCATCGGCAATCGTGGCGTCGTTGACATGGATCATGCCGCTCTGAATCTCTTTGGCGATCCGAACTCCCCGGGCGATATCACGAGTGTGAACTGCGCCGCTTAGACCGAAATCCGTGTCGTTGGCGATATCAATCGCTTCCTGGTCATCGTTGAACTCCATCACGATGATGACGGGCCCGAACAGTTCGTCGTGTGCTATTGGGGAATTGGGCTCGACGTTCTCAAGAACCACGGGAGGGAAGATGTTGCCATCAGGTTCTCCACGCAGTACGGCCGTGGCTCCAGCTGCTACGGCGGCGGTCACCTTATCATCCAGCGCTGCGACCTGCCGTGCGTTGATGAGTGGCCCGATGATGGTGCCGGGGTCGGACGGATCACCCGTAGGAAGGGCCGCAACCTTTTCAATGAACCGGCTCTTGAACTCTGCAGCGATGCTGGAATGCACGAGCAGTCGGTTAGCTGACATGCAGATCTGTCCCTGATGGGTGAATCGGCTGAAGACAGCTGCATCAACGGCGTACTCAAGGTCAGCATCTTCGCAGACAATGAAGGCGCTGTTTCCGCCAAGTTCGAGAATTGACTTTTTGAAATGGCGGGCGGCAACTTCACCGACGTGCCGGCCCACACCCGTGGATCCGGTGAACGCGATAACACGCGGAGTCGAGTGTTCCAGGAAGTAATCGCCAATGACCGGGATTTCAGTCACGGTGACATTCAGCAGCCCGGAGGGCAAGCCTGCTTCTTCGAAAATCGAGGCCAAAAGAGTGCCCCCTGTAATGGGTGTTTCCTCATGGGGCTTGATGACCACGCCGTTGCCGGTAGCCAGGGCCGGCGCCACTGACTTCATCGAAAGGAAGAACGGGAAGTTGAAAGGGCTGATGACACCAACTACGCCGACCGGAACGCGATACACGAAATTTTCCGTATCTTCGACGGGTGACGGGTAGATCCGGCCCTCAATCCGCAGCGGCAACGTCGCCGCCTCCTTGAGAGCGTCCACCACGAGGCCAATCTCAAATGCCGCTTTAAGGGCGGTGCCGCCAACTTCCGCCGTGATCAGCTTGCTGATCTCTTCCCGGCGTTCTTCGACGATCCTGGCTGCCGATTCGAAGACGGTCCTCTTTGCATACGCATTGACCTTGTTCCATGCCGTCTGGGCCGCGGCGGCAGCAGCATAGGCTTCATCAATGTCGTCGGTGGTTGCGACAGGGAACTCACCCAGGGTCTTGCCCGTGAACGGGTTCAGGTCAACCAGTACTTTTTCGCCTGATCCGGCACGCCAAGCGCCCCCGATGTACTGCTGTGCAAGCTGCGCAGTATCCATGTGTTTCTCTACCTTTCGGGCTCACTTCGAAGCCATACCGAATTTGTTTGCCAACAATGACATGCGTCACAGAGGCAGCGCGTCCGTATTTTCACGGAGGTGCTTACGGATCTTTCAGGGAACCCAAAAGCAGTGCAGCGTGGCTGAGCGAAGGTGTGCGTTGCACGCCCATCTGGCTTTGTTGGACCCTCGCGGGTGCGTCTGTCAGTGTTGGGTTCGAACTTCTGGAAAAAGGAGATGAGGTAAGGCCTTGCAGTCCGGGCAGGTACCGTGATTAGCCTTCGAATGTCACCTGACCACTGCCGTCCAGCCTCAACTGGCCCACGGCCTGTTCTAGCGGCCTGCAACGAACGGTTTTTGATTGACCTCTCCCAGGACGCCGGCTTCGTGCATGCGTCCGCAGTACGCATGTTGCTGTACCCAGCCAGAGGGAACAAACACTGAACGTGTTTTCGCTTAGTGCTGGTCCGTCAACCCCGGTATCGGTCTGATACCGAAGTACGAAACGACTTTCTTTAGCAGTTCCGCTTTCAGTGGAGCGACCCGTGCCGGGCATGCGTTCGACGCCCTAAGGCAAAAGCCCACTTGCGGCAACGCCAGCAAGGCAACGTCCAGGTCTGCTCGACCAAAGGTCTGCCTGACGGAGTCCAGCTCACTGGATATGCTTCCTTGAGGCTGGGATTCGGGGCGCCTCAAGGAAGCATATCCAGCACGTTCTCTGGCCCCCAGTGAGGCTAGAGTCGCATCAGCACTTCCTGCGGCGATAGCAGGCGAAACGTCTGCACACGTACTGATTCCGCCGGGCCTCGCTTATTCCTGATCGATTCCCGCGTGCTTACTGAAGTTTCATGCATACGGTTCTTCAAGGTTTCAAGCCACTGCTGCAAGTCATTTTCTGTGCTCGGACCAATCTGCATCGTTTCGACAAGTTCCCTAGGAGACATCGGCGCGTATTGGTCGAAAGTCTCCTCCGGACTGAGCGCCCATGTTGACATGCGTTCCAGTTCGGCGGCCGAGGACTGGATTCTCACATCGGAAGAAGCCACACTTCCGCCACTGTCGTATGCCCAGGCAGTTGCCAGGTTTTCAAGAATGAATGACTCATCAGACCATCCAGTGAGGGCCTCATGGAGGAAGTCAGTGTTGTGAGGGGAAATATCGGGTACGGCCAAGCGTGTTATTGCGCGATCGTTGATCGCAGCGAGAAGGGCAGCAGGATCGTCTTCAACCAAGATCTCGTGCCGGGGTGGCCATACGTCGAAGCTACTGTGGTCTCCGTGCATTTGTCCTACGTGGAAGACGTAAATTTGAGGATATTGTGCTGATCTCGTTCGTCTCTCGGGTCGCGCCTCATAATGCAGAAGTGCGCCAAGCTGCATCAGGAGGCTCGCACCGAGAGACCCCCACGGCTCACGTACGACGATTCCCAGCCGGTCCCGCGATGACCAGTCCGGGAGAATCTCATCCGTACCGACACGATTGCCGCGAACGGAAATAGTAAACATGTCTTTGCGGATGTCGGTTGCAACATGCATTTTCACTCCACTCAAATCACCCAACGGTCCACATCTGCGGCATGATCGCAGCGGGCATATGTGGTAAACAGTGGCAGACGATAGCGACTGGCGCGTCCGTATAAACACGGATCTGGCTACGGGGCTTCGGCGCGGACCTGTGGACAAGGAGCAGGCGGTGCTCTCGGCAGGAAAGGACGTGTCAAGATCCTGTTGAATCCGGATGCAGGCGCGCCCAAGCGGCAGCCATTTGCGCCCGGTTTTCAAGACCAAACTTCGCGAGAATGTTCTCTACGTGCGTTTCTGCAGTTCGCGGAGAAATGGTCAGTTCCGAGGCTATTTCGCGGTTACTTAATCCGCGACCTAACAAGGCGGCGACTTCCTTTTCGCGGCGTGTAAGACGGACTGCAGTGTCAGGTTCCGGGCCGGAAATCCCATCCTGACCCGCGGCCTCCTGGAGAAGAAGGTCGCTGGCGTCCGTTTGAAAACCTTCCGCGTAAGCCAAATCGAATGCTTTTTGCCCGAGCGCATCACGGCAACGTTCGAAGCATTCCTGTCGTTCTGCCCCGATATTGTGGAAACCTGAAAAATGCCCACCCATAAACTTCCAGAGTCGATCGGCGCCACCGAACAAAATGGCCGCTCGGTTGTTTTGCCCGGCCTGCTGGGCGCACCATGCCAGAAGTTCGATGCAGTGGGCCAGCAGCAGCTGGTCGTGGGCATACCCCGCAACCTTCAGGGCCAGCTTACGGGCCCGGACGGGTTCATTTTGAATCCAGTCATGGACGGCAAGGGCGTATTCGATGTATCCGCGCCACATGTAGTCATCGAAGTCATCGCAAAGATCCAGCCCGGCCCTGCTCAGGTCGGCTACCCGATTGTTGTCACGGTCGAACGCGGCGAGCAATACCGCGATGCCGATGGCATCCATCGTGAAGATCTCGGCTGCGGGCCCCGGGATGCGTTTGTAATTATCTATAGCCTTGTCCAAGAGCTCGCGGGCAGACGACACCCGACCGTATCCTGCCTCTACGACTCCGGAGACCTGAAGCGCTATCGTGCGATTCAGTGCATTACCTGTACTTGCCTGACTTGAAGCGGCCAGTTCAAGAAGTTTCTCCGCGGACCGTAATTTGCTTTGTAGAGCGCTCAGATAGGCGCTAATGCATAGGGCATACTCACGCTCCAGCGGGTAGGCGTCGGTATTCGCGGAAGCCAGCACTCTACCCAAGGTGGAACGCCCCTCAGAGAGCTGGCCAACCGCGAACCAGAAGAACCACAGCCCCGCTGCCATGCGGAGGCTCCCGGCACAGAGGTCCGGGTCCTGCAGGCCATAATTGATGGCGACCAGGATATTGGCGTACTCCAGGCGTAAACGCTCCATGCGTTGCCGCTCACTACTTCCGGGAAAAGCAGTGGTAATGCGGTTGAACGATCCTTCGTAGTATGCGAGGTGCTTGTTATGCAGTACCTGCCTTTCACCGAAGTCATCCAATCGGGATTCACCATAGTCACGGGTGAGGCGAAGGAGACTGTATCTCACTTCCTCACCGAGGTTATCCGCCAGAACAACTGATTGGTCCACTAAAGAGGCCAGTAGGTCCAGAATGTCCGGAGGTGTCAACGGCGGTTGTCCGCAGACCGCCTCTACGGCCGGAAGATCAAACGTATTCTCGAAAACGGTAAGACGGGACCACAGCAACTTCTCATCGTCGCTGCACAGCTCATAGCTTCCCGCCGTCAAGGTCCGCAACGTCCTGTGTCGGGGATCGGTTGCTCCCGCCCCGGCCCTCGGGAAGTCCGGATGGCCTTCCATACGTTCCATAATCTGCTCTATCGACAAAGCCCTCGTCCATGCCGCTGCGAGTTCTATCGCCAAAGGCAACCCGTCAAGCCTGTGGCAAAGCCGGGAAAGCGCTGCCGCTTGTGACTCGGCAACAGAGAAGCCGGGCCGAACCAGCCGGGCACGGGCAAGAAAGAGCTTGGCCGACTCAGAGCCTAGAACATCGGAAAGGCGAACTTCGGACGTCGTATCCACAGGAAGTGAGAGTGGAGAGAGATTGACCAATTGGCCGCCGTCTACGTAGAGCGCGCGCCGGCTTGTCGCCAGTATCGTACTTTGAGTGCCGGATGCGACAAGATCTTGAATCAGGAGCAGGCAGTCTGAGTCCAGCGAGTCGCAACTGTCTAGAACGACAAGGGCTTCGAGATCCTGTATGAAGTCGCGCAACAGTACAGGCGAAACCTGTCCACTGTTCCGCATTCCAAGAGCAGCGGCTGTCCGGGAGCAAAACTCCGCGGGATCGCTGACTCCAGCAAGGTCAGCGAAGAACACGCCCTCGGCAAACCTGGTACCCAGGCGCTCAACCAGGTTAGAAACAAGCCGCGTTTTTCCAACTCCACCCGGACCGACCAGGGCAACGAAGCGGCTGACCTCCAGCGCACTACGCAGCGTTGACTGCTCGGCTTCTCGTCCAATAAACGCGGTCCGGTACTTGGGGAGTTGGGCTATCAGGGTCTGGTCGGTCATCAAACAACCCTCTCGTAAAGAGAGCCTGCCCCTCGTAGGCTCCCTTTGTCATCCAATGGTCAGGCGTCCTAGCCCTCTTATCAGGGCCGCATGTGCGGGCGGGAAGCCCATATAGCCGGTCGGCTGTTCGCGTCTGGGCAAGCTCCAGCCCGGGCGGCGACCTCTGGTCAACTAAAGCCCATCACGGCCCCAGCTCCTGGGCTGCCAGTACAGGCAACGTTGCCACCGCCGAAGCGCGGACGTGGTCGATGCACGCCAGACGTGCACGGACGGGATCGCCGGCGAGGATGGCATTAACAATTCCCTGGAGGGCTTCAATAGTGGGCTCGGATCGGTCCTTCATTGACAATGAGACCCGACGAATTTGATTGATGCGCACGTGCAGACGGTTGACAGCCTCATGCAGCTCTGTATTACCCGCTCCCGTCAGAAGGTAACCGTAAAAAACGTCAGTTGCCAGCAATGTGGCAGTCGTATCGGAACTTTCAAGAGCCTTCCTTACAGGCTCGAAAGACTCAGCAAACAACTTCTTCGCCGAGGCTGACCCACGAACGGCGAACAGCTCGCCGGCCAAGCCCTCCAGGACCGCCCGGATGTCATAAATGTCTGCAGCCTCTGCATAATCAAGCTCCCGCACCCGGGCCCCCCTGTTCTCCGTGAGAACAACAATGCGTTCTGCCGCCAGGTGCCGCAGGGCATCACGCACTGCGGTGCGACCGACGCCGTACTTCACGGCCAGCTCCCGCTCCACGAGTTTTGTGCCCGGGACAAGGTAACCGTCCGCAATCGCCCGCCTCAGCACTTCTGGAAGATCCCGAACGTCTTCCGACGCCTCATTTGTCTGCACAAGCGTCATGGACTTGGTGTGCTCCTGGTTCGGTGAGTGGAGGTTCTTGATTGAGCATACAGATCTCATTGGGACTTGAAACAGGTTAAGCAGAATTTTGTCGACAAATATCTGAACAGGTACGCGCCTTTGGTTGGGATGTCCCAAATCTCAAGCGGAATATCCTCGTCGCGTGACGGCAGGAAAGTCCCCCAGACGTTAGGGATGTGACGATGGGCGGCGTCTCCACCGCTTCTGGAGGAGGTACGGAAGATACGTGGAAATACGGAGTTTTTTTGTCGACATTTGTCCCTAAGCTGGCTCCATTGCTCGACGCGGTGCAGGAACCGACTCAGGTCCGTGCTGGTCGGGGACGGCGCTGAGGCCAACCGATCCGTTCGGGGGCCAATCGGCGCAGTACAGCACCGAATGAGGAATGGAGGAGTACCGGTTGTACAACTTGCACAAGCTGCTGTGGGACATCCGCAGAGATCCCACTCTCGCAGAGAGTTTTCGTAGCGACCCGCGTCCGATCCTGGATCAGTACGGGGTGGAAGGCGAGGCCCGGACGGCCATGCTGGAGCTCGATTTCAAAAAGCTCCACAAGATCGGGGCAAACCCGTATCTGATCTACTTCTGCGCCATCCAACTGGCTGTTGATCGCGCCGCCTACTACACACAGATCCGCGAGGAGGAGAACTGATGGGCAAGATCGTAGGAGCATTCGCAGCATCCCATTCCCCTGGAGTGACCGGCTGGCCGGAACGAGCCGAGTCACGCAAAAGGGAAGCAATCGAAGGAGCCTTCGCTGAGGCCCGCCGGCGAATCGATGCCTTGGAACCCGATGCAATCATCGCCATTTCCGTCGAACACTTTACCAACTTCAACTTCGGAAACCTGCCGGCCTTCGCTATCGCCACCGCGGACTCTTACCTGGGGCCTGTAACCCCGGAAATGAGTAACTTCCTGCGGGTGGAGCAGCACCAGTATCCCGGGAACGGAAAACTCGGCCGCCACATCTACGAGTTCGCCATCTCGAACGAGTTCGACCCAGCCCTGGTCGAGGGCGGCCTCGATTTCGACGAGAACTTCTGCGTTCCGTTCAAACACCTCGATCCGGACTCAAAGTACCCGCTCGTTCCCATCATCGTGAACGGCGTAAACCCGCCCTGGCCCACAGCAAAGCGCAGCTACGAATTTGGCGAGATGCTCCGCCGTGCCGTTGAAGCGCAGGACACGGTCGAACGTGTCGTGGTCGTCGGAACCGGCGGCCTCTCCCACTGGGTAGGGCTGCCCGAAGCAGGCCAGGTGAACGAGGAATTCGACCGCGACTTCATTACCCGGATCGAGAGCGGTGATCCCGAGCAGCTCAAGAGCTACTCGCCGAAGGAAATCGACGCTGCAGGCAACGGGGCTCACGAAGTCCGCACATGGATTGCCGCCGCCGGCGCCATCGGAGCCCCGTTCGAGGTGCTCGCGTACGAACCGGTTCCTGAATGGCTGACCGGGACCGCCGTCGCTGCAGCAACGCCCGATTTGAAGCTCTAAGACCCCAACCCCAGACGGCTCCGCACCCGCGGAAGCCGAGCACCACCAAGGAGAAAACAAGAACATGAGCAAACTTCCCAAGATCACAGGTCGCGATCTGCGTGGCGTCATGGCCTACCCGCCCACGCCTGCGCTGCCCGGCGCGGACCAGGTGGAGGCACAGAACACCGTCGATCTCGCCGAAACCGAACGCATGATCCGCCAGCTGATCACCGATGGCGTAGACGCCATCGCGTTGAACGGCACCCTCGGTGAAATGGCCACGCTGACTCTTGACGAATGGAAGGCCTTCGCTGAGTGCGCAGTACAGACAGCGCATTCAGTAAATCCTGATTTCCCCATCTTCGTCGGCGCAACCACCCTGAGCACCCGCGAAACCATCTCCCGTATGCGGTTCCTTTCGGAAATCGGCGCCACCGGCACCCTCCTGGGCCGCCCGATGTGGGGCGAAATGGTCGCCCCCGTGATGGAGAAGTTCTACCGCGACGTCGCCGAGGCCGTTCCCGAACTGGCCATCGTGGTCTACGACAACACCGCAGCCTTTGGCGGCATCATCCCCCGCTCGGTTTACCGGACGCTGGTCCAGCTGCCCCAGGTCGTTGCCGTGAAGTACGCCGGTGGCGCCTCGGTCGGCTTCCGGTACCACAACGACATGGCCCACACCGGTGACAAGTTCCCGCTGATGCCCATCGAGACCGACTGGTTCCCGGCTTGGGAGATGTACGGCGAGGAACTTGTGGGCATGGCCTGGTCGTCCACCACCGCCATGGGCCCGGATCCTGTCCTCCACCTGCGCGACGCACTGCAGCAGGGCCGCACCGATGACGCCCGCTGGCTCACCGAGCGGCTGCGGTGGGCACACGAGCCCTTCATCGTTGGTCAGGACTTCTTCGAGTTCGCGAAGTACAACATCCCGCTCGAGAAGATCCGCGTCAACAAGGCCGGCTACATCCACGTAGGCCAGAGCCGCGTGCCTTACACCGAGGACCTCGTACCCCAGGCGCACTGGGACTCCACGGCAGAACACGTCGAGCGCTACAAGAAGATCGGCGCGGAGATCGAAGCGCGACTGGGATCCCGCAAGAAGTAGCAGACCAGGAATAGACAGAGGAATCAGCGAGGTCATCAAAATGACAACGGAGTCGGTAAACCCGGACACGGATGCTCATCTGCGCCAGATCCGGGAAGGGATCAAGCAGGGGCGGTTTCCGGCCCATGTCTTCAACGATCAGCAGATCTTCGACCTGGAACAGGAACGGCTGTTCGGCCAGGCGTGGACCTTTTTGGCCCACGAATCGGAGATCCCGAAGCCGGGCGACTACGTCACCCGGTATATCGGAAACAACAATCTGATCGTTGCCCGGGACGAGCACGGCGAGATCCACGCAAATCTCAACATGTGCCGGCATCGCGGCAACATGATGTGCAAGTCGGAGATGGGGAACGCATCCCACTTCCGTTGCTCATACCACGGCTGGGTGTACAAGAACTCTGGTGAGCTCATCGGAGTTCCGTACATGGCCGAGGGTTATGAAGGCCGGCTGAAGAGGAAGGACTGGAGCCTGGTGGGGGCCCGTGTGGACAGTTACGCGGGTTTGGTGTTTGGAACGTTTAACCAGGACGCTCCCACACTGGAAGAGTACCTCGGCGGGTTCCAGTTCTACCTCGACCTCTACCTCAAACAGGGCTTCGCTGGCAGTGAAGTGCACGGTCCGCCCGATCACTGGATCACCGAAACTGACTGGAAAATTGCGGCCGAGAACTTCGCGGGCGATGGTTACCACACCCCGGTAGCCCACCAGTTCGGCTTCAACCTGGGCTACTTCCCCTCATCAGGTGCGACCCACAGCCAGGGCTGGGCTGCCAGCATTCCTGGCAAGGGACACGGCATCGGCCTCGGGCACACTCCCGGTTTCACCCCCTTTGCGGGATTCCCCGAGGACCTCACCGAGGAGATGCGGCGCAGCTTCACGCCCGAACAGGTGGAAGTGTTCAGCAACACCCGCACAGCGGTTGGCACAGTGTTTCCAAACTTGTCCTTCCTGATGCAGCCCTTCAGCCTGACACCCGGTGAGACGGGTGTGCGGTTCGTGACGATGCGGTTGTACCATCCGATCGGCCCGGGAAAGACGGAAATGTATTCCTGGTGCCTGGTCCCCAAGGACGCCTCCGAAGAGTACAAGGAAGCGGCCTACCAGGCCTACACCCTCGCGTTCGCCCAGGCAGGTACGTTCGAGCAGGACGACTTGGAGAACTGGGCGCGCGTAACCCGCATGGCAAAGTCCTCGGCCGTGCGCGGCATCGAATTCCCGTACATGATGGGTATCGAGAGTAAACAGGATCCCGACTTCCCCGGTCCCGGCCACGTCGTCAAGCCCTACGTCAACGACTCCAACTTCCGGAACCTGTGGCTCCGGTGGGCGGACTACCTGCTGGGTGAGGCCTGATCATGACCGTACTCAGTGCCGTTGACCGGACCGTGCAACAAGACATTCAGGAATTTATGTTCCGCGAAGCACTCGCTCTGGATGAGCGCCGCTTCCGCGACTGGCTCGAATTTCTCTCCGAAGACATTACCTACGATGTGCCCCTGCGGGTGGTTCGTGAAGGACTGGCCGAATGGGAACTCTCCCCCAACGGCAGGATCTTCCAGGACAACAAGCAGACCCTCGAAGTCCGGGTCCGTCGCCTCGAAACCGATTTTGCCTGGGCCGAACAACCGCCCTCACGCACACGCCACTATGTGACAAACGTGCTCGTGGACGCCGGTGAGCAGGACGGCGAATACGAAGTCAGCTCTTACTGCCTCATTTACCGCAGCCGCGGAGACAGCATCGAGCCGAACTTCGTCTCGGTGTTCCGTAAGGACCTCGTCCGCAGAACTTCCGACGGTTACGAGATCGCACGCCGCTGGGCAGCCATTGACCAGGCGGTCATCAACGCCCACAACCTGTCCATCTTCATCTAGGAGGAATGAATCATGTCCGAATCGACAGCTAGGCCTCAGGCGGAGAACCCGGACACCGGTGAAGTGCTTGAGTTTCCGAAGGACGGCGGCAACAGCGGCCCGATCGTGATTGCCAACGAGTTCGCGGATGTCGTTGTCCGCAAGGTCGAAACACGAAACGGCGTCCGCCTTGAGCTGTGGTCCCCCCGTCGTGGGACCAGCGTGCGATTTGACGCCGTTGCCCTTGATGTTTTGAGCTACCAGGAACCGGAGTTCATCACCAAGCTCCTGAGCAGGACTCCAGGCGCATGAGCAAAACACTTTCCGGGCAGCACATCCTGGTCACGGGCGGGGGGTCAGGAATCGCCCGGGCGGCCGCCGAACGCTACCACCGTGAAGGGGCAAAAGTCACTGTCCTGAACCGGTCCGCAGGTGGTGCCCAAGCAGTTTCGGAGGCCTCCGGCGGCGCCATTCAGGCCCTCGTCGGCGACGCTACCGACGCCGGCGTCCTCCGGGACGCCATCGCGGCCGCGGTCGACGCTGAGGGACGACTGCACAACATCACCTGCGGTGTTGGAGTGTTCGACAACTACGCCAAGGTCAAGGAACTCTCACCTGAGGAGCTCTTGACCGCGGCCGAGGAGGTCTGGCGGGTCAACGTGCGCTCAACGTTGCTCGCGGTCAATCTCGCCGTGCCGGCACTGCGCGCGGCGGGGGGATCAGTCACCCTCACCCTCTCCGAATCCGCCTTCAACGCCATCGGAGGCGGCGTGCTTTACGGCAGCTCCAAGTGGGCACTGCGGGGAATTGTTGATCACCTCGCTGCCGAGCTGGCACCCGAAATCAGGGTCAACGGCGTGGCACCAGGCGGAACCGGAGGAACCCGGTTCGGCGGACTGTCGACACTCGGGCAAACCATGACAGCTGACCGGGTGGAAGGCCGCGACGAGAGAATCGCCGCACACACCCTGCTCGGCTTCACCGCCACACCTGAAGACCACAGCGGGGCCTACCGCTTCCTGGCCGATCCGATCGACGCCCGCGTTGTCACCGGAGTGGTCATCCGCACTGACGGCGGAAGACGCCTCTAGTAGAACCCCACCCACCCCAAAACCAGGAAAACGGTACGCCGTTGTACCGAAAGCAGAACGAGGAACCCACAAATGGTTGAGAAGTCCATTGAAATCCGTAAGACCTTCGCGCAGGTCGAAGAAATCCGCACATCCGCCGGAAAGGGCGATGAGGGCGGGCCGTTGCGTAAGGTTGCGGTCTGCGCCGTGATCACGAACCCCTACGCCGGGCAGGGCTTCGTCCAGGACCTCTCAGCACTGGTCGAGGCATCACGCGAAATCGGGACCCTGCTGGGCAAAGAGGCACTGGGGCTGCTCGGCGCCCCGGTCGAAAGCTACGGCAAGGCAGGCCTCGTCGGGAGTGCAGGCGAACAGGAACACATCAACGCCGCCCTTACCTCCGTATTCGGAGACGCCTTCCGCGAGGCCATCGGCGGGGGCGCGGCCTGGATCACGTCGGTGACCAAGCCCGCCGCCGCGGGTGCCGTCATCGACGTGCCGACGGCCTTCAAGGACGAAGTCTGGGTCCGCTCCCACTACGACGCCATGGAAGTACGGGTCCCGGACGCTCCCCACCCCGACGAACTGGTCGTCATCGCCGCCGTGACAAACCGTGGCCGGCTGAACGCACGCGTTGGCGGCATGTCCATCGCAGAGGCGAAGGAGAAAGGGCTGTGACAGGATCGATCGCAGTCATCGGAGCCGGCACGATCCTCTCCGGAGACTGGCAGTCACCCATCATCAAGGACGCCGACACCGTCATCACCAGGGACGGAATCATCACAGCCGTTGGCCGCAAGCAGGATCTGCTTGCCGAAATTGACGCCTCATCCCATGTCGTCGACGCCAAGGGCACCACGCTCGCACCCGGGCTCATCGACTCTCACTGCCACGTCGTCATCGGCGACTACACACCCCGCCAGAAGACCGTGGACTTCCTCGCCAGCTACGTACACGGCGGTATCACCAGCGTCGTATCCCCCGGCGAAATCCACGCCCCCGGCCGGCCAAGCACCGCCATAGGAGTCAAAGCCCTCGCCATTGCAGCGAAAGAGTGCTTCGATAACTTCCACCCCAACGGCATGACCGTCCACGCCGGCGCCGTTGTCCTCGAACCCACACTGCAGGAAAAGGACTTCGCCGACCTGCAGGAGGCCGGCGTTCACCTGGCAAAATTCGGGTTCGGCCGCTACCTGGACCCCGCCGACGGCGTAGACCAGGTCCGGTGGGCAAAAGAACACGGGATCACCGTCATGTGCCACTCGGGAGGGGCGAGCATCCCGGGAAGTAAGCCGATCACCCCCAAGCACCTCCTCCTGCTGGCCCCGCACGTATGCGGCCATGTCAACGGTGGGCCGACCTCACTCGATGAGGCCGGGGTGGACCTCATCATGGACGAGACGGACATGGCCTTGCAGCTCGTCCAGGCCGGCAACCTGCGCTCTGCAGTACGGATCATTAACCGGGCCGCTGACAAAGGCATGTTCGAACGTGTGGTGATAGGTTCTGACACCCCAACCGGCACCGGCGTCATGCCCCTCGGCGTGATGAAGACCGTAGCGGAACTGTCATCACTCTCCAACGTCGACCCGGCCCTCGTCTGGGCCGCTGCCACCGGCAACAACGCCCGGGTATGGGACCTGCCAGCAGGTTTCATCGCCCCCGGACGCGCCGCCGACCTCGTAATCCTCGACGCCCCCTGGGGATCAACCCGCGACGACGCCCTCGGCGCGCTGTCCGTAGGGGACATCCCTGGCATTTCAGCAGTCATCACCGGCGGAGTTGTCCGTACTCTCCGCAGCCGGAACACACCACAAGCTGCACGCGCGGCCGAAATCACGCCACGCATCGAGCACCTCGAAACCTCAGGCCACTGAGAAATCGAGCAGCAAAGGAGACAAAGACATGGCATTCAAGATCACGGTTGATCTTCCGGCTTGCCAGGGTTACGCAAACTGCCTCATCGAAGGTCCTGCACTTTTCGACATCGATGATGACACCAACAAAGCGGTAGTGATCGGCTCTGACGAACACGACGAAGCTTTGCGGGCCCAGGCAGAAGCCGCCCGGCGCGGGTGCCCGGCACACGCCATCTTCATCGAGGACATCTGATGCAGCGAATCGTCGTGGTCGGAGGCTCACTCGCCGGAGTGCACGCAGCTGAAGCGCTCCGCGAGCGTGGGTTTGACGGGGAACTGACGCTCGTGTCGGCCGAAGCGGGACTTCCATATGACCGCCCACCCCTGTCCAAGGAACTCCTGCTTGACGGCATGACGCCCGAGCAACTTCTGCTCCGGCCGGCCCCCTGGTACGAGACACAAGGGATTGAGCTGCGGCTCAACACCGCCGCCCGCGGCATTGATGCCGGTAAAGGGCTGCTCGCGCTCACCGACGGATCCGACCTTGCTTACGACGGCATGGTCATCGCCACGGGCTCCGCCGCCCGCCGCTTCTCCAGTGACACCACCCAGGCCCGCGTGCACGTGCTCCGGACCCTCGACGATGCCCTCGAACTCCGTCCCGAACTCATACCGGGCAGGCACCTCGTCATGATCGGTGGTGGATTCGTTGGCCTCGAAGTCGCGGCCGTAGCCCGGGGGCTCGGACTGGACGTCACCTTGATCGAAGGATCCCCGATGCCTCTGGCACGGGCCTTCGGCACCGAGATCGGCTCATGGTACCGGGAGCTTCACGAAGGCAACGGCATCCGCATGATCTGCGGCTCATCCGTTCAAAGCCTGCAGGACTCTCCCGGCGGGGTCACGGTCACCCTCAGCAATGGTGAAAACCTCAGCGCTGACGTCGTAGCGGCAGGCATCGGTGCCACACCCGCTGTCGAGTGGCTCACCGGAAGCCCCGTCGAGGTTGCCAACGGTGTCACCTGCACACCGGAACTGCTGACCTCTGTCCCGAACATCGTCGCTGCCGGAGACGTCGCCAGCTGGCGCAACCCGGTCTTTGACGAGGAAATGCGCATCGAGCACTGGTCGAACGCAGTGGACCAAGGCCGGCACGCAGCAGCAACACTGCTTGGCGAGAGGGACCCCTTTGCGTCAGTGCCGTACTTCTGGACAGACCAGCATGACAAAAAGATGCGGTTTGTGGGCCGCACCGCCGGTGCCACCGACATCCGAATCGAAGAAATGTCGAACGACAAACTGGTTGCCACCCTCGGCCGCGACGGCCTGCTGATCGGTGCCCTCACCGTCTGCGCTCCTCGGCAGCTCGCCAAATACAAGGTCGCGATCCAAAACCGCACACCTTGGGAAGCCCCCGACGCAACCCGGCTGGCCCCGGCCAACTAATCTTCCTTTCCCACCCGAATCCAACAAGGAGACAACACATGAACACCGTCAAAACGGGCGACGCACTCTCGCTCATCGAGCTCTTCCCGCAGGACGAAGACTGGTCCCTGCAGACCATGCGCCTGCTTTCCCAGGTCGCAGTCGGCGGCTCCGACCTGTTTGAATGCGCACGTACCGCAGCCCGCATCGGGCGGGAAACCACCGACGGCGAAACCTGGCACCGCGAGTGGAGCCAGACAGCAAAAGACATCGCAGCCGCCGGCTACGAAGCCCTCGAACGCGGTGACATCACCACCGCCCGGCGCGCGCTGTTCCGCTCCATGAGCTACTGGCGCCACTCCGAATTCTTCCTCGACTCCTTCGACGAACGACGCACCGAAGCCTACGTCGAGGGCACCAAAAACTTCCAGAAGGCAGCCGAGCTGTCCGACGGACTGATCGAGCGGATCGCCGTACCGTTCGAGGGCAAGGAAATGGAGGGCTACATCGTCCGCCCAGACAACTCCGGTCAGGCCCGCCCCACGGTCCTCTTCCTTGGCGGCGCCGACTCCTGGGCCGAAGAACTCTACTTCCTGGGCGGAACCGAATTCCCGGCCCGCGGCATGAACGTCGTCATGGTCGACACCCCCGGACGCGGCAGCTCGCTGCGCTTCAAGGAAATGTACAGCAGGCCCGACTACGAGGTACCCGTCACCGCCATCTTCGACTTCCTTGAGAAGCGCAGCGATGTCGACGCGGACCGGTTCGGTCTCGCCGGCGTGAGCTTCGGTGGCTACTACGCCCCACGTGCTGCCGCCTTCGAACCCCGCGTGAAGGCAGTAGCGGCCTGGTGTGGAACGTGGAGCATCCTCACGGACTTCTACGAGTTCTACCCGCCCCTGCAGAAGCAACTCCAGTGGCTCAGCGGCTCCAAGGACGACGCGGAAGCCCGCGAGAAGCTGGCCAAATTCACCCTGGACGGTGTCGCAGACAAGCTCAAGATCCCCGTCTACGTCATGCACGGCACCGCCGACATCATCATGGACATCAAAGGCGCCGACCGCTTCGTTGAAGCACTCACCTCCGACGACGTCACCGTGGACATCTACGACGGCGCCGGATCGCTGCACTGCAGCTACGACTACATGTCAGTAGCCGGTGCACGACTAAGCGACTGGTTCCTCCACCGCATCTAAACGCATCCCCGGCTGGCTCCCCGTCACTCGGTCACGTTCCAAGGATGCAAAGCGTCTCCCCTGCCACCGCGACGTTCCGCGTCGGGGTGGCAGGGGAAAACGCGAACCACAGCCGCGCAGGTGATGAGGAACCGCGCAGCACTCACGCCCGGACCGGAGCGCTGAGGCAAATGACAGTCTTCAAGGAAGAAGGACCCCCTCGTGGCCGATCTCTTGATCCAGCGCGAAATCGCCGGGATATTGCCCTCCCTCACCAAATACCCGCCGCTGAAAACGAAGGACTGGGCTGGTCTTACTCCTGGAGACAGGATGTACGTTCAGAGGGAAACTCAAGTGCTCGTGCGCGGCACAGTCGACGACATGGTTGCAGATGGATCGATCTTCTGGATCTGGATCGACGGCGGAGGCGGCCGAATCGCCATCCACAAGGACGATGACGCCCGTGTGTGGATGGCGGAAGAACCTTCCGGGTCCCGCATCAAAAGACGCTTCAAAGGTGCCGCACTCACACCCTAGCCAAAGGTCCGACAAGACCCGGGGCCCGTCCGTGCGCCCAGCAAGGAAATCGAAATGCACCCCGAACCCATAATTCTCGTCCTGACGCGTCTGCTCACTCAGCCCGGAGGAGCCTGGAGCCACATCTTCGGCGAAAATACTGATCCCACTGCCGGCATCACCCTTGCCGCTGTCACAGTGGTCGCCTTGACCGTCCAGCTATGGCTCATCCATCGGACAGCCCGCAAAGGAGAACAAACCATAGAGGACTCCGAAGCAGCCGTACACGTCTACCTCCCCATCTGCCTGCACGGCGACCCACTTTTCTTTCATCGGTTCCCTTCCGATGATGAACCCGGGTAAGCCGGCCCGCTCGAAATTCACCACCAGAACCACCGCCTCCATCGGATGCGCACAACATAACCATCGGGTGTTGGAGCCAACCATGCTGATACAAACTTCGATTACCCTCGTTGCCCGGGACCGCGTCTCACGAGACCAGCAACTCGATGAATAAACGCCTACGCATTTGGAAGCGGCAGTTCGACGCCGGATCGTCTCGCGCCCCTATGGACTATGTCCCACAACATCATCCTCGCGGCGTCGAAGGATAAACCCGGCACCGCACACTTAATGAGGAGACCTCCCGCATGACCACGTCACCCGTAATATCCCCTGCCATAAAATCCGAACGCGAACAGAAGCTCCTTGCTTCCGTGCCGACCGGCCTGTTGATTGGTGGTGAGTGGCGGGACGCGTCCGACGACGGCACGTTCGACGTGCACGATCCCGCCACCGGGGAGGTGCTCGCCACCCTCGCGTCCGCCACGAGTGAGGATGCGATCGCGGCGTTGGACGCGGCCGACGCCGTCCAGGCGTCCTGGGCACGCACCGCACCCCGGACCCGGGCCGAAATTCTCCGCCGCGCCTTCGACCTCGTGACCGAACGGGCCGAGGACTTCGCGCTGTTGATGACCCTGGAAATGGGCAAGCCCCTGGCCGAAGCCCGCGGCGAGGTGACCTACGGGGCAGAGTTCCTGCGCTGGTTCTCCGAAGAAGCCGTCCGGGACTACGGCCGCTACCTCACCACCCCCGAGGGCAAAAACAAAATCCTCGTCCAGCACAAACCCGTCGGACCCTGCCTGCTCATCACCCCCTGGAACTTCCCCCTGGCGATGGCGACCCGCAAGGTCGCCCCGGCCATCGCTGCCGGCTGCACCATGGTCCTCAAACCAGCCAAGCTCACCCCACTCACGGCACAACTTTTCGCCCAGACGATGAGGGAAGCCGGCCTTCCCGCCGGCGTCCTGAACGTCGTCGCCTCCTCCTCCGCGTCCGGGATCTCCGGGCCGCTGCTGAAAGACTCCCGGCTTCGGAAAGTGTCCTTCACCGGCTCCACCCCGGTCGGCAAGCGCCTCATGGCCGACGCCGCACAGAACGTCCTGCGCACCTCCATGGAACTCGGCGGAAACGCCCCGTTCATCGTGTTCGAGGATGCCGACCTCGACAAAGCGGTCGAAGGGGCGATGGCGGCGAAGATGCGGAACATGGGCGAAGCCTGCACAGCAGCCAACCGATTCCTCGTCCACGAATCCCTCGCCGCCGAATTCACCCGGAAATTCGCCGCCGCCATGGGCGCCCTGACCACTGGCCGCGGCACCGACCCCGGCACCCAGGTCGGTCCGCTGATCGACGCCGACGCACGCGACGACATCCACGCCCTCGTCACCGCCGCCGTTAACGCCGGAGCTATTGCCGTCAGCGGCGGCGCGCCCGTGGACGGGCCCGGATACTTCTACCAGCCCACGGTCCTCGCCAACGTACCCAACAACGCGGCAATCCTGAACCAGGAGATCTTTGGCCCGGTCGCACCTGTCACCACCTTCACCACCGAGCAAGAAGCCATCAAACTGGCCAACAACACCGAATACGGCCTCGCTTCCTACCTCTACAGCAAGGACTTCAACAAGCTGCTGCGGGTCGCGGAACAAATCGAATTCGGCATGGTCGGGTTCAACGCCGGTGTCATCTCCAACGCCGCAGCGCCCTTTGGCGGGGTCAAGCAGTCCGGTCTGGGTCGTGAAGGCGGTTCGGAAGGCATCGCCGAGTACACCACCACCCAGTACATCGGCATCACCGACCCTTACGCCCGCTAACAACTACTTGTAAGCCGCCTTTGGGCAGCTTTGCACGGTTACAGAAAGGCCTGGCCATGGCACAAACTACGACTGGACAAGAAGACCCCAGCTCCCTGGCTTATGCGCTCCGGAATGGAAAAATGAACCGGAGAGCGTGGACTATCACCGGCATGCTGGTAGTCCTCCAAATTATTGCATTTGCGGACCGGGCGGTACTCGGACTTGTAGCCCCCTCAGCAATAGCTGAACTTGGGATGACGACTACCCAGTTTGGCTTTATCGGAAGCTCCTTCTACTTCCTGTACGCGGTCATAGCCGTCGTAACAGGTGTCCTTGCCAGCAAATTCTCCGTCAAGTGGATCCTGTTCGTCCTTGGACTGACGTGGGCATTGATGCAATTTCCATTGCTGTTTGGCGGAGGCGCCGCAGCGCTTCTCGTCACCCGCATCATCTTGGGAGGTGCGGAGGGGCCTGCCACTCCGACGTCCCTGGCAGCTGTTCACTCCTGGTTCCCGGCATCCCGGCGCGCCCTGCCTTCAAACCTTGTCGCCATCGGGTCAACTCTCGGGCCGGTAATCGCCGCCCCCTTGCTGGGGTTTGTTATCGCCGCCTGGGGATGGCGCTGGGCTTTTGGCATTCTGGGGATCCTCGGTCTGCTGTGGCTGGTAGCCTGGCTGGTCCTGGGTAAAGACGGACCATACGCGCCCAATGCCCGCAACGCTTCTCTGACCGAAAACGCAAACGCAAAAAGCACTGATGCGCCGGAAAGCAACACATACTCCTGGTTCGACACGCAAACCCAAGTGCCCATATTCAAAGCACTTTTTAGCGGAACCTTCCTCATCACCGCTTTCGGCGTATTCACCAACTTCTGGACCATGGGTTTCCTGACAACATGGCTGCCGCAGTACCTGAAAGTATCAGCAAACCTCACGACCGAGCAGGTCGGCATCGTTACGGTCTTCCCCTGGCTTTTCGGTGCCACAGTCCTGCTGGTTTTGGGAGTCATCAGCCGGCAGCTCATGAAAAAGGAAAAGAGCATCCGTCAAGCGATGAGCGCGCCCTACAGTGCGGCGCTCGTGACCGGCGGACTAGGTTTTGTGCTTGCAACCCAAACCTCGGGAGTGCTGGCAATCGTACTCCTGACCATTGCCGCCGGCTGCAGCATCATTTATCCCATGGGAGCAGCGATGGTCGCCTACATTGTCGGCATGAAGCAGCGGCCTATCGTCATGAGCGTCCTGGGTGCGGCCGGATCCACTGGTGCAATTGTCTCGCCCGTCCTGGTTGGTTGGCTCATGGAAAATGCCGGGTACCGGACAGCCCCCGCGGGAACGGTACAGACCGCAGAAATGGTCAGCCGTATGGTGACCGGAGTGAATCAATCCTTCCTGATTGCCGGACTACTTCTTCTCGCCGCTGGTCTGCTCGGGCTGGCACTTATTCGCCCCGACCGGACCGCCAAGAAGCTGCAAAAGACAGCCACCCCAGCCGAATAACATGCGCTATCATACGCAGCTAACTGGGTAACCGACCTCGTTTGTGCCCCATTGATGGCGCCGTGAACCAGCCGTAACCGTGCTTCCTTTCCCTCGGGAGTACCCGCCGCCACTGACGGCCTTGCCTGCCATCACACAGATCGCCCCTGCCGTCGTGGAAGAGCAGGGGCAGATCGACGTACTGCTGGAGAATGGCGAGCAAGGCTGCACCTGAACAGGAGCCGGCAGAGCGTGGTGACCCGGCGGGCATACGCCGTGATGGAATTAGGCGGAGGCAACGGACGGAGCTCGCATGGTGTTGGACGTATTGGAGCGGCAAATTGCTGCTGCCCTCCAGCTGGACCCGCGGTGCCCGTGGCGCAAGATGGCTGCCGTGCTGGGGGAAGCCGAACGTACGGTCGCACGCCGCGGCTCCCAGTTGCTGGAGTCCGGCGTCGTTGCCGTGGTCGGAGTCAGGCCGCAGCCGGCGGCCGTGTTGATCGAAATGCGCTGCGCTCCCGGGACCGTACGGGCAGCGGCAAAGGCACTTGCCCAGCGCGACGACACTACGTTTGTTTACACCACCACGGGCACGGGTGACTGCCTGGCAGAAATCTTCACGGAGCCCGGGCGGATGGGCGACGTCCTGTCCGAAGAGCTTCCGTCCACGATTGGATTGCGGGATTCCACTAGCTATCCCGTCCTCCGCTATTTCCGCACCATTCGCGGCTGGCGCCCACAGGTCCTCGGTACGGACCGCGTCGAGGCGCTTCGCTCCAGCCTCACACCGGACTCGGGGGTTCTTGAAGCCCGGCACACGCTGAACCGTCAGGACACGGAACTAGCCGAGGCGCTGTGCGCGGACGGCCGGATGAGCTACGAAGCGCTGGGGCGCAGGGTGGGAGTTTCCGAGGCTACGGCCCGGCGCCGCAGTGAATGGCTCCTGGGTAACAACCAGGTCCAGCTGCGGGCCGTCGTCGAGCCTGCTGTCTTTGGACTGAACGTTGAAGCGCTGCTGTGGATCCGGGCCACCCCGCGGCATCTTGAGCGACTGGGCATGGCCTTGGCCGAACTTCCCATGGTCCGCTACGCGGCGGCTATCGCGGGTGACTACCAGATTGTCGCTGACGTCACGGTAAGCGACATGGCCGCCCTGTACCACTTCATCACCGGCTCGGACTGGGCTCAGTACGCCTCCAGTGTGGACGTGTCGCTGCTGCTGGACGCGCGGAAGCGCGGCGGGCGCATTACGCGGGTGTCTTAAGGTCTGTGTCTGCCAGGACGGGCGCAATGGCGGCATACCCGGTCTGCTGCTCGAAGGCGCGGCCCCAGCGCAACAGCTGCATGTCCGTGAAGTGGTTGCCCGCCAGTTGCAGCCCGACGGGTAGCCCGGCGGAAGTGAAACCCGCCGGCACGCTTACCACTGGGAGCCCGGTGGCGGAGAGCAGGCAGGCAGAGCGCATCCAGTCCAGATAGGTCGTGGACGGCACGCCGGCAACCTCCGCCGGATACCGCAGCGAGGCATCAAACGGGAGAACCTGGGCGCAGGGGCTGGCGAAGAGATCGTAGCGGCCAAAGAACTCCTGGACGCTGAACTCCAGACGGGTCCGCGCGGCCGTGGTGTCGATGACATCCTGGGCCGTCAGTGCCTGCCCCTTCCCCACGTTCCAGCGCACCTCAGGTTTGATGAGGTGGCCGGACCGTTCCACGATGGTCCCGAGGCCGGCGGCGAAGTCCAAGGCACGGGTGTTGCCGAAGACCTGGTCTGCTTCGCGGAAGTCGGGGGTGGCTTCCTCGACGATCGCGCCCAGGTTTTCGAACACGGCAAGCTGGCGTTCCAGGTGTTCGACGATTTCCGGCTCCACCGGCACTCCGATGCCGAAATCGTGGGACCAGCCGATCCGCACACCGCGCATGTCCGTCTCCAGGCTGGCCCGAAAGACGTCCGGCTCCAGGACCTGCGGGTACGGCACGCGGGGGTCCTTGCCGGCAGTGACGGACATGAACAGCGCAATGTCCTCCACACTTCGGGCCATCGGGCCCGTCCTGCCAAGCCACGCGTATGCGTTGAGGTCCGAGGGGACGGGGATGACCGCCGTCGACGGCCGGAAACCCACCACGTTGCAGAACGACGCGGGAATGCGCAGCGAACCGCCCATGTCGCTGCCGTCGCCGATGCTTTGGATGCGGGCCGCGACGACGGCAGCCACTCCCCCGCTGCTGCCGCCCGCGCTCATTGTCGGTGCATAAGGGTTGGTGGTGGTCCCGAAGAGCTCGTTGAAGGTATGGGATCCGGCACCAAATTCGGGGACGTTGGATTTTCCCGTGGTAACAACCCCGGCAGCCTTGAGCCTGGCGACGATCAGGTCGTCAGCTTCCGGAACAAAGTCCCGCAGGACCAGCGAGCCCTGTGTGGTGCGCATGCCGGCCGTGTTGTTGGTGTCCTTGTGCGTCATGGGCAGCCCGTGCAGGGGTGGCAGTTCCGCCCCTGAAGCCGTGAGCTTATCGGCCGCAGCGGCGCACGCATGCGCACCCTCGGGGTCGAGGGTGACTACGGCGTTGATCACCGGGTTGACTGCGGCTATGCGGTCAAGGTGCTCCACCAGGGCCTCGCGCGCCGAGATGGTCCTGTTGCGGATTGCCGCTGTGAGTTCGACGGCGGACAGTTCGCTAATCGTGCCGGACATGGTGGTGCTCCTCTTACTAGTTATTTCCCTGCCAAGAAGTGTGTCGGGTCACACGCGAGACGTGGAAGGGTGTTCGACCGAATGTTGCACTTTGATGGATTCGGCCAAAACGCTGGCTGATTCCGTCAGGTATTGCCTGTGATCCGTCTCATAGTGGAGCCTATTTGTAACCCGTCGACCGATTCGGTTAGTCGGGGACAGCACTCGCCCGACTGCAGGACAGGCCGGACAAAGACGTCGGCCAGCCGCAGCGGCTTTCAACCGGAGGTTTTCATGCATCAACCACTGGCAGGTACCGGACCTACGGACATCCTCAGCGTGGCTAACAACCCAGTCCTCTGGATCTGCGTCGCCGGTGTCTTCGGCGTCATCATCATCCAGTCCGTCATTTTCATGCGTGCCGCCCGACGCGCGGCCCCGGCTGTGGACATGAGTCCGAAGGACATCAAGACGTCGTTCCGTTCCGGGGCTGTCTCGGCCATCGGCCCATCACTGGCCGTGTCCCTCGTGGCGATTGCGCTCCTGGGCCTGTTCGGCGCTCCGGCCGTGCTGTCCAGGATCGGTCTCATCGGGTCAGCAGCATATGACGTGGCCGCTGCCGGCATCGCCGCGGGCTCCATGGGAGCCAAGTTAGGTGACGCCAGCTATACCCAAAGCGTCTTTGCTGTCGCTTTTTTCGCGATGAGCATCGGGGGCGCGATGTGGATGCTGGCAACACTGATTCTGACCCCTCTGCTCCGAAGGGGCGATGCCAAGGTCCGCTCCGTGAACCCCCTGGCGATGGCCATCGTCCCGGCCGCCGCCCTGATCGGCGCCTTCGCCTGTCTGGGACTCACTGAGCTGCCCAAATCGGGCATCCACGTATTGTCGTTCATCGTCTCTGCGGCGGTCATGGGACTCTGCCTGCTGCTGGCCCACAAACTGGGGAAGGGCTGGCTCCGCGAGTGGGGACTCGGCTTTTCCATCGTTGTTGCGCTTATCGCCGCCTACCTGGCCGCTGGCCCTGCCATCGGCATCTGACCTGCCCACCCCGCAAAGGAACACCCATGACCTCCACCACCACAACTGAAACAAACTCCGCCAACACCGCCATGGCGGACTTCGGCCGGACCACCTCCCGCTGGGGCCAGGCCACCATGATCGCGGGCCTGCTGATCTCCGTGGCGGGTCCCCTGTACCTGGTTTTTGCCAGTGGCCTGGACATCGCCCCCGCACAACTCTGGATCGCTTTCGCGGCGGTAGCGGCAACGTTCGGCATCATGTGGGTCGTTGAACCTCTCACGTATTACCCGATCCTCGGCCCTGCAGCGATGTATCAAGCGTTCATGATCGGCAACATCTCCAACAAGCTCCTGCCTGCGGCACTGATCACCCAAACTAACATCGGCGCAAAACCGGGTACCAAGCGCGCGGAGCTGGCCGCCGTCGCGGCCATCTGCGGAGCCGCAACTGTGCACCTGGTTTCCCTGGCGGTCTTCGTGGGACTGCTGGGCAGTTGGCTGATCAGCGTTATCCCCCCTTCAATCCTTCTCGTCACCCGGCTCTATGTGCTGCCCGCGGTTATCGGCGCGGTGCTGGTGCAGGCCATCGTGTCCATGAGGCAACCCCGGACCACGGTCATCGCCCTGGTCGTCTCGGCTATTGTCGTTTTCGCTTTGGTGCCATTGGCACCGTCACTGGCCATGGTGTCCACCGCCATCGCGGTGCTGGCCACCATCCTCCTGGCGTGGTTCTTCCGCGACAAATCCAGCATGGCATCGCCCGCCACCGTACACATCGAGTAGCCGGCACCGACTCCTCTCCGGGTCAGTGTGAAGGCAATAAGACCGCCGGTTCATCGGAGCCGGCGGTCTTTATCATCCCCCTGGCACCATGGTTGACCCATATATACCTGTCACAAACCGGGCCTCGCGCACGGCATGACGGCAGCCCGTCCGCCTATTTCATGTCCTGGTGCAACCGCCCCGGGAATCCTGCAGCGTGGACCTGATGAGCGGCGACGGCAGGCCGTTCTGCGTCGCCTTCCTAACGGCTGGACGCGGTGATAGGAAACTTCGGCTCCGGTGTCATGACCAGCTGGCGAAGCGGCCCGGTATCCCGACCAGACCCTCCCCAGCGCGCGTGCATCTCTGCGCCGTCTCAAGTACGAACATCCCGTTCAGCGAACTGTCCGCGCTTGTGGAACGAAACCGAACCGGACAGGCGAGGTAGTGGGCACGCACAGCGGTGCTCGATCCTGATGGGAGGTGCTCCGGAAGCATTTGGGCCTGCTGGCCTGCAGCGGCATCAGGCACCAGCCAGCGCGCCGAGCGGGAAAAAGTGCAGCATGTGGCCGAAACCGAACCTCTTACACAATGAAGTGCAAACCGAGGTAGTTTGGGCTCCAGGTCCCTTGAGCCCAAGAAAGCGGACATTGCTCACTAACGCCTGGGGAGGCTCTGATCGTGGCCCCTGTTAGAAGAACGAAGTCCCAGAGCTCTTCGGTTCCTCCCAATTCAGAGATACCCACACGCGACTCGTCACCGACGGGTCGGTCCTGAACGCATGCAGAAATAGGCATTGGCAGGGAATGACGATGACAGCACCAAATGACACTCCTCAAGGCTCTAAGAAGGGTTGAGCGATTCGGAAGCCGTCTGCTTGTCTGCGGAGGAATACACGCCAATGTCGAAAGGCAGACTGCACGTTGAGGTTATGAGTGCGCTGGGATGGGCATCCAGTTGACTCCTGCGCCAAGCTTTACCGATTGTCTTGTGGGCTTGCCGCACTTGCTCGTCATAGCCTCGGATTAGCTTTGCCGGTTCTGAGGGGGCTTCAAGGAACCAACCAAGTGTGATATGGCTCCTTCCACGGAATAGTAATAGTCTGCTTCGACCTGTGTCTTAGGACAGCCGTCAAGAGAACTGACACTTTCCAGGCGGCACTGCACGGAAGGGGTGACGTCTCCCCAACCGAGTCGCTGACCGTTTACGCTGACGGACGCTCTGCCGGCTTTTCATGTGACGCCGTTCTTTCTTTGGTGCGTACGCGCCTGGAAGGCGATAGCGCGTAGTCCAACACCCATAGTGCTTGCTTTCCGTCAACACCCGGTATCAGGTCACCTTGCTGGATTCAACGGAAGGTTGTCGGATCGTCTATAGGTCGCCACCAACCACTTGCTGGAGCATGAGCACCCGTATGGATACCGGCTGCTAAGTCCAATGGCGGCACCTGAATCACTGGCAGTTGCCCTTCGCTCAGCCCAAGGATTTCCTGTATCTTCTGCCTGTCAGCCTTCAATACCGCTGACAATCTCCTTGGTGGTTTCGATGAAGGCAGTGATGTCATCGTCGGTCATCGGCAGAGACAGCGAGAAGTCGCCACGAGCAACCGGGAAGAAGCCACGATTAGCAAGTTCCAGCGAGCAAATTTGTGTTCCTGTACCGTCGAAGTTCCGCCAGTAGTCGCGATGAGTTCGAATGCTCAAGCCAGGTTCACGCATGAATCCATAAGCGAGGTGGGAGATGCCCTTGCCGTACACGGCGAAGCTGCTGCCGCGCTGGTCGCTCCAGTCGTTGAGCTCCTCCATCACGCGCGTGGCCATTCCATTGAGTCGGTCGAAAGCCCCGGGGGTGAGCTCTCTCATCGTGGAAATACCGGCGGCCAAGGCGATCTTATGGCCGTGGTGAGTGCCGGAGATGGAGACAAGCCCTGACTCCAGGACGCTCATGATCTCGGCAGAGCCGCCTACTGCACCGAGTGGGAAGCCTCCACCGATGATTTTGCCCATTACCGTGAGGTCGGGTGCCACCCCGTAGTCCCCCTGCATCCCGTGATAGCCGGCGCGAAGGGTTACGGTCTCATCGAAGATCAGGACAATACCCAGCTCCGAGGTCAGTTCACGAAGGCTCTCGACATAGTTCTGCTCAAGGGTAACAACGCCGCCGGAAGCACTTTCGAGCTCGAGGATAACGCAGGCGATCTCACTTGCATGAGCTCGCAGGATTCGCTCCGTCCCCTCGCGATCGTTCTGGGTTAACACGACCACATTGGCCACGTCCTCCGCAGGGATGCCTCCGCTGTCGGGGATGGCCTTTGGGGCGTCATCGGGACCGCAGTCTCCATCGTGGTCGGGGTGCCACGAGACCTGAAGCGGATCAGTAAAACCGTGGTATCCGCCTTCGAACTTCGCGATCTTCGTGCGGCCCGTGAAGGCACGCGCCACCCGGACCGCAGACATGCAGGATTCGGATGCGGAGCAGGAGAATTGCACACGTTCAATGGAGGGCATCCGATCGACAAGCAGCTGCGCAAGTTCCGTCTCCAAAGCCACGGGGTTACCAAACGAAACCCCCGTTTCGAGGGACTCACGCAAGGTTCTCTGCACCGCCGGGTGGTTGTGCCCGAGCACATTCACCGTGAAGTTGTTGTTCAGGTCCAGGAGCCGGTGCCCTTCGACTGTAGAGATGTAAGCACCGTCTCCGCTCTCGACATAGATCGCGTGCGGGCCGAAATTAAAGGAGTTGCGGCTGTAGCCGCCGGGGATAACTTCCTTCCCACGCTCTGTCAGCTTCGCCGATACCTCAAAACGACGGGAGAACGTCGCGAGGGCAGATTCGAGGGTAATGGCGTTCATGTCCAATGCTCCTTGGTACGTTGCGGGTACCCGCCCTGCAGAGGTGCCAGGGCGGCGCCGGACTGCCATACACCAACGCACCGAGACTGGGATTCGTCATACCTCGACCTAGATAGCTGGTACAGCCTTCCGCCGCTATGAGATTAGAGCCGGACGACCAAAGATGGTCAGTCCCCGTTCGGCTACAGTTTGCGCCCCCCTCGTTAGAGGGGGTAACTATTCGACGTCGGCGGCCATGGCCATGCGAACAAGCTCTACTCTGGAACGTGCACCGGTTTTCTTGAAGATCTCCCGGAGGTGGCCCTTGATAGTGTGCACGCTGAGATTTAGATGCTGGGCTATCTCAGAGTCACGTAGCCCCTTGCTCGCCAGCATCATCACCTCCGTCTCGCGTGACGTCAGGGACTGCCGAAGCCATTCCGGCGGTCCTTCTGCACGTGAGCCGGTGCGAAGGAAGGCAACAATGCCTTCACCGCTCCGGAGCGGCACGATGCGCGAAACCAATCCATCGTCCGAGACTTGTCGATGTTCACGGTTTTGGAACTCGATGACCGCTTCGTCAAAGGACGGGGCGTCGCGTTGCTGTTCCTCCAGCACGCGCTGGGCAGCACGATTCATATAGCGGGTGGCTCGCTTCACATCGCTGATTACGACTGCTTCGTTCCCCAGGTCGAATGCATCGCGGAGAATCCCGATTTCATGTTCAAGGAGCTCCTGTCGTTGCAGGGATTCCATCAGTGAACTCAGGAGCCCGGCGATTTCCTTCGCATCCTGTAATTCCGTCTGTGAGAAAGGGCGCCGCCCCTCGGCGCGCCCTAGGTTGAGCGTGGCGAGCACTTTGCCGGCGACAACGACCGGAACATACACGAGGTTCGTCATCCGGTGTAGCGAGAAAGCCTCGCGATATACCGGTAGCTCCCGCCATTCCTCTTCGGACATCATGGCGAGGTTGTATGCGATATCGCCGCTGAGGATAGCGTGGTTCAAAACTGGGTCGGACGCCCGGCCAACACTGTCGTATCGAGCGAGAAAGAACTCACTCACGCCGTGGGCTGATGTGGACAGTAAGCGATGGGTATCCGGATCGAGTAGATCAAAGCCCACGACAACCGGGTCAAAGGTCTCATCAATCCCCGAGTAGAGGCGTTGAATGAGATCCTCAATAGAACGGGCCCGCGAAAGTTTCACCGCAAACTGCAGTTTGCTAGTTCTGCGGTGTTGCATCCAACGTTTATAGGGGAGCGCGCTGCCACAGTCAAGCAACATGCTCTCCTCTCGGACATGAGTATTAAAAGTCGGCCGGGGTGGCGTTTAGCCGATGCCCAGGTGTCCTGAGGGGGCAACTAGTACAGATGGAGCACACCCCAACCTGACGTCAGGCAGCCCTCCGAAAAACCGTCGTCATAGAGTCCTTGCCGGCATTTCCGGACAATCAGCCACGACGGTCCTGGCTCTCAACGTGACAATTTGCCAAGAAACCAAACCCAAAACATCGTGCTGGAAGCTAACTGGCACCAGAAATCTCCCCCGACAACCTGCCCTATCCCTTCCGCTCCGCCCGGTATGCGCTGGGGCTGACGCCGTGCAGCCTGCGGAACTGGCGGGAGAAATAGAACTGGTCCAGCAGCCCCACGCTGCGGCCCACCTGCGCGATGGTCAGGTCCGTGGTATCCAGCAGGTGCCGTGCCCGCGCCATCTTCAGCGCCGTATGGTGCGCCAGCACTCCCCCGCCGGTCGCCTCCCGAAACAGCTTGCTCAAGTGCGACGACGAAACACCCACCAGGGCGGCCAGGTCAGCCAACCGGATGGCACCGTCCACCCGCTCCTCCAGGTAGTTCATGGCCTGCTGCAGCGGCGTCCCCTTCTCCGGAACGCGGCGGTCCACGGCCAAGGTGGCCAGCAGCTTCCACGCCATCCCCGCCGTGGCCACCAGCCGGGCGGGTGACTGGTCCTTTTCCAGGGCGCTGATGATCTCGTCGAGCATCGCCGTCAGCCGGTCCACCGACACCACGGGAACGATGCACCGGCCGGACCTGATACCGGCACCTTCAACCAGCTCCGCCGCATCCGTCCCCCGGACGTGGCACCACCAGATCGTCCATGGATCATCCTTGGCGGCACCGTACGCATGCGCCTCGCCGGTACCGCCAGGAAGGACGACGGCGGAACCCTTGCCGACGTCGGTCCGCGCACCGGCGGTTTCCACCCACCCCCGTCCGTCAACACACAGGATGACGATGGTTTCCTCCGCGCCCTGCGGCCGGTAGCGACCATGGTCCTCCGCGACGGGAAACACGCCGGCGTCGGTGACCACCAGGCGGCGGGTAATTGGACGCCCCAGCGCTTCGAGGACCAGCGGCCGGGGCACGACCACCAGCCGCTGGTCCTGGAACCCATGCGCCCGTTCCACTTCCGCCTCCTCCGTCACGAAACGTCCATACTATGACGGTGGGGCGGCTCATCCCAGGTCTTCCCGCCAATCAGACCAGCACACCAGCTGCACCCGGTCCATGGCGAGCAAATCACCATCCGCGGCGTCCCGAAGGCGCTGGGCGCCGGCGGGCAATCCCACCTTCGCGTCCTTGGAAAGCGGCAGGACCTGAAGCAAGACGACCGCGCCGGGTCGGATGCCGGCGTCGCCGATGTCGATAACCCACGCAGACCCGTCCCAGAACCGGTCGGCCACTACCCGGCCGTCCACGAGCAGCCGGGCGACGTCGCCAGCCCAGGTGATCTCCAGCTCGGTGGGCCCACCGCCAGCGGCGATCTCCGTCGTCGGAAGGTCCAGCCTGTACACCGCGGCGAGCTCCGCCACCGCTTCCCCGCCCGGCGCGGCAGCCCGGCCGGCCAGCGAACCGAAGGACGCGGGAACCGCAGCGGCACTGCGGACGGGCGCCACGGTAACGTCCAGGCGGGAAGGTTCCCTGACCACCGCGTCGGCAGTAACAATCTCGAACCGGCCGGACCGGCTCGAATACCTCCGGACCGACGGCGTTCCCAAAGAGCGGCCCGCCAGCAAACCACGCGGATCAACCCACGCCGGCTCAGCGGACAGCACGAGTTCCAGGCCTCGCGGCGTCTCCAGCACCCACGCCTGGTCCGCCAGCGAAGCAGGCAGGACCAGGATTTTCAGGACACCCCCGGAACCCGTCGCCGTCACCGGAGCCAGGGAAGAAGAAGGAACGGCGTAGGCATTCCCGCCCACCGGAGCCGCCTCGCCCGACAAGACCGTCCCCTCCGGCAGGCACAGCCGCGGTTCGATGCCGGCTTCCGCGGCAAGGACCAACGTCGGCGATCCCTCCGAATCGAGCACTGTCAGCGCGGACGCGGTGGCCCAGAGCAACCGGACGCCAGCCACCTCCAGGTTCACCGGCCAGGCACCGATGGTGCCTGCGGGAATATCAACGGGCGAGTCGGGAACCGTCACCGGCCCGTCCGCCAGCCCCAGGCGGAACTGCGCACCTATATATGCAGGAAGCGGTATATGCGCCTGATGCCAGCTGATGAACACAAAACCTGACTCCCCATCCGAGCGCAACGCCCAGCGCAGGGTCTCCGCGTCATCGACCCCCCACGGCTCCCGGTCCGGCAAGGTGGACGGCATCGGGGCCAGGCGCTCCCCGAAAGCGGCCAGGAACGCATGTTGCCGGCGCAGCAGCGCGAAGCTCGGAGCCAGCCTGCCGGATGCGCCGATGGGCGCGTGGAAGTCGTAATCGAACTCGGGGAGGTCGTTCGGGTAGCCCGTCGCCTGGGACTCCTGCAGGCAGGCCGCAGGGTTCGTCCCGCCGGCGAACATGTAGTACCCCTGCCAGCCCGATCCGCTGCCGATCTTGTTGTTGGCAACGGCCGCCACGTCCTTGCCCTCGGGCCATGGCCGCCGGTGGTAGGCGGTGGCCATGCCGCCGGCCAGCTCGCAGGTGGCCGGCGGATAAAGGCTTGAGGTGGACCGGCGCGGCGCGGCATCGCTTCCGGAAAGGTGTTCGCGGAGGTCGGCGCCGATGCCGGGATCGTCCCACTGGTGACTGAAGAAGTAGTGCTGGCGGAACGTCGGGTCCCAGGGCGCGTCGGCATCCACCCAAAACCCGTCCCCGTAGCCGCCGAAGACCGGCAGCACCTCCGCCTCGGGCAGGTCGGCCCCGCCCCACGCTGTCGCGGTCCAGATGGGGGCCGTGAGTCCGGCCGCCCGGGCCAGCTCCTTCAACCGGGAAAGATGGGCCGGCTGGTCGTAGAGCTCGTTTTCCAGCTGGATGCCGATCACGTTGCCGTCCGGCCCGGACAGGCCGCGCAGCTCCGCCCCGAGGAGGTTGTACCAGCGCTCCACCATGGCCAGGTACGCGGGATCGTTGGTGCGGTGTTCGACGCCGGCCGCCTGGACCCAATCCGGGAAGCCGCCATTGCGGACCTCGCCATGGGCCCATGGCCCGATGCGCAGGACGACGTCCAGATCCAGGGAGGCACAGAGCCGGACGAATGCCGCAACATCCAGGTTGCCGTCAAACCGCGCCCCACCCTCCACCGGCCCATGGTGGATCCAAAAGACGTAGCAGGCCACCACGGTGATACCGCCGGCCTTCATCAGGCGAAGCCTGTCCTCCCAGCGGTTCCGGGGCAGCCGGCTGAAGTGGATTTCCCCGGAGACCGGGATGGCCGGACGTCCGCCACACTCCAGGTAGTGGTTGGTGACCCGCCATCTGCCGTGCGGATCCTCGGTGTTGCTCATGGGCGGCCGCAGCAAGGCATTGCCGTGCGGCCGGTGGGTGGCGGTCAGGAGGTCAAGGGCCGTATTTGGGGAGGGCATGAAGAAGTCTTTCAGTTCACTGGCGGTAAGGATCAGGCGGTTCTCCGGCAGGCAATGCCGCCCGCGTCAAGGATCGCCCGCTGGCGCGGCAGGGCACCGGGCTGGCCAAGCGTGGTCGGCTCGCTGAGTCGGATGGTCGTCCATCAAGGCTATGAAGTGGTCTTGACGGGTGACCATGGCAAAAACCCGCAGCTATATGGACGATCGTGTACTCGCCATGGCGCCCGGAATAGTCCGCGCAGCTTGAGCGCACAATTCCCTTGGGCTCCCGCCCAACGGAGGATGACGGGGCTCCGGATGCCTTGTCGGAGTCCGGAAGCGGTTGCCGTGCGCCATTGACGTCGCGGCCAACCCTTCATAAAATCGTTTCAATCATCTGGAAAGCGTTTCCATTCTGAGTCCGCTCAACGAGGAGCCATCTATGCAGCACAACGGAATGCAACCGTCCAGGGGTCGGGGAATCACCCGCAGAAACGCCATCCAGGGGGTGGGCGGGGCGGCGCTGGGTGCTGTCCTTGCCAGCCAGGCCGGTGGCCCTGCCTCGGCGGCGCCTCCGGTGGCAGCAGGCGAAGGCGTCAAGGTGTTGATCGGTGGCGCTCCGGCCAGTGTGGGCAGTTACGCCTTCCCGGCAGAGGTCCCGGAACTGGTCCTGGACAACGGGCTGGTGCGGGCCACGTTCGGCCGGGACGACGCCGGCATCCCCACCGGTTGGTCCGATGTGTCCATTACGGCAACGTCGATCTTGGTGGGCGGCCAGGAGCTGGCACACAACCTCAATGGCGTCGAGCCGCGGGATCCGGACCGACAGCACTCCTTCTACGTGGACGCCTCCGGTGGCAAGACCCGTCTTGTGTGTTCGCGGGTTGACGTTGTGCGGGCCGAACCCGGCTTGGTTGAGGTGGTCTTCGTCGACACGACCAGCACCCCTCTGCGCCACGAACACCACCTCGTGATGCGCTCAGGCCGGCGAGGTATCTATGGCTACGACGTCATGACCGCGGTGACCGACACGGCCATCAACGAGGTCCGGATGAATACCAGGTGGGACCGCAGCATTCTCGATCATGCCTACAACTGGGAGCGCGGCGCGGGGCAGCAGCCAACATACGCCTACCTCGCCACCCAGCAGAGGCTGCAGGACGAGACCTGGAAGGTGGACGGCATCAACAACGCCAGCCTTCCCAGCCCGGAGAGCAACTCCGGGAATTTGCCGGCGGACTCGGTCTACAGCAAGTACGACTGGAGCCTGTATCACCACGAGAACCCGATGTTCGGGCACTTCGGCCACGGCTACGGTGCCTGGTTCACTCCACTGGGCGGCATCACGGACGACACCCTGTGCGCGTTCTATGGAGCCGGGCCACAGCACCAGGACCTGGGGATCCACCAGGACGCACTCATCCTGAACTATTTCTCCCGCAACCACTACGGGGAACCCGCCTATCCCATCCCGGCAGGATACCGGCGGCTGTACGGGCCCTGGCTGACCTTTTTCACCGTCGGGGACGACGCCGATCCCGGCGCGATGATCGCCCAGGCCGCGCGCACCGCCGAAGCCGAGATCAACGAGCACCGGGGCGGCGCGCCATGGGTGTCCGATCCCCTCTACCCGTCACCGGCCGGCCGCACCACTGTCACGGGCCGGGTCCGCCTGACGGATGGCCGCCCCGCCGCCAACTTCCACGTGATCCTGTCCACCCAGGACAGCGACAGCGTGTTCCCCATCGCCGAGCCCACCTATTTCGTCAAAACCGACGCCGACGGAAACTTCACCCTTCCCGGTATCCCGCAGGCCTGGAAGCCCGGCAGCACGGCACCAGGCTCTTACGTCCTGTACATCCAGCCGGCGGACGGCTCCGTTACCGACCTCTACCGCCGGCCCGGCGTCGTGGTATCCGGCAGCACCCAGGACCTCGGCGAGATCCTCTGGACCCCCGGCAGCCACGGGACATTCCTCTGGCAGCTGGGCCGCTCCGACCGGACCGCCGGAGAGTATGCACTTGCCACCAAATCGCCCGTAAACGCCAAGCCGCGAGGCTATGTAAAACCGTCCACCATACCGGCCGACCTGACCTTCACCATCGGCGAAAGTTGGGAACCCACGGACTGGTACTACGCCCAGACCAACAGGGGCACCTGGACGGTGCGGTTCACGCTTGAGCGTGCTTTCCAGGGAACCGCCTACCTCACCGTTGCAACGGCCATGCAGCAGGGCGGCGCGCCCACGGTAGCCGTAAACGGCAACAGCTCGTCCATAACCGGCGTCCTCCCCAACAGCAACGACTCCACCATTGCCCGGCAGGCAGACCGGAGCGGATATCCACGGACCGCCGTTTTGTCCTTCCCGGCAGCACTGCTCGCAGCCGGCGAGAACCGGATCACGTTCGCGCATGGCGCTCCAGCGCCCGCCGGCAAGGGACCGGGCTGGGACACGC
Organism: Pseudarthrobacter sp. YAF2; assembly: GCF_052113345.1. Lineage (NCBI taxonomy): Bacteria > Bacillati > Actinomycetota > Actinomycetes > Micrococcales > Micrococcaceae > Pseudarthrobacter > Pseudarthrobacter sp. YAF2. Next base: position 275,082 of record NZ_JBFRDA010000003.1, on the reverse strand, counting down.
TGGTCCTCGAAGTCGACGAAGGCACCCCCCAGCCCGCGGCACAGCTGACGGCTGATGTGCAAAAGGCGTACTCCGGCGGCACCACCACCTGGGCGGTGACTGTCACCAACAATGGCCCCGGCACCGCGCGTGACGTCCGGATTGAAAGCATCAGGAACCCATCGGGCCAGCCGGCCAAAATCATCGGCCGGGACCCCGCCAAGTTCGCCGTTCCCCTGGCCGCCACCCTGGAACCGGGGGCCAGCACCAGCGCGCACATCAGCGTCCTCGGCGGCCAACCAGTGACGGTGGCCCTAACAGCAGACGGCGGACGCACCACCACCAGCGCCGCAGGCAAATAACCGGGACAAGCAGGCAACGAAAGGAATTACTGTGGGGAGACTGTTCGATGGCCCTTGGCCCATCATCATCATTGTGGTTGTGGCGCTGCTCCTGTTCGCGGCGCCGAAACTGCCGGCCATGGCACGCAGCCTCGGCCAGTCCGTAAGGATCCTGCGCTCTGAGGTCAAAGAGATGAAGGCCGACGGCGACACGGCCGGCGGCAACTGAAGGAACCCTGCGCGTACGTCCCGCCAGCGGCGGTTAAAGCGCCAGCCGCGGCCCGTCCCCGGCGGGATGTACCGAAGGGATCACCGGCAGGGAGCCGGTGAGTGCTTCCACCACGGCCATCTGGCCGGTGCTGTCCGGAACTCCCGGATACTGGACCTGCGCCGGTTCAACAACAGGCGCGGGGTTTTCCGAGCGCATCCGCACCAGCGCAACAGCCGAAATCAGGAACCAGGCCACGTTCGTAACCACCGACGGCCATGCCCCATGCAGGGTGCCGTTGATGATGAACGCAACGGAGCCGAACAGATTTGCCGTCTGGAACCCTTTGCCTGCCTTCAGCCACCCCATGGAAACTGCCAGGTACGCGCTGAGTATCGCAACCGCCCCTGCCCAGCCGGCAATTTCCCACAGCAGTTCCATGGCATCCTTCCAAGGTGGTGCCTGCGCAGTATCCGGGCAGGGCTCAAGACGGTGATTCAAGGTTTTGGTTTCGCCGCGTGCCGTCCTCCGCAGGACCGCGCACATCCAGCTCTGCGTTGCCTCAAGCCCTATTCGGGCGAGGACCTCATACGCTGGCCGGCGGCATAATCATACCCCGCACACACGGGCACTTTTGACGCCCGGCCGCCCGCCGCCCGAAGGGTGGACAAGACCCCCGCGGCGTAGCACGATCGGAGCTGTGACCAGCAGTCCAGCCAACGATCCCTACCTCCGGGAACTCACCCAACTCCGCCGCGTCAAGGACCGGATGGACCGGGAGTACGCGCAGCCGCTGGACGTCGAATCGCTCGCCAAGGACGTCCACATGTCCGCAGGCCACTTCAGTCGCCGCTTCAAGCTCGCGTACGGCGAATCCCCCTACAGCTACCTCATGACCCGGCGCATTGAACGGGCCATGGCGCTGCTGCGCATAGGTGACCTCAGCGTCACGGACGTGTGCTTCGCCGTCGGCTGCTCCTCGCTGGGAACCTTCAGCACCCGCTTCAGTGAACTCGTGGGCATGCCGCCCAGCGTCTACAAGCAGGAGGCGGCGCACTCGACGGCGGGGATCCCCGCGTGCGTGGCGAAGCAGGTCACCAGACCGGTCAGGAATCGAGAAGCGCCCGCCCCTGAGCCGTTACTAGCATGACTGCCATGGACATCAACATTTCCTCAACCTTCCTTCCCGCCACCGATCCCGACGCCTCACTGGCGTTTTACCGCGACGCCTTGGGCTTCGAAATCCGCAAGGACGTGGGCCGCGGCACCATGCGCTGGATCACCGTTGGCCCCGCGGGCCAGAAGGACGTCTCCATCGTCCTTTGCCCGCCGGCGGTGGACCCCGGCATCACGGACGATGAACGCCGCACCATCGCCGAAATGATGGCCAAGGGCACCTACGCCACGATCGTCCTCTCCTCCCGCGACGTGGACGCCGCGTTCGCCAAGGTGGAGGCGACCGGAGCCGACGTCGTCCAGGAACCCATCGACCAGCCCTACGGAATCCGCGACTGCGCCTTCCGCGACCCGGCAGGCAACACTGTCCGCATCAACCAGCAGCCCTAGGCATATAACCAGCAATGTATATAGGGCGACGCCGCGGGGAGGCTGCCAGCGCAGCCTCCCTGCAGTGCCGCCCAGGATAGAGGGGGACACCTTGAGCACCGACACCAGCACCGACGCCGCCCAAACCGGGATGCATCTGGCCGACAGGCATGACACCATCCGGGTCCAGGGCGCGCGGGAAAACAACCTCAAGGACGTCAGCCTCGAGCTGCCCAAGCGGCGGCTCACCGCCTTCACGGGCGTGTCCGGCTCGGGCAAGAGCTCACTGGTGTTCGCCACCATCGCCGCCGAGTCGCAGCGCATGATCAACGAGACCTATAGCGCCTTCGTCCAAGGCTTCATGCCCAGCCTGGCCCGGCCGGACGTGGACCGGCTGGAGGGGCTGACGACGGCGATCATCGTGGACCAGGAGCGGATGGGCGCCAACCCTCGGTCCACGGTGGGCACGGCCACGGATGCCAACGCCATGCTGCGGATCCTGTTCAGCCGCCTGGGCCAGCCCTACGTCGGGCCGCCCACGGCCTTCTCCTTCAACGTTCCCACCCGCAAGGCCAGCGGCATCATGAGCACCGAAAAGGGCGGCCGGGTGGAGAAAAACGTGGTCCGCCAGGTGACTTACCTGGGCGGCATGTGCCCCAGGTGCGAGGGCATGGGCAACATCAGCGATATCGACCGGACCGCCCTCTACGACGATTCGAAGTCCCTGGCCGACGGCGCACTCACCGTCCCGGGCTACTCCATGGACGGCTGGTACGGCCGGCTGTTCGAGGGCATGGGCCTGCCCATGGACAAACCGATCGCGAAGTTCACTGCGAAGCAGCTGGACACCATGCTGTACGCCGAGCCCACCAAGATCAAGGTGGAGGGCGTCAACCTGACCTTTGAAGGCATCATCCCCAAGATCCAGAAGTCCATGCTGTCCAAGGACGTGGAGGCCATGCAGCCGCACGTGAAGCGGTTCGTGGAGCGGGCGGTCACGTTCGCCACGTGCCCGGACTGCGGCGGCACACGCCTCACGCCCGAGGTCCTCGATTCGCGGATCAACGGCAAGAACATCGCGGACCTGTGCACCATGCAGATCAGCGACCTCGCGCAATGGATCCGCGGACTGGACGAGCCCACAGTGCGCCCGCTGCTGGCCGGGCTGCGGGACCTGCTGGACTCCTTCACGGAGATCGGCCTGGGGTACCTGTCGCTGGACCGCCCGGCCGGCACCCTGTCCGGCGGCGAGGCGCAGCGGACCAAGATGATCCGGCACCTGGGCTCTTCCCTCACCGACGTCACGTATGTCTTCGACGAGCCCAGCATCGGCCTGCACCCGCACGACATCGAACGGATGAACACGCTCCTGCTGCAACTGCGGGACAAAGGCAACACCGTCCTGGTGGTGGAGCACAAACCGGAGATGATCGCGATCGCCGATCACGTCGTCGACCTCGGTCCCGGCGCCGGCACCGGCGGTGGCGAGATCGTCTACGAGGGCGACGTCGACGGGCTGCGTGCCAGCGGCACCATCACCGGGCGGCACCTGGGTGACAAGTCCCGGCTGAAGGATTTCGTCCGGGCGCCCCGCGGCGCGCTGGAGGTCCGGGGCGCCTCCACCAACAACCTGCGCGACGTGGACGTCGACGTGCCGCTGGGCGTGCTGTGCGTGGTGACGGGCGTGGCCGGGTCCGGCAAGAGCTCCCTCATCCACGGCTCGCTGGCGAAGCGTGGCGGGGTGGTGGTGATCGACCAGGGCGCCATCAAGGGGTCCCGGCGGAGCAACCCGGCCACCTACACCGGGCTGCTGGAACCCATCCGAAAGGCGTTCGCCAAGGCCAACGGCGTCAAGCCTGCCCTGTTCAGCTCCAACTCCGAGGGCGCCTGCCCCACCTGTAACGGCGCCGGCGTGATCTTTACCGAACTTGGCGTCATGGCCACGGTGGAGTCCACCTGCGAGGAGTGTGAAGGCCGCCGGTTCCAGGCCGCCGTCCTGGAGTACACCCTGGGCGGGAAGAACATCGCCGACGTCCTGGACCTGTCCGTGGAGGCGGCGCTGGCGTACTTTGCCGAGGGCGAGGCCAAAACGCCGGCGGCACACAAGGTCCTGGAACGGCTGGCGGATGTTGGGCTGGGCTACATCACCCTGGGCCAGCCGCTCACCACGCTGTCCGGCGGCGAGCGCCAACGCCTCAAGCTGGCCACGCAGATGGCGGAGGCCGGCGAGATCTACATCCTGGACGAACCCACGGTGGGGCTGCACCTGGCCGACGTCGAACAGCTGCTGGGCCTCCTGGACCGGCTGGTTGACTCCGGGAAGTCCGTCATCGTCATCGAGCACCACCAAGCGGTCATGGCGCACGCGGACTGGATCATCGACATCGGTCCCGGCGCAGGGCACGACGGCGGCTCGATCGTTTTCGAGGGCACGCCGGCGGACCTGGTGTCCGGCCGGGCAACGCTCACCGCGCAGCACCTGGCGACCTACATCGGCCGCTGACGCGCCGCCCGCTAGCCTCGCTGCAGCCGCCCGAGGAAGGACACGGTGGCCGCGGCGATCTGCTGCTGCGCGGCCTGGCGGCTGATGCCGGGTTCGCCGTCGCCGGGCTGCGGCCCGTAGTCGCCGAAGAATGCGTGCACTCCGCCCTGGACGGCCGCGAATTCCGCATCCACGGGGAGGAGTTCCCGGGACGCCTGGATCTTGTCAGGGGTGCTGAGTCCGTCCTGGCTGCCGGAGATGGAGAGGACGGACAGTCCGGTCCGCCCGCGCAGCGAGTCGATCGGGAAGGAAGCGTAGAGGACCAGGCCGCTGACATCGGTGTTGGCCAGCGCGAAGGACGATGCGGATACCCCGCCCAGCGAGTGGCCGCCCACCGCCCACGTGGTGATGTCCGGGTTGCCGGCCATGGCGCTCCGGGCCTGGTTTCCGTCCAGCAGGCTGAGCCCCAGCGGTTCCTTCAGGATGACCACCCGGTACCCGGCGCCCACGGCAGGGGCCAGGATGTCCTGGTACGCCTTGGCGTCCACGCGGGCGCCCGGGTAAAAGACCAGTCCTTTCGTGGCGGTCCTGCCCTCTGGTGACATGGTGATGGCGGTGGCTGACTCGGTGATGGCGAGGTCCGACGTCGGGCCTGCTTCCGCTGCCTGGCCCGGCTGGTAAGCGAAGGGGCTGAGCCAGGCCAGCCCGGCGGCGAGCGCCAGCACGGCGAGCCTGGCCAGCCAGGCACCGACGGCCCGGACGCGGGAGCGGGGCCGCGGAACATCATGGCGACGCCACAGCAGGACGGCCCAGGCCACACCCGCCGCGGCTGCGGCCAGGAGGATGCCCGGCAGCAGCGGGTGGCCGTCCAGGACTGCAGGGTTTCCAGCCAGCATCCACGCGGGGACCAGGATCAGGGCGGCGGCGCAGGCCACCGACGCCCAGAACAGAACGGTCCGGTGCCTGGCGGGCATAACCGGGGCCGGGGCTGGTGAGGTGTCCATGGGTCTGATCTTTCCACCGGGCGTCCAAATATTGGTGAACGGCATACGCTGACGGTATGGCTGAGAGTTTCCGGTACGACGTCGAGATCCTGCACTTGCTGGTGTCACCCGCGCACGCCTACTTCGGGCGGGCCCGCGACGGGGCCGCCGATGTTCCCACCGATGATGCTGCGCAGGCGGAGGTGGTGGCCGGGAAGGGCATCGTGGGCGACCGGTTCTTCGGCAAGGCCGCGCACATGGACGCCGCGGTGACCCTGTTCGCCGTCGAATCGCTTGAGGCCATCGCCGCCGAGCTGGGCACGCAGCCGTTCGATCCCCTGCTGACCCGCCGCAACGTGGTGCTCCGCGGGGCGCAGCTGGCGCCGCTGCTGGGACAGGACTTTGCGCTGGAGTCGGGCGGGGGCAGTGTGGGGTTCCACGGCGGCCGGCATGCCCAGCCCTGCGCATGGATGAACGAAATGCTCGCCCCTGGGGCGCACCCGGCCATGCGGGGCCGCGGCGGCATCCGGTGCCGGGCCTTAACCAGCGGGCTCCTGCACCGGGGCCCTGCCGTGCTGGTCAGTCCCGTGCCGCTGGATCCGGGCCAGGCCGGGGAGGCGAGCCTCCTGCGGCCATCGCGGCTTCCCTAGCAACGAGCACGACGCCGTCACGCCCGGCACGCTTTCGGCCCACCCATGGCGGTGATGCCCCGGAAAACCGGGACACCGCCGTCGGGCACTCCTCGAAAGCCTGCTCCGCGTGACGCGGGTGCGGCGTCAGGTGGCTTTTAGCCCCTCAAGGTCCTCGAGCGATTTGCCCTTCGTGTCCGAGGACATCAGGGTGGCCACCGCGGACACCAGGCAGATCCCCAGCGTGGTCAGGCCGATGGTGAGCGGCACGTTGGCAGAGCCGGGAGGAGCGATCGCGGTGAAGATGCTCGGGAAGAATGAGGCGATCATCAGCCCGATGTTCTGCGAGACGGCAAAGCCGGTCACCCGGATCCGCATGGGGAACTGCTCCTGGAAGAACGTGGCGAACGTGGCGTTCCACATCTGGAAGAAGATGCCCTGCACGATCACGACGCACACGAAGACCAGCGGCAGGCTTCCCTGCTGGATCGCCCACAGGTACCCGGTCACCAGCACGCCGCCAATGACCCCGCCGGCCGCCATGAGCATCCGCCGGCCGATCCGGTCGGACAAAGCACCGAAAACCGGGATGGTGATGACGGCAGCGATGTTGGCCACCAGGGTCACCCAGAGGAACTCGCTGCTGGAGAAGCCGTTGCCGTAGCCCTTCTGGGTGGCGTAGGAGACTCCGAAGATCAGCGTGGCCATGCCGATCACGTTGGTGAACGTCATCGCGATGCAGCGGACCAGGACGCCGGGGCGGGTGCGCAGGAGCTCGACGAGCGGGAAGCGTTGCTTGGCTTGGGCCGTTCCGGATTGCGCATAGGCGGGGGGTTCAGTCACGCGGCGGCGGATCAGGTAGCCGGCCAGGATGACGACGGCGCTGAGCAGGAACGGGACGCGCCAGCCCCACGAACTGAACTGCTCCGCCGGGAGGAGCGCGGCGAGCGGGAGGAGCACCGCCGTGGCCAGGATCGAGCCCACCTGCGTGCCCTGGAGGCTGAAGCTGGCGAAGAAGCCACGCCGTGCGTCCGGTGAATGTTCCACGATCATCGCGCTGGCACCGCCCAGCTCACCGGCCACCGCGAAACCCTGGATAAGCCGAAGGACCACCAGCAGGGCCGGCGCAAGGAGACCGACCTGCCCGTACGTGGGGAGGAGTCCAACAGCGAAGGTGGCGAAGCCCATGAGCAGCATCGCGAACACGAGCACCTTCTTGCGGCCGTGCCGGTCGCCGTACGCGCCGAGCACCACGGCACCGATGGGCCGGGAGACATAGCCGACGGCGTAGGTGGCCAGGGAGGCGATGATGGCTACGGTCGGGTTACCGGACGGGAAGAAAATGGCGGGGAAAACCAGGGTTGCCGCCAGGGAGTACAGCGCGAAGTCGTAGTACTCGAGGGCGCTTCCGATCCAGCCGCTCATCGCGGCTTTCCTGGGGTCCCGAACGCCGGTTCCAGCCCCTTGACTGGTGAGGGGCACGCGGGTTGGGGTGGTGCTCATGGGCTTGTCCTTCGTCTTCATTGGCAAGGAACCGGAGCCGCTGGTTTCGGCAGTGTCCAGGGCTGGCGTGCTGCCGCATCAGCCGGATCGGGGCCGGAGCGGCAGCTCTTGAATCGATTCATCCAATATAGAAGGCGATGCGTGTCACGTCAATGGCAAGCGCTATCCCAGAAGATTAGGGGCGCCCCAGAACGGAGCCCCCTGCTACCGGCTCGCGTGGTACGCGGCTGCCATGTCCTGCTTGCCCCGGCCTTGGCCGGCCACCCGGTCCAGCCTGGCGGCGGCTGCCACTGCTCCGTCAAGTTTCAGGCCCTCTTGTGCGGCGGCATCGATAATGAGGTGCGCATCCTTGCGGGCGGTGTCGACTGCGAAGGACGCAGGCTCCAGTCCATCGTCCAGGATGAGGCCCATCTTGGTCCGCAGGTAGGGCAGGTCCAGCGGACCGCCGTCGAGCACGCTGAGGAACTGCTCCGGATCAACGCCCAGCGCCTGGGCAAGTGCCACCGCCTCGCCCGCGGCATTGGAGGCGGCAATGACCCAGCTGTTAACCACCAGCTTGAGCCGGGCGGCCGAGCCCCGGGAAGGGTCTTCGCCCGTCCAGATGGTGCAGGCGCCAACGGCATCAAGGACCGGCGCTACGCGGTCGCGCACGCCCTCGGGGCCGGCGGCGAGTACCAGGAGCTGGCCCGCCTCGGCGGGCGCACGGGTACCGGAGACAGGTGCCTCCACCAGGTCCAGGCCGAGCTCCGTGGCCAGGGCGGCCAGAGCGGGAACGTCCTGCACTCCCACGGTGGTGGACTGGATCCAGGCCGCGCCGGGGCGGATGCCGGGCGCAGCCTGCCGCATGACCTGCACCACTGCGGCGGCGTCGTACAGCATGGTGAGGACAACGTCGGCGGCCTCCACCGCTTCGGCAGGGCTGGCTGCCGGACGGGCCCCTTCGGCCACCAATGGTTCCGTTTTGGCCGCGTCCCGGTTCCACACTGATACTTTGTGGCCGGCACGGAGGAGGTTGCGCGCCATGGCCGCTCCCATGATTCCGGTTCCAAGAACCGCCACGCTCACCTTGGTATCCATGCCGCTCTCCTGATCCGGATCTGTTTTCAGTGCAGACGAACGGCAGGTACCCACGCGTGGCGGCGGCCAAACCCGGGACAAGGAATTCCTGCCACCTGGGCACGGCGGATACGCCAGGCAGGACGGCGTGGGCAGTCACGTACGACGGCGGCGCGAAAGAGCGCGGGACGGCGCGGGAGCACGTCCCTTAAAAGGGGAAGCGGCGCTGGATTGGCGCCGAAGAGGTGGCTACCAGGCCTGGTGTTCCCGGGTGAGGCCGAAGGGAACCGTCTCGCTGAGGGCAACGGTGAATTTGTCCACGCCGTGCCGGGTAACGAGGATGCCGTGGCGCTGGCCGGTGAGTGCATGGGCCTTGGCGGCGGCGACGGCGGCGTCGAGCTCGCTGTCCATGCTCTGGCGGTCGGACACGGTCAGGGTCAGGGGGAAGTTCATGTTGTGGTGCCTTATGTCTTTCGTGGGGCTGGTGGGCATACGCCGCCCAGCGCTCCCCCTGGCTGCATAGGCGGTGGGCACGGAAGTGCCTCGCACCATGGTGCCTGAGCAAATAAGAGCCAGCAACTTTAGATAAATGCCGCAGGTCAGGCGCGCGGAGTCCAAGGATTGTCCTGACAATTATTGGCGGAGATGCGCCGTGAATTAGAGTTGAACGGGACTGGAACCCGAAATTCAAGGCCTCCAATCCCCATGAGACCCGCTTCGGGGCATGACCCGAGCCATTTTGCGCCGCCGCTGACTGTGCAACGACCTGACAAGGAATCCGCCATTTCCACCGACGCTCTCTTCGGCAACCTCACCCGGATCCGCGATGTCATCCTTCCCGCCAGGGTGCGGGCGGCGCTGAACAGCGGGCGCGGGCTGCTGGGCGGCTTCATCGTGGTGCACCTGGTCTTCCTGGTGTTCGGCGCCTCCCTGTCCCTGCGCGGCGAGGCCTTCAGCGACACCTTCATCTACCGCGAGTGGGCCATGGCCGGCTTCAACGACGCGAACCTCTCCGGCGGCCCCAGCCCCTGGGTCTACCCCATCCTGGCCTTGATTCCCATGGCCATCGCCGGGGTGGCAGGACCTGGCCCGTTCTTCTTCCTCTGGGTCCTCATGACCACCCTCCTCAACGGCTGGGCCCTGCTTAAACTCACCGGGCGGGGCCGCAACACCAATGCCATCCCGGCTGGCTGGTGGTGGCTGGCATTCACGTTCCTGATGGGCTGGCTGGGATTCGCCCGCGTTGACGGCCTCACCGCTCCGCTGGTCCTGGTGGCCCTGGCGTACGGCGTCCAGCGCCCGTTCGTCGCCTCGATCCTGCTGGCGGTCGGCACCTGGGTCAAGGTGTGGCCGGCAGCAATCATGCTTGCCCTCTTTGCCGTCGTGAAGAACCGCCTGCTGGTGGTGCTGGCGGGAATCGCCGCGACGGCGGGCGTCGTGGCGCTGGCGGCAGCCCTGGGCAGCGTCCCCAAGCTCCTGAACTTCCTCACCCAGCAGGGCGACCGCGGCATGCAGCTCGAGGCCACCTTCACCACCCCCTGGCTCTGGCTGTCCGTCCTGAACATTGGCGGTTCCCGGATGTACATGAACACGGACATCAACTCCATGCAGGTGGACGGCCCCGGCACCGCCACCATGTCCGTGCTGATGCAGCCGCTCCTGGTCCTGGCCGCCCTGCTGGTGGCAGGCCTGGCCTTCTGGGCGCTCCATAACGGCAAGCAGCACAAGGTGGCAGGCGGCGTTGACCGCACCGAACTGCTTCTCGCCGGCGCCCTCGCCCTGGCCGCCGCCTTCGTGGTCTTCAACAAGGTGGGTTCCCCCCAGTTCATGGTGTGGCTTGGCCCTGCCGTCGCGGTCGGGCTGGCGCACAGCTGGCGCGAATGGCGCGTCCCTGCCCTGATGCTGATCGCCATCGCCGTGGCCACCTACTTCATCTACCCGCTGTTCTACGACGCCCTCAGCCACAACAACCCCTGGATGGCGCTGGTGCTGACCATCCGAAACGTCCTGCTGGTGGTCCTGTTCCTGTGGAGCGTCCGCCGCCTGTACTCGCTGGGCAAGAAGACCGCAGCACCCGCCCCCGCGCTCAAGGAGACCTGAGATTTCCACGAGGTTCTTTGACCGCCTGGTGACGGTCCGCAGCAAAGTCCTCCCGGCCACGGTGGTGGACTGGTTCGCCCGGCCGTCCAGCGTCTGGTGGGGGTTCGTCGTCGTGCACGTGTATTTCCTGGGCTGGATGGCATCCTTCTTCCTGAACGGCAATACGTTCAGCGACACCGAGCAATACCGGCAGTGGGCCGTGGAGGGCTACAACCCGGCGGACCTGACCGGCAAGATCAGCCCCTGGGTCTACCCGGTCCTGGCACAGATCCCCATTTTCCTGGCCAACATCGCCGGCCCCGGCCCCTACCTCCTGGTCTGGTTCCTGATCATCACGGCGCTGAACGCCGTCGGCCTGCTCTACCTCACCCGCGGACCACGGACCGTGACCGGTGTTGCTCCGGCCTGGTGGTGGCTGTTCTTCACGGTCTTCATGGGTTACCTCAGCTTTGCCCGGGTGGAGGGGATTACCGCCCCGATCGTGCTGATCGCGCTGCTCTACGTGGCGGAGCGGCCCGTCGTAGCAGGCGTCCTGCTCAGCATCGCCACCTGGATCAAGGTGTGGCCCGCGGCAGTGCTCGTGCCCATCGTGATCGCCAGCCACAAGCGGGTCCAGGTGGTGCTCGCCGGCGCCGCCGTGACCGCCGTCGTCTGCCTGGGGACCTGGCTGACCGGCGGCCTGCCGCACATCATGGATTTCCTCACCAACCAGGGCGAGCGCGGCATGCAGCTCGAGGCCACGTTCTCCACCCCCTGGGTCTGGCTGAGCGTCTTCCACATCGCGGGCTCCAAAATGGCGGACAACACGGCCATCAACTCCACCGAGGTCTACGGCCCTGGGGCCAGCGTGGCGGCGTTCCTCATGCAGCCGCTGCTCATCCTTGCCGCCCTTGGCGCTGCCATCCTGCTGGTGCGTGCCCTGCGGCGAGGCGCCGAGCGGGAGGAGCTGTTCCTTGAAGGCGCCCTGATGATGGTCACCGCGTTCATCGTCTTCAACAAGGTGGGCTCCCCGCAGTTCATCATCTGGCTGGCTCCCGTGATCATCGCCGGTCTCACGCACGACTGGGAGCGCTGGAAGGTCCCAGCCGCCCTGCTAATGGGCATCGCTATGACCACGTTCGTGATCTACCCGCTGTTCTACACGCCGCTCATCCACGCCCACCCGGTCATGGCGGCCATCCTCACCACCCGCAACGTGCTCTTGGTGGTGCTGCTGTGGTGGTCGGTGAAGCGCACCGCGGAGCTGGGCCGGAAGACCACCGCGCAGGTACCGGCAGGAGCCTAGGGGGCTTCGGAGCGGTCGACGGCGGCACGGGCTTCGGCCCGGCGCGCAGCCCGGCGGTCCACCGCCCACTTCCAGGCGCGCCGCGCCACATCCAGCGGTTTGCCTTCGATCAGCAGTTTCCGGGTGTGGACATCCAGGACCAGCAGGTAGAACGTGAAGGCCAGGGCGGTGAAGAACGCCATGGATGAGGCGTCGATGGGCAGCTCCACGAAGGACCAGACCGAGAGCTGGTCCTGGGCGCCGAACACCACGAAGAACGTCACGCCCACATAGAGCGACCTGATCTGCCAGTCGTCCCGGATGCCGGTGACGGCCAGGAACGGCAGGAACCACAGGATGTACCAGGGCTGGATGATGGGTGAGAGCATGACGACGGCGGTGAACGCCAGGGCCATCCGGCGTACCGCCCGCGAGTAGTCGCCGCGGAACATCAGCAGCAGCACCAGCCCGATGGCGGCCCACTTCATGCCGGTCCGCAGGAAGGTGGCCAGCGTCCCGCCCGGCAGGCCCAGCGCGTTGGCCAGCATCTCGACCTGCTGGCCCAGGAACCCCGACGGCGAATAGCCCGTGTAGCCCGGGGTGGGATCCATGATGGCCCAGGTCCAGCCGATGCCCAGGTTGAACGGGATGCCGCTGAGCGCCAGGACGCCAAAGCTGATGGCCGCCGTCGCAGCCCACATGAGGAACCTGCGCGGCCAGGTGGCGCCCGGGCCGGCCCACATCAGGCCAATGAACGGCAGCAGCAGCACCGTGATGGGCTTGATGCCGATGGAGGCGGTGACCAGGAGGATGCCCAGGAGGTAGCGGCGCGTTGCGGCCAGGTACACGCCGGCGACGGCGAGCCCCACCATGAGGGCGTCATTGTGGGCGCTGGCGATGAAACTGATCAGGAACAACGGGTTGGCCACGGAAACCCAGAGTGCGCGCGCCCCGTTGATGCCGTGCAGTTCGGCGAGCTTGGGCACGAAGACGACGCAGAGCAGCACGCCGACGCCGGCCAGCAACCGGAAGAGCAGGACCGACGCGTCCGGCTGGGCGCCGGTCAGGCCCACCACCCCGCGTGCCAGCCACAGGAAGTAAGGGCCGTAGGGTGTCCGGTTTTCCGCCCAGGCCGGGTCGGCGCCAAGGGCGAACCAGTTGTTGAGGGTGGAGATGCCCACCTCGTAGGGGTTCTGGCCTTCCATCACCAGCCGGCCCTGGCCCGTGTAGGCGTAGACGTCGCGTGAAAAGACCGGGACGCAGAACAGCAAGGGCAAGGACCAGGCGGAGATGGCTGCCACCACGGACCGCAGCGACGATTGGCCCCAATCCCCCAGCCGCTGGCCCAGCCGCAGCCAGGAGCGCATCAGCAGCATGGCTCCGGCCGTCAACAGCACGGTGGAGACCGCCACGCCCCAGCCCTCGGTACGGAGTGCGATCACCACGGGCTGGCGGATCATGGGCGAGCCGTTGGCGATCCAGCCAGTGCCGATGGAGCCGACGAACATCATGAGGGCGCCAATGAAACCTTCGATGGTTGCCAGGTAGGCGCGGCCCTTGGCAGGCGCGGAGGCGTCGGCCGGTTCGCCCGGCCGGCTGTCCGAAGTCCTGAGGTGTGACCCGCCTGCCGTCATGATGTGTGTGGTCCCCTACCTTGTTACGGCCCTGGCAGCACCAGCTCCAAAACCGCCCTGCAACCCGGCCATTTTATCAGCCATGCTTACTGCTGCCCCGGGGCGTCCTGCCGGGCCCGAAGCCACAGTTTGGCAGCAGAGCTAGGGTAGCCTTGGACACGCAGCCGAGTTCGGCCTATTCTCCTCCACCCCAGCTGTCTTCCATGACCGGGCTGGACCCGTGCGCACCGTGGCGCGCAGAAACGTTGCCCACCCGCCCTTCCTTGAGGGCCCACGTCCTTGGAGCCGCCCCTTGTCCGTCGCCGACAACCCCCGCCTTCTTCGGCAACCGGTAACTGTCCTTACCGCCCTGCGCTCCCCGCGGCAGCTTTCCCGCGAGGTCCTTGCCGGCATGGTCACCACCCTGGCCCTGGTCCCGGAAGTCATTTCGTTCTCGATCGTCGCGGGCGTCGATCCGATGGTCAGCCTTGTGGCCTCCATCGTGCTGGCCCTGACCATGTCGGTCCTTGGCGGCCGGCCAGGCGTGGTGACGGCGGCGGCGGGCTCCGTCGCCCTCGTGATCGCACCGCTCGTCCACGAGCGCGGCGTCGAGTATGTCCTGCCCGCGGTACTCCTCGCCGGTGTGATCCAGATCGTCTTTGGCTTGGCCGGCCTGGCCCGCCTGATGCGGTTCATCCCGCGTTCGGTGATGATCGGGTTCGTGAACGCCCTGGGCGTGTTGATCTTCATGGCGCAGGTGCCCCACGTCCTCAACGTCCCGTGGCTCGCCTACGCCCTGTTCGCCCTGACACTGGCGGTCATCTTCATCCTGCCGCGCTTCACCAAGGCGGTTCCGTCGCCGCTGGTGGCGATCGTCGTCGTCACCGCCATCGCCATCATCGCCGGCCTCGCCGTTCCGAACGTCGCGGACGAGGGCCCGCTCACCGGCAAGATGCCCGGGATCACACCATTCCTGTTTCCACTGAACCTGGAGACTTTCCAACTGGTGCTGCCCACCTCACTGAGCGTGGCGTTCGTCGGCCTCATGGAAACCCTGCTGACGGCCAAGCTCGTCGACGACATCACCGACACCCCCTCGCACAAGGGCCGCGAGTCCTGGGCCCTGGGCGTCTCGAACATCTTCGCCGGCCTCTACGGCGGCATCGCCGGCTGCGCCATGATCGGCCAGACCGTCCTCAATGTAAAGACCGGCCAGGCCCGCACCCGCATCTCGACGGTCGTGGCCGGGCTCTTCCTCCTGGCCCTGGTGACGGGGCTCAGCTCGATCATGGGACAGATCCCCATGGTGGCCCTGGCGGCCGTGATGATGGTGGTCGCCGTCACCACCGTCGACTGGCACAGCGTCAAACCGTCCACCCTGAAGCGGATGCCGGTACCGGAGACGCTCGTCATGGCTGTCACCGTCGCCGTCGTGGTCCTCACGGGCAACCTCGCATACGGCGTGCTGGTCGGCGTCGTCCTCGCGATGGTGCTGTTCGCGCGCCGCGTGGCCCACGTCATCAGTGTTGAGCGGACCTTGGCCGACGACGGCGGGAGCGTCCGCTACGAGGTGGTGGGCCCGCTCTTCTTCGGCAGCAGCAATGACCTCGTGGAGCACTTCGCCTACGCCGACGACCCCGCCGCCGTGACCATCAACCTCAGCCGGGCCCAGATCTGGGATGCCTCAACGGTGGCCGCCCTGGACTCGATCGAGACGAAGTACGCGGACCATGGCGCCACGGTGGCGATCGAAGGCCTGGACGAGCGCAGCACCGGCTTCCACCGCCGCCTCACGGGGCATTTGGGCGCCTGACCATCCCCGCCCCATGCTGATGAACTGGCGGGACCTGCGCGGCCCCGCCTGCTCACCATGGGGTTCAGGAGAAGCGCCCGGGCCGGAAAGTTGCAAGCATGGGGTGCTTTTTTCCGGTCAGGATCTCGCCGGCCAGAAGCTCGCCGGCGATGAGTCCCAGCGTGGCGCCGGAGTGGGTGAACGCCACGAAGCATCCGGGAACCTGGCCCAACTCGCCCAGGACGGGTTCGCCGTCGCCGGGAATGGGCTTATAGCCCATCTTCCAGGAGGCGGGCTTGAGTTCCGGGTTTCCTTCAATCAGCTTCGAGGCCTCGTCGGCGAGTTCCTGCACCACCTCGTCCGGGATGCTGAACGAGCCGTCCGCATGCTCGGTGATGTGCTCTTCGTACCAGTCATGGTCCAGGGCGAAGGTGCCGCCCGGGTTGGGCCGGAGGGCTGCGCGCGGCGTGTTCATGACTGCGGCAACGTCGTGCTGTACCTGCTTGGTCACCACCAGCATGGACACCGGGGACCCATTGGGGATCTGCACCCCCAGGGGTTCGACGACGGCGGGCGTCGCTGCACCGCAGGCCACCAGGACCGCGTCGGCGGCGTAGGTTCCGCCTGCGGAGGTCTCCACACCCGTGGCGCGGCCGCCCTCCACCATGACTGACGCCTTGCCGGCATTAAGGACCAGTTCACCGCCGCGGGCGTGGAATTCTTCCATGAGGAAGTCGATCAGGTCCGGGAGGCTGACCCAGCCCTCGCCCGGGTTGAAGATTGCGTTCTCCGGTACAGCGCCGGAGTCAATCCCGGCGGTGACGGCAGCGATGCCTTCCGGGGCCATGAGCTTCGAGTCGTATCCGATGGACTTTTCATAGGCGTGCCGCTCCTCGGTGGTTTCCCGCTGCCCTTGGGCGTTCCACATCAGGCCGCCACCGAACTGCAGCCATTCCCGTGCCGGATCGGCGGCAAAGAGGGTGCGGTAGCGGTCCACGCCGGCCAAGCGCAACTGGTGGTACGGGGTGGACCGTTCACCGGCGGAGTTAAGCCAGGACAGCGACCGGCCGCTGGCTTCGCTGGCCAGGCCGCGTTCGGTCAGCAGGATGACGGAGGCACCGTCGCGAAGAAGGTGCACTGCGGTGGAGACGCCCAGGATTCCGCCGCCGATGATGGCGACTCTTTTGGTGGATGTTGCAGAGGACATTGGTGTCCCTTTCTGAATGATGTTGAAGGACGCGGCGGCGCGCCCGGAAAAGGAAGGATGCGGCCGGGTCAGGCCATGGCGTGGATGCCCTCGATGACTTTCAGCACGTCCAGCGGTCCGGCCGGATCCACCGGCAGGGGCCCCTGTCCACGCAGGGCACCGGCCAGCTGCACGTAGAACTGCGGGTAGGCGCCGCGCTCTGCGGGAACCGCCTCAGGGCTCCCATCCACCCCAAGGAGCCCCCAACTTCCCTGGGGTTCCACTCCGTAGCCGGGGTCCGACGGCGGCAGGCCCGCCGCGAGGGCAGGTTCCTG
The DNA here is from genome assembly GCF_052113345.1 of Pseudarthrobacter sp. YAF2. NCBI lineage: Bacteria > Bacillati > Actinomycetota > Actinomycetes > Micrococcales > Micrococcaceae > Pseudarthrobacter > Pseudarthrobacter sp. YAF2. The sequence goes on along the minus strand of NZ_JBFRDA010000003.1, from coordinate 258,066 downwards.
GCCGTCGAGGCCCCATTTGGTGTAGGCGGACCGGGAACCAAGGACGTGGAAGCGCGGTCCGGGCTGCGCCGCCATGCCGTTCATCCAGAGCCGCGAGCGGACACCCGAGGTGTGCAGCATGGACACAAAGGCTTCGGTATCGGCTGCGTCCTGGTGTGGTCCACGGTTGGCGGTTTCGCCGTAGGTACGCTCCACCGGCCCGAAGAGCTGGACCGCCTGGTCAATCAGGTGCGCGCCGAGGTCGTGCAGGATGCCGCCGCCCTCGGAAAGGGACACGGTGTCCCGCCAGTTCCCAAAACCCTCCGGCCGCCACCATTCAAACCGCGATTCGAACGTGGTGACCTCGCCCAGAGCTCCGGACTCCAGCACCTTCTTCAAGGTGAGGAAGTCCGCATCCCACCTGCGGTTCTGGAACACCGTCAGCCGCACCCCGCCGTCGGCCGCCCTGCTGATCAGCTCCTCACCCAACGCCGACGTAGGAACAAAGGGCTTGTCCACCACCACGTGCAGGCCGTGCGCGATGGCTGTCGCGGCCAAGTCGAAGTGGGTGTGCGGTGGGGTGCCCAGCACAACCAGGTCCAGGTCCGCAGCGCAGTCGAACAGTTCCTCCGGCGTCCGGATGATCCGTGCCTGCGGGTAGAGGCGTGAGGCGTCTGCGGCCCGCTCGGGCTGGGATGTGACTATTACGTCGAGGGAGAAGGCCGGGCTGGCGGCGATCAGCGGCGCATGGAACACCTTGCCGGAGATGCCAAAGCCGACGACGGCGGTCCGGATGGGTGCCGCTGCAACCACAGCCATCAGAGCACCTCCGAGAGGAAGCGCTGGAGGCGTTCGCTGCGGGGGTTGTCGAAGAGTTGCGCGGGCGTCCCGGCTTCGACAACTTCGCCTTCGTCCATGAAGACCACCTGGTCCGCCACCTTGCGGGCGAAGCCCATTTCGTGGGTGACCACCAGCATGGTCATGCCGCGCCGGCCCAGGCCTGCCATCAGGTTCAGGACGCCTTTGACCAGTTCGGGGTCCAGGGCGCTGGTGGCCTCGTCGAAGAGCATTACTTCCGGTTCCATGGCGAGGGCCCTGGCGATGGCGACGCGTTGCTGCTGGCCGCCGGAAAGGTCCCTGGGGCGGTGGTCGGCGCGTTCGGCCAGGCCTACCTCGGCCAGGCGGCGGCGCGCAGTTTCCATGGCTCGCGCTTTGGGCATCCCTTTGACGCTCCAGAGGGCAAGGGCCACGTTCTCTTCGGCGGTGTGGTCCGGGAAGAGGTTGAAGTGCTGGAACACCATGCCGATGCGCGTCCGGAGGGTGTCGGGGTTGGCGCCGAGGGTGCTTTCGCCGGCCAGGAGCACATCACCGCTCTTGGGTTCATGCAGCCGGTTGACGCCGCGCAGCAGGGTGGATTTTCCGGAGCCCGAGGGGCCGATGATGCAGGTGGTGGTGGCCGGGGCGACCGAGAGGCTGACGTTGCGCAGCACTTCGATGTCACCGTAGGCCATGGTCAGGTTGCGCAGTTCCAGGCTGGAGCCGTGGAAGGCCTGGGGATCAGGGCTGGTGTGCCTGTCCCTGCGGGCAGTGTTGCTGGTGGTGGGGGTGGGCAGGTTCATGTGTTGCTCCCGGTGGTGAGCGGCGAGGCCGCGTCGAGTTCCTTGACTTCCTTCAGCCCGCTGGTGGGCGGTGCCGCACGGCGGCGGCCGGTGCGGAACTTGTTGTCGAAGTGGTTCACCAGGTGGGTCAGCGGAACGGTGATCACCAGGTAGAAAAGGCCGGCTGCCACCAGCGGCGAGAGGTTGCCGGACAGGACGGCGGCATCCTGGCCCACGCGGAAGAGTTCGCGTTCGGACACGAGCAGCCCCAGGAAGTACACGAGGGAGGAGTCCTTCACGATGGCGATGAACTGGTTCACCAAGGCCGGAAGCACCCGGCGGACGCCTTGGGGCACCACCACCAGGGCCATGGACTTGGCGTAGCTCATGCCCAGGGCACGGCAGGCTTCACCCTGGCCTTTGTCCACGCTGAGGATCCCGGCGCGGAAAATCTCGCCGATGTAGGCGCTGGCAATCAGGCTCAGGGCGATGATGCCCAGCGGGTAGGGCGACGGGCCGAAAACCGATTGGCTGAGGCGGGCAAAACCCTGGCCGATCAGCAGGATGGTGAGGATGGCGGGCAGGCCGCGGAAAAGGTCCGTGTAGATCCGGGCCGGCACCCGCAGCCATGTGGACGGTGAGATGCCCATGACGGCCACCACCATGCCCAGGACCGTGCCCAGGACGGTGGCGGCGATGGAGATGATCAGCGTGTTGAGCAGGCCGACCGCCAGGAGTTGGGGCAGGACCTCGGCCATTGCGCCGAAGTCGAAGAAGGTTCGGATGATGGTGTTGAGCCAGTCCATGGTTGCTCTCAGACGTAGGTTGGGTGGAGGTTCCGGACGGACCGCGTGCTGCGGCCCGTCCGGTCAGGCGGCCAAAAGAGGTGTTTGCCGGCCGGCTGATTGCCTGTGCTACTTGCTCGGCGCCGGCGAGGCGGTCTGCTCGGCCTTGGGCAGGTACTGCTCAGGCATCGGCGAGCCGGGGAACCACTTCTGGTAGAGCTTCTTCCAGGTCCCGTCCTCCATGGCTGCCGCCAGGCCCTTGTTCAGGGCCTCCTTGAACGCGGTCTTGCCCTTGGCCACTGCGAAGCCTGCTGGTGCGTCGAAGGAGGGGATGTCCGCGGCGCTGACCAGTCCGTGCTGTTCCTCGTAGGCTTTGGCGGCCTCGTAGTCGAGGAAGTGGGCGTCAACGCTTCCGCTGTTCAGCGCGGCGATGGCGGTGTTGTTGTCCGGGAAGCGGACCAGGTTGGCTGTGGTGAAGTTCTTCACCGCGTACGCTTCCTGCAGCGTTCCCTGGACCACGCCCAGGCGCTTGCCGCCCAGGCCCTCGACGCCGGTGATTCCGGAGGTCTTGGTGGTGATGACGGTCAGGTAGCCGGCCAGGTAGCCGTCGGAGAAGTCGACCGTTTCCTTGCGCTTGTCCGTAATGCCGATGGCGGCAACGCCGGCGTCGAACTGTCCGTTGGCCACTGCGGCCAGGAGGCCGGAGAAGTCCTGACCGGTGAAGACCACGTTGTCCACACCGGCCCGGTGCGCCACGTCCTTGAAGAGTTCCACGTCGAAACCCGTGAAGTTTCCAGAGGCGTCGGCAAATGTATACGGCTTGGAATCACCGAGGCTGGCTACGCGGATGGTGCCGGGCTGGATCAGGCCGTAGGGGTTGTTTTCTGTGGTGGAGGCGGCCGAGGTGGAGCCGCAGCCGGAGAGGGCAAGGACCCCCGCAAGTGCTGCCGCGGCAATGCCGGCCGGGCGGAATTTCATCTTCTTCACAGCGTTGTCCAATCGTTGGTGGGGAGGCGGTGCTGTCAGGGCCGCCGAAGAAAGTCGCCGATGGTCTTGTTGAGTCCGGTCTCACACCCTAGGATTGAGACCGGACTCACATCGATGGATAGAAATGTAGCCGAAGTCACAAGGGGCGTCAACACCCCCTCGAAAGGTGAAGATGAACGGTGAAGGAGCACGGCGGCGGGACGTAACCGTTGCCGACGTCGCAAAAGCCGCGCAGGTATCCAAAGCCCAGGCGGCGCGGGCACTGGGAAACTACGGTGCGGTCAGCGATGATGTGCGCGAGCGCGTCCTCGCCGCCGCGGAGGCACTCTCCTACCGCCCCAACGAGCTCGCCCGCAGTATGAACACGGGGAAATCGCACACCATCGGCGTGGTGGTGGGTGACATCGAAAACCCGCACTTCGGTCTTGCCACCCGGGGCATCACGGACACTGCCAAGAAGGCCGGCTATAACGTCATCCTGGTCAACACGGACGAGGACCGCGCGGCCGAGGTGGACGCGGTCCGGGTCTTGCTGGACAAGCGCGTGGACGGGCTGATTGTGGCACCGGCGTCCTCCGTGGATACCGGGCATCTGCAGGAAGTACACAGGTCCGGCCGTCCCCTGGTTTTTATCGACCGTACCGCCGGTGACCTGCAGGTGGAGACCATGGCGGTGGACATGGCACGGATCTCCCTTGAGGCCACGCAGCATTTGCTCGAGGCCGGGCACCGCCGCATCGCCTTCATCTCCACATTGACGACTGACTCGCCCTACACCCCGGGGATGGCCCTTGAGTCATCGCAGATCGCCGACCGTCTTGCGGGCATGCGGCAGGCCTTCCTGGAGTCCGGGCTGCCTTTTCCGGAAGACCTGGTCAGGTTGAATGCGGGCGACGAAGACTCCATCCGCAGTATCACCCGCGAAGTGCTGCGGGACCCCAACCGGGCCACAGCCGTGGTCGCATCGGACGGCCTGATCGCCCTCAGCGTCGTCGAGGCGATCCAGGAACTGGGCCTGTCCATTCCCGCGGACGTTTCGTTCCTCATGTATGACGACTTCGCGTGGACCAGGCTCACCACCCCACCCCTTACCGTCATTGCCCAACCCGTCTACAACATGGGCGTTGCAGCGGCCAAGGCGCTCATCCGCCAGATGGAGGGCCTGCCCCCCGCCGCCCCGGCCCAGTTCACGGCCACCCTGGTGCGGCGCGGATCGGTGGGACCGCTGCGGACGGGCGAGGACCATGCGTACCTACAACCGGCCGGACACGGTTTACCCTGAGCCATGAACCACCAACAGAAAACCTGGCACGAGAAACACAAGGCCTCCCTGAGCAAGGGTCAGCGTGCCGCTGACATCATGCGCAACGGCATGGGAAGCTGGCCGTTCGTCGCAAGCTTCATCGGCTTCATGCTCATCTGGGCCGCCATCAATACCGTGGCACTGGCCGCGAACGCTTGGGACCCGTACCCCTATATCCTCCTGAACCTCCTGCTCTCGATGCTGGCCGGACTTCAGGGTGCCATTCTGCTCATCGCCGCCAAGCGGCAGGACGCCATTGCCGCGGCCATGGCCCAACACGACTACGACACGAACACCGAGGCCAAGAAGGAGATCGAGCTGCTGATCTCCATGAACCGGGTCCAACTGGAAATCCTGCAGGAACTGAAGAAGGCGGCAGCCCGCTAGGCCTGAGTCCTACCGGGAGGCGTCATATCCTGCCAGCAGGCGCCGCGATGCGGTCTGCATGTGCGACCAGCCCGCTGCGCAGTTCCACGAGTTCGCGCGTGCGGGGGGCGCCCAGCATGAGGCCCCAGCTCAGGGTGCGCGGCAGGAGCTCGGAGACGCCGTCGCGAAGGTAGGTGCCGGACTTGGGCGGGGCCGGCGCTTCAGTCCGCGGGAGGTGCGGTGGATTCGCGGACGATCACCTGGGTGGCCAACTCCACGCGGTGCGAGTCCAGGACCTCCCCGCGCGATTGCCGCAGGAGCGACCTCAGGGCAGCCCGTCCCATCTCCTCCAGAGGCTGGGCCACGGACGTCAGGGCCGGCACGGACTCCTCACCCTGGATGGTGCCGTCGAATCCAATGAGGCTGATGTCCCCCGGAACCCGGAGGCCGTGGTGTGCAGCTTCACCGAGGACCCCCAGCGCGATGCTGTCACTTCCGGCGAAGATGGCCGTGGGGCGGTTCTCGAGGCGAAGCAATGCCTTGAGTCCGGCGACTCCGCTGTCCCGGCGGAACCTGCCGCCGGAGACGATGTATTGGGGATCCACGGGTACGCCGCGGGCCGTCAAGGCCGCCATGTAGCCGTGCAGCCGGGCCTGGTTGCACTCGGCCCGCTCGATTCCACCGATGTAGGCAATGCGCCGGTGGCCCAGTTCCAGGAGATGTTCGGTGGCGGCCTTGCCGCCGGCCCAGTTAGTGGCACCGATGCTGATCACGTCCGCCGGCGGCGGATTGAGCGGATCGATGACGACGACAGGAATGTGGCGCCGGCGGAAGGCATGCAGTTGCGCCTCGCTGAAGGCGGAGGTCACCACGATCATTCCCGCCCGGCCCTCGTCCACCATCCGCTGGGCCCGCCGCTCCGCGCTTTGCGCAGCAGGTGCCACCGGGCCGGTAACACTCACCATGACCTCGACATCCTCGGCGGCCGCAAAATTCAGTACGCCCTCCAGGACCTCGGAGGTATAGGCGGCCGTGAGGACATCCACCACAACTTCAATCACCGTGCCGGTCCTCGTGGCGGTGCGCCGCTGCACCGGCGACTGGTACCCCGCCTGCTCGAGCGCCCGGAGGATACGGGCCCGGGTCTCCGGAGCTACATCCTCGCGGCCGTTGACCACCTTGGAAACCGTGGGAGTTGAGACCCCTGCCTGCAAGGCAACGGCTGCCAGTGTCGCCTTCCGCGTGTGCTCAGTCCTAACCAAGGAAACTTCCCGTCTTTCGAAACATTTCGAACACAGCAATCCTGCTCTTATTTTCGCGGCGAGTCAATAAACATTGAATATTTCAGTGAAAAGAAGCCCGCGTAGAGCCTTGACTGTGACGCTTCTCATAGGTACATTTACACAACCGACCGCAAGTTTTCGAAATATTTCGAATGCTCGTCGGTGATGACTATCAACCGAATCGATGTGGGTGACCCCTCGAATCCGAGGCAATGCCCGCTTAATACGTTACCGGGACCCAGCGTTGAGCCCGGAGGATGAACGGAAACGACATGACATTTCGAAAGTTGCGCTCGGCAGCCTTGGCGATCACCGCCGCGGGATTGGCAGTCAGCATCGCCGCCTGCGGTTCGTCAGGACCGGCCGGTTCCAACGTCAGCAGTGACTCGGCCAGCATGTGGGGCCTGACCGGCGGCAACCAGCCTGTCCTGCAGAAGTCGGTAGACGACTGGAACCAGGCGAATCCGGACAAGTCGATCAAACTGGATTTCTTCGCCAACGACGCTTACAAGACAAAAGTCCGCACCGCCGTCGGCGCCGGCGAAGGACCCACCTTCATCTACGGCTGGGGCGGCGGCGTCCTTAAGTCCTACGTCGATGCCGGCCAGGTGGATGACCTGTCCAACTTCATCAAGGACAACCCGCAGGTCAAGGACCGCTACCTTCCGTCGGTCCTCAAGAACGGTGAAGTAAACGGCAAGACGTACGCGCTGCCCAACAACAACGTCCAGCCCGTAGTCCTCTACTTCAACAAAGACGTCTTTGACAAAGTCGGTGCCCAGCCGCCGAAGACCTGGGACGAACTGATGGCCCTGGTGCCGAAGTTCAAGCAAGCCGGCATTGCTCCGTTCTCGCTGGGCGGCCAGTCCAAGTGGCCGGACCTCATGTGGCTCGAGTACCTCGTTGAACGCATTGGCGGTCCTGAGGTCTTCGCCAATATCGCCGCCAACAAGCCCGGCGCCTGGTCCGATCCAGCCGTGAAGGAGGCGCTGACCAAGATCCAGGACCTGGCCGGCGCAGGCGGATTCATCAATGGCTTCTCTTCCGTAGCCGCCGACAGCAACGCCGACCAGGCCCTGATGTACACGGGCAAGGCAGCCATGATCCTGCAGGGCGGTTGGATCTACCAGGGCATGAAGAAGGACGCCGCAGACTTCGTCAAGAGTGGGAAACTTGGTTACACCACCTTCCCAACGGTGTCCGGCGGCAAGGGGGACCCGGCAAACGTCGTCGGAAACCCCTCCAACTTCTGGTCCATCTCGGCCAAGGCGACTGACGCCCAGAAGAAGGCCGCCCTGGCCTACGTCAAGGACGGAATGTTCACCGACGCGAATACGGACGCCCTCATCAGTTCCGGCGCCGTGCCGGTGGTCAAGGGAATTGAAGACAAGCTGGCGGCCTCGCCGGACAAGGATTTCCTGACCTTCGTCTACGGCCTGGCCAAGAACGCCCCCAGTTTCACGCTCTCCTGGGACCAGGCCCTCAGCCCGGCCCAGGGAGACGCCATGCTGTCGAACCTGGACCAGATCTTCCTCCAGAAGATCAGCCCGGATCAGTTCATCAGCACCATGAACGCCACGATAGGAAAGTAAGCGGCCATGGCTGTTCTTAGTTCTGCCAACCGGGGGGTCCGTGACTCGGGCCCCTCGGGGTGGCTGGCCGTCCCGGCGCTGGTCTTCTTCCTCGCCTTTGCTGTTATCCCGCTCGTCGGCGTTGTCTTCCTCAGCTTCACGAGCTGGAACGGATTGGGCGAGATCAAGCTGGAGGGCCTGGCCAGCTGGACGACGGTACTGACCGATCCAGTGACGGGCAATGCGCTGGTGGTCACGGCCAAGGTCATGTTCTTCTCGTTTGTGGTCCAGGCTCCGGTCAGCCTGCTGCTGGGCGTCTTCACCGCGGGCGGCCAGAAATACCGCGCGGCCCTCGCCGTCCTCTATTTCCTGCCACTGCTGCTGTCATCGGCGGCAGTCGCCATCGCCTTCAAAGCCCTGCTCGATCCGAACTTTGGCCTGGGCCCCGGATTCAACCTGCCCGTCCTCGCGCAGGACTGGCTCGGCAACTCGGATTTGGTCCTCTTCGTGGTGGTCTTCGTGATCGCCTGGCAGTTTGTCCCGTTCCACACCCTGATCTACCAAGGCGGCGTGCGCCAGATTCCGGCCTCGCTCTATGAGGCGGCCGAAATCGACGGTGCCGGCCGGTTCCGGCAGTTCTGGAACATAACCCTGCCCCAGCTGAAGTACACCATCATCACGTCCTCCACCCTGATGGTGGTGGGCAGCCTGGCCTATTTCGACCTCATTTTCGTTTTGACCGGTGGCGGACCCGGCTACAGCACCCGGCTCCTTCCGCTGCACATGTACCTCACGGGCTTCAAGGCCAATGACATGGGTGCGGCCAGCGCACTCGGCGTCATGCTGATCGTCATCGGCCTGGGACTGGCGCTTCTGCTCCAGCGCCTGGGCGGAAAGAACCGCAACGCGAGCCAACTGGAAGGTGCCTGATGGCGTCCACGACACAACTCCCGGTTCCCCCGTCTCCGGCCACGGGCACCATCGCCGCAACACCGGCTGTCCGGACCAAGGGCCCGGGCCGGCTGCGGCCGAACCTCCTCGGCGGCCTGGGCGGCTGGCTGTGGCTCGCCGTCATCATCGTCCCCATCTATTACGTGGTGATCACCAGCTTCAAGAACCAGGCCGGGTTCTTCACGTCCAACCCGATGCTTCCGGCGACGGAACCTACGCTGGACAACTACAAGCTGGTGCTGGACAACAACTTCGCCAGGTACTTCACCAACAGCCTGATCGTCACCCTCGGCACCGTCCTGCCGGCACTGCTGGTCTCTTTCATGGCCGCGTATGCGATCGTCCGCGGCCGGGGCAAGTTCTTGAGCCTGACCAACAACCTTTTCCTCCTGGGCCTGGCAATACCGTTGCACGCCACGATCATCCCGATCTACTGGATGATCACCAAGGCCCACATGTATGACACTTTGCTGGCGCTGATCCTGCCGTCCGTGGCCTTTGCCATCCCGGTCAGTGTCCTCATCCTGTCCAACTTCATGCGGGACGTCCCCAACGAATTGTTTGAGTCGATGCGGCTGGACGGGTGCTCCGACTGGGCCATGTTGTGGCGGCTTGCCCTGCCCATGACCAAACCGGCCGTCATCACCGTCGGCATCTACAACGCCCTCCACGTCTGGAATGGCTTCCTGTTCCCGCTGATCCTGACGCAGAGTCCCGCCACGAGGGTCCTGCCCCTGTCGCTTTGGACCTTCCAAGGCGAGTTCAGCGTGAATATTCCGGCCATTCTCGCCTCCGTCGTGCTGGCGACCCTTCCCCTTCTCGTGGTGTACGTCATCGCCCGCCGCCAGCTGCTCAGTGGCCTGACGGCCGGCTTCAGCAAGTAGAAAGAACCGTTTCATGACTACCGCAAAACCCCTCCGGGTGGGCATGGTGGGCTACGCCTTCATGGGGGCAGCCCACTCCCACGCCTGGCGCACCGCACCGAGGTTCTTTGACCTGCCGCTGCAGCCGCAGCTCACCGCAGTCGCCGGCAGGAACGCCGATGGCGTGCGCGCCGCTGCGGACAAGCTCGGCTGGGGATCGGTGGAAACCGACTGGCGCCGCCTGATCGAGCGCGACGATATCGACCTCATCGACATCTGCACGCCCGGCAACACCCATGCCGAGATAGCCATCGCGGCTCTTGAAGCCGGCAAACACGTGCTGTGCGAGAAGCCGCTGGCCAACTCCGTGGAGGAAGCCGAGCTGATGACGCATGCGGCGGAGACCGCCGCGAAGAGCGGGGTCCTCTCGATGTGCGGCTTCAGTTACCGGCGCACTCCCGCGCTGGCACTGGCCAAGCGGTTCGTGGACCAGGGCAGGCTGGGAGAGATCCGGCACGTCCGGGCCCAGTACCTGCAGGACTGGCTCTCGGACGCCAACGCCCCCATGACCTGGCGGCTGGACAAGAGCAAGTCCGGTTCAGGCTCCCTGGGCGATATCGGAGCGCACAGCATCGATGCCGCCCAATGGGTCACCGGCCAAAACATCACCGGCGTATCGGCGATGCTGGAAACCTTCGTCCCCGAGCGTCCCTTGGCGGGCGACATGGTGGGTCTGGGCGGCCACGGCGACATCAGCAGCGACGCACCACGCGGAAAGGTCACCGTTGATGATGCGGCCATCTTCAGCGCAAGGTTCGACGGCGGCGCTTCCGCGGGTGCGATCGGCGTCTTTGAGGCGACACGGTACGCCCTCGGCAGGAAGAACGCGATGCGGCTGGAGGTCAACGGCACCAAGGGCTCCTTGGCCTTTGATTTCGAGGAAATGAACGTCCTGTCCTTCTATGACGCCGCAGAGTCGCCCGACGCCGGGTTCCGCCGGATCTTCGTTACCGAGCCCGAGCACCCCTACGTCGGCAACTGGTGGCCAACCGGGCACGGCCTGGGCTACGAGCACGGTTTCACCCATCAAGTGGTGGACCTCGTCACTGCCATCGGCGAAGGCCGCCAGCCTGAGCCGTCCTTCGCCGATGCCCTCCAAGTGCAGCGGGTCCTGGCAGCCGTGGAGTCCAGTGCCGCGCATTCGAGCCAGTGGCAAAAAGTCTGAGCAGTACTCGGCAAAAGGCAATGACCAGCTTCAATCGATCAAGGAAATCATGACACGACCAATCACGCTCTTCACCGGCCAATGGGCCGACCTGCCGTTTGAGGAAGTGGCGCGGCTTGCCGGCGAGTGGGGCTTCGACGGCCTGGAGATCGCCTGCTGGGGCGACCACCTGGACCCGCGCCGGGCCGCCGAGGACGACAACTACCTCCAGGACCGGCTGGACATCCTCGAAAAGAACAACCTCCAGGTATTCGCCGTCGCCAACCACCTGACCGGCCAGGCCGTGTGTGACGACCCCATCGATGAACGCCACCAGGGCATCCTCTCGGCGGAGATCTGGGGCAACGGCGAACCTGAAGGCGTACGCCGCCGGGCGGCCGAGGCCATGAAGGACACTGCCCGGGCGGCTGCCCGCCTCGGCGTCAAAACCGTCACGGGGTTCACCGGTTCCTCCATCTGGAAGGCAGTGGCCATGTTCCCGCCGGCCTCCCAGGCCATGATCGACGCCGGATACCAGGACTTCGCGGACCGGTGGAACCCCATCCTCGACGTCTTCGACGAGGTCGGCGTCCGTTTCGCCCTGGAAGTCCACCCCTCCGAAATCGCCTACGACTACTGGACGGCCAAGCGGACCCTTGACGCGATTGGCCACAGGAAGAATTTCGGGCTGAACTTCGATCCCTCCCACTTCATCTGGCAGGACCTGGACCCGGTGATGTTCCTGCAGGACTTCGCGGACAAGATCTTCCACGTCCATGTCAAGGAATCCGTCCGCCAGCTCGATGGCCGCAACGGCCGCCTGGGTTCACACCTCGCCTGGGCCGATCCCCGCCGCGGCTGGGACTTTGTCACGGCAGGGCACGGCGACGTGCAGTGGAACCGCATCTTCCGGACCCTGAACGCCATCGGCTACGAAGGCCCCACCAGCATCGAATGGGAGGACGCCGGAATGGACCGGCTCATCGGAGCCCCGCAGGCCCTGGCCATGGTGAAGGAGCTGGCCCGCATCGCGCCGCCGGCCGCAGCCTTCGACGCTGCCTTCGCCAGCCGCTGACCCACACTTCCCCGGTTAAGGCCGGGAGCCAACCAAAAGGAACCCAATGTCTGAACGCAAGAATGCCCTCGTCGTCCGCGGCGGCTGGGACGGCCACCAGCCCTACGAGGCCACCGAGCTCTTCATCCCCTACCTCAAGGACAACGGCTATGAGGTTCGGGTGGAGGAGTCCCCCAAGGTCTACGCCGACGCTGCATACATGGCAGGCGTTGACCTGATCATGCAGTGCATGACCATGAGCACCATCGAAAAGGACGAGTTCGCCGGACTGCGGGCAGCAGTCGAAAACGGCACCGGCCTGGCAGGCTGGCACGGCGGAATCGCAGATTCCTACCGGAACACCTCCGACTACCTGCACCTGATCGGCGGCCAGTTCGCCTGCCACCCCGGCAAGCACCCGGACGAGTGCATCGGCGAGCAGTCGGACAACTACGTGACCTACACCGTCAACATGTTGCCGGCGGCGGCCGAGCACCCCATCACCAAGGGCATCAAGGACTTCGACCTCGTTACCGAGCAGTACTGGGTGCTCTCGGACGACTACATCGATGTCCTGGCCACCACCACCCAGAAAGTCCGCGAGTGGGACCCCTGGAACAGGGAAGTCACCTCCCCTGCCATCTGGACCCGCCAGTGGGGCAAGGGCCGGATCTTTGTCTCCACCCCCGGGCACCGGGTTGAAATCCTCGAGGACACCAATGTCCGCACCATCATCGAAAGGGGCCTGTTGTGGGCAAGCCGTTGAACGTCGGAATCATTGGCTGCGGAGCCATCATCGCGCAGTACCTCACCAACTTCCGCCGGCTGGACCAGGTCAACCTGGTGGCCGTGGCGGACCTCGACGGCGCACGTGCCCAGGCCGTCGCCGACGACTATGAAGGAGTCCGCGCCCTGTCCGTCGAGGAACTGCTCGCGGCGGAGGACGTGGATCTGGTCCTGAACCTGACCATCCCGGCCGCGCATGCTGAAATCGCGCTGAAGGCCATTGCTGCGGGCAAGTCGGTCTATGGGGAAAAACCACTCGCGGCCACGACTGCCGAGGCACGCCAGGTGCTCGACGCAGCAAAAGCAGCCGGCGTCGTCGTCGGCTGCGCTCCTGACACCGTCCTGGGCACCGGAATCCAGACCGCGCGCAAGGCGATCGACGATGGCCTGATCGGCGTACCCATCTCGGCCACCGCCACCATGGCTACTCCCGGTCACGAGCGGTGGCACCCAAACCCGGACTTCTACTACCAGCCCGGCGGCGGCCCGCTGCTGGACATGGGCCCGTACTACGTTTCCGCCCTGGTCACGCTGCTGGGCCCCGTGGTTTCGGTAGTGGGAGCAGCCAGCCACACCAGGAATGAGCGGACTATCGGCTCGGGGCCGCGCCAAGGTGAGAAAGTACCGGTCAACATCGACTCCCACGTCACGGGGGTCCTGGTTCACGCCTCCGGCGCACTCTCCACGCTGTTCATGAGCTTCGACGCGGTCAAAACCAAGAGTCCCAACATCGAAATCCACGGTGAGCGCGGGTCCCTGGTGGTACCGGACCCCAACCACTTTGACGGTGACGTCCAGTTGTTTTCCCTGGGTGCGGAGGACTGGGAAACCCTTCCCGTCTCGGCAGGATATGTCGATTCCGGACGCGGGTTCGGCATCGCGGACCTTGCAGCCACCCCGCAGGGCAAGGAGCCCAGGGCGGGGGGCGCACTTGCCTTCCACGTCCTGGAGGTCATGGAGTCCGTCCTCAAAGCCGCACGCACCGGCATGTCGGTGAGCATCCAGAGCACGGTTGAGCGGCCGGACAGCGTGGCCCTGGCCGTCCTGGCCGAGAAGGCGGACGCGCTCAACTCCAAGTAGGAGCCGTCCGGAACCGCGCCGCCTAAAGCATTTCGTCGCTGCGGGCGGCGCGGTTCCTGCCCAGCGACTTGGCCTTGTAGAGGGCCGCATCCGCCGATGCGATGAGGTGGTCCACGCTTGCGGTGCCGGCGTCGTAGGTGGAAATCCCGTAACTCGCCGTGGGCAGTTCCAGGCCGTCCGGTGTGGCAGCATCGGCGAGCCGCCGGCTGATTTCCTCGGCGATTGCCTCCGCCCGCCCGGCGCTGGCCCCGGGAACCAGGATGACGAACTCCTCGCCGCCGTACCTCCCGGTCAAGTCTGTGGAGCGAACGGTCGCCACACAGGCATCCGCGAACGCCTTCAGGGCATAGTCCCCGGCAGCGTGCCCGTAGGTGTCGTTGACTGTCTTGAAGTGGTCCAGGTCCGCAAGGATCAGCGCCCCGGATCCGCGGGTGATGGCGCGGTCGGCGAGCTGCTCGGCGGCAAGGTCCAGGAACGCCTTGCGGTTCAGGAGGCCGGTGAGGTCATCGCGGGTGGCCACTACGCGGAGGGCACGTGTCTGCTGTTCGCTGCTCAGTGCGGCCATGCTGAAGGAAACCACCACCAGCAGCACCATGGTCACCATGGTGGTCACGGCGGAACCGAAGACCGTGACGAACACCGGACCGTCCTGGCCGTCCAGAAGGAACGCCACCCACCGGAAGAAGTAGAAGACGGAAAGCCCTCCCGCGGCCACGGCCATGGGGATCCGGACCCGCGAGTAGCCGGGCTCAAGGCGCCAGAGCTCGTGGGATGCCAGCCCGATGGTGGCGCTCATGGCGGCGAGGAACACGGCGCCGCCGGACCACGTGTTGGTGGCCGGGTGGTCCAGCGCGGAGGCAACCAGCGTGACCAGGGGGATGCCGGTGAAGGCCCACTTTGGGGGGCGCGCCGTGCGCAAGGAACGTGCCCCGGCCCAGACCGCCACGCCGCCGTGCACCAGCAGGGTGTTCCCCAGCGGGTTGGCCCAGACCTGGTGGGGGGTGCCGTCGAGCAGGAAGCAGGCCGATCCCGCCAGGAAGAACAACAGCGCTCCGCACCACCATGCACTGTAGGGCGACCGCGTTACCCGGTATGCGGAAAAGTAGAAGAGAACCACCAGTACCAGGGCCATGAGGGCAAAAGCGATGCGCAGGGTTGCCGTATCCAGAACCATCCGCCCGAAATCCCCCCAAATGCCCGAATGCTGCCGCAGCAAGTATCACATCCCGCTGCGCCGCGCAGAAGAACCCGCACCATGATTAAGCGCTGCGACCCACACTGAACGGCAGCGCCTGCCTCTGGTGCCCGACGCAGGCGCCCACTACAGTGGGTTCCGGCCCCATCTTGCCGTACCGGCAGGATGACGGGAGCCCGCAGGGGGGAGAGGAGGTGGTTCTGATGACTGCAGTTGCCGCGCGCCGTGAGCGCCCCGCATCAACACCATCAACCATCCTTTCCCGCTGCACGCGCCTTTCCTGAGATACCTGACTGATACCTCGCGCCTGCACTGGGGACCTTTCCGAGGAAACCATCGTGCATCTTCCTTCAGGCAACGCCCTGGACACCTATGCCAGCAACAACACTTCAACAGCTGGCGGCCCATCCGCCTACGGCTACACGCCCGCCGTCGCCCGCCATTTCGCCGCGCATCCCAACCCCGAAGCCACCGGCCCCGGCCGCGTGGTGCGCGTGGACCGCACCCTGCTGCTGGTCGCCGTCGCTGATGGGCTGCTCCACCTGCCCTATCCGCTCTCGGGTGGGCAGCCCGTCACCGGTGACTGGGTCTGGATCGGCCCCAACCGCGCCGGCGGGCGGCAAATCCTTGCCGTCCTCCCCCGACTGTCCGAACTCAGCCGGAAACGCGCGTTCGAGGACTCGTCAGCGGGGCAGGTCCTGGCCGCCAATATGGACACCGTTGGCGTGGTGGTGCCCGTTGACCGGCCGCTCACCCACAACCGGCTGGAACGCACCTTGGTGGCCGTATGGGACTCCGGGGCCACTCCCCTGGTGATTATCACCAAGGCTGACCTTGCGCAGGTGGCGGACGACGTCGTCGGGAAGGTGATCCTGCAGGCGGCAGGCGTGGACGTGGTCACCACGTCCACGGAAAACGGCGACGGCATCGACGAACTGCTGGGCCGCATTCCGGCTGGGGGAACCATCGTGCTCCTGGGTCCGTCCGGAGCCGGCAAGTCCACGCTGATCAACGCCCTGGCGGGGCGTGAAGTCCAAGAGACCGGTGAGGTGAGGTCCGGCGACTTCAAGGGCAAGCACACCACCACCGCCCGCGAACTGGTGCCACTGTCCAACGGCACGGTGCTGATGGACACCCCCGGGGTGCGCGGCTTTGGACTGTTCGACGCCGCGCAAGGGCTGGGCGGGATGTTCGGCGATGTGGAGGAACTGGCAGCCGGCTGCCGGTTTGCGGACTGCGCGCACGGCAGTGAGCCCGGCTGCGCGGTGCGGGAAGCGATCGACGGCGGCGTCCTGGAGGAGCGGCGCTGGAATTCGTACCTGAAGATGCAGCGGGAAATCGCCGCTCTGGCCCGCCGCTCCGATGTGGCCGCCGAGCGGGCTTACCACCGCGAATGGCAGCAGAAGGTGGTATCTGCGGGGAAGTCGCAGCGCTGGGCAGAGCGGGAAGCCTCCGAACGGAGCGGCCGGGATGGCGGGAAAGGCCGGAGCCGGAGGTGGTCACGGCCTTGCTCCCGCGCAGGGGGCGGGGAGTAGGGTGCGGTCATGGACATCATCCTGGTACCCGGTTTCTGGTTGAACGCCTCGTCGTGGGCGGAGGTGACACCTGCGCTGGAGGCGGCGGGGCACCGGCCCCACCCCCTGACGCTGCCCGGACTGGAATCGGTGGATTCCAGCCGGACCGGAATAGGACTTCAAGACCACATCGATGCTGTGGTGGAAGCAGTTGACGCCGTCGGCGGCAACGTGGTCCTGGTGGGGCATTCGGGAGGCGGCGCCATCATCCACGGGGCCGTGGACGCACGGCCGGACGAGGTGGAACGGGCCATCTACGTGGACAGCGGCCCCCTGGGTGAAGGGGGTGTGATCAACGACGAACTGCCCGCGGTGGGCGACGACGTCCCTCTTCCGCCGTGGGACAGCTTCGACGACGCCGACCTCGTAGACCTTGACGACACACTCCGCCGGGCGTTCCGGGCCCGCGCCATCCCCGAACCCAAGGGTGTGGCCTACGGCAGGCAGCACCTGCACGACGAGCGCCGCTACACGGTGCCCGCCACCGTGATTGCCTGCGAGTTTCCCTCCGCGGTGCTCAGGGAGTGGATCGCGGCCGGCAGCCCGTTCGTTGCCGAACTGGCACGGATCCGCGACGTCGAATATGTCGACCTGCCCACCGGTCACTGGCCGCAATTCACCAAGCCGGCGGAACTGGCGCGGGCCATCCTGGCAGCAGTGGACCGGTCAGGCATGGACTGAATCGACGTAACCCTTGCGCACGGCACATCCGTCTCGCCATAATAAATGAATGTCATTCATTTATTCGACCGCCGTTGGGGCCACCGCCGCCCCCAACCCAGTTTCCCCCTCTGTCGCCACCGTAATGCCTGCCGAGTGGGAAGCCCACCAGCGCACCTGGATGGCCTTTCCGCCACCCAATGAAACCTTCGGCCCCGCAGGCAGCCCAACCCTGGACCGCGCCCGCGCCGCATGGACCAAGGTGGCCCAAACCATCGCCCGGTACGAGCCCGTAGCCGTCGTGGCCGACCCCCGCGACGCCACCGCCGCAAGGGAATGGCTCGGTGCGGGCATCGACGTCGTGGAGGTTCCGCTCGACGACGCCTGGCTCCGCGACAGCGGGCCCACTTTCGTGCACCAGCCGGACGGTTCGCTGGCCGCCGTGGATTGGATCTTCAACGGTTGGGGCGCCCAGGAATGGGCAGCCTGGGGCAAGGACGAAGCCGTGGCAGGCACCGTCGCCGCCACGGCCCGCGTGCCCGTCCGGCCAAGCTCGTTGGTGAACGAGGGCGGCGGGTTCCATGTGGACGGTGAAGGAACGGTACTGCTGACCGAGACCGTCCAACTCGATCCGGGCCGCAACCCCGGCGCCACCAAGGAATCGGTCGAGGCCCAGGTATCCGCGGCCCTCGGCACCAGCAAGACCATCTGGCTGCCGCGCGGACTCACACGCGACTACGACGAATTCGGTACCCGCGGCCACGTGGACATCGTCGCTGCGTTCGCCGGACCCGGAACCATCCTGCTGCACCGCCAGGACGATCCCGCCCACCCTGACCATGCCGTGTACTTGCAGCTCAAGACCGTCTTATCCGGCCAACTGGACGCGCAGGGCCGGCCTCTGCGCATCATCGACGTTCCCGCGCCCACAACACTCAAGGACGATGAAGGCTGGGTGGACTGGTCCTACATCAACCACTATGTGGCCAACAACGTGGTGGTGCTGTGCAGCTTCGACGACCCCAACGACGCCATCGCCGCCGGCATCCTGGAACGCGCCTACCCGGGCCGGACGGTGGAACTGGTGGACGCCCGCGACATCTTCGCCTTCGGCGGCGGCATCCACTGCATCACCCAGCAACAGCCCGCCGTGAGGGAGGGAATCGCGTGAAAGTCATGGCGGAACAGCAACCGGTGCCCGCGGCACTCGGCTTCAGCGTCGTGGAGGCCGGCATCAGCCGGCTCCGCGCCGCGCTCGAATCCGGCGAGGTCACCAGCGAGGAACTCGTGGGGCTGTATCTGGAGCGGATCAAGAAATATGACTCGTCAGGCATATGCCTGAATGCCCTGGTGGTCATGAATCCCGAGGCGGTGGCCGAGGCACAGGCGTCCGACCGGCGCCGGGCGGCCGGTTTCACCTTGGGCCCGCTGGACGGCATCCCGTACACGGCGAAGGACAGCTACCAGGTCCGGGGCCTCACCGTGGCCGCCGGCTCCCCGGCATTCACGGACCTGGTGGCGCAGCGGGATGCGTTCACCATTGAACGGCTCCGGGCCGGCGGGGCGGTCCTGATCGGCCTCACCAATATGCCTCCCATGGCAAATGGCGGGATGCAGCGCGGGGTTTACGGCCGGGCGGAGAGCCCGTACAGCGCGGACTACCTCACCGCAGCGTTCGCGTCCGGCTCATCCAACGGCTCCGGAACGGCCACTGCCGCCAGTTTCGCGGCCTTCGGCCTCGCCGAGGAAACCTGGTCCTCGGGGCGTGCCCCGGCCTCGAACAACGCCCTCTGCGCCTACACGCCCTCCCGCGGCGTGATCTCAGTCCGCGGCAACTGGCCGCTGGTACCCACCATGGACGTGGTGGTTCCGCACGCCCGGACCATGGCCGACCTTCTGGAGGTCCTTGACGTCGTGGTGGCGGATGACGCCGAGGCACGCGGGGATTTCTGGCGCGTCCAGCCCTGGGTTCAGGTACCCAGGGCATCAACCGTCCGGCCGGCGTCGTACGTTGACCTGTCCGTGCCGGACGCCGGTGCGGCCGCGGGCGTGCTCGCCGGCAAGCGCTTGGGCATCCCCCGGATGTACATCAACGCCGATCCCGAAGCCGGAACGGCGACCAAACCGGGCATCGGTGGTCCCACCGGGCAACGCATCGATACACGCTCATCGGTGCTGGACCTCTGGAACGCGGCCCGGCGCGACCTGGAAGCCGCAGGTGCCGAGGTCATCGAGGTGGACTTCCCCGTGGTGTCCAACTACGAAGGGGACAGGCCAGGGGCATCCACTATCGCCACGCGGGGACTGGTGTCCCCGGAGTATCTGAGGCGGGAGATCGTGGACCTCTCTGCCTGGGCATGGAATGACTTCCTGGATGCCAACGGCGATCCGCAGCTGAACCGCCTTGCCGACGTGGACGGCTCCGCCATCTTCCCCGCCCCCAAAGGTTCGCTGCCGGACCGCTACGACGGGTTCGATGACGACATCAGCGACTATCCCGCCTGGATCCGGGAGCACGGTGTTCCCGTCCTGGCCGACATTCCGCACCTGCCCGAAGGCCTGGCAGGGCTCGAGGAAACCCGTCACGTTGACCTGGAGGAATGGATGGACCGGCTGGGCCTGGATGCCGTGGTGTTCCCGGCAGCCGCCGACGTTGCACCGGCCGACGCCGACACCAATGAGGCTTCCGCAGACATCGCCTGGCGCAATGGCGTGTGGGTGGCCAACGGAAACCTGGTCCCCCGGCACCTGGGGATCCCCACGGTCACCGTCCCGATGGGAACCGCGGCGGACATTGCCATGCCCGTGGGCCTGACCATCGCCGGCAAGGCCTACAGCGACACGGACCTGCTCCGGTTGGCCGCGGCCTTCGAAGCCACGGGCAGCCGCCGCGTTCCGCCACCGCGCACCACACCGGCAGGAGAGCCAAAAGCCTCCTGACAAAAAACCGCCGCGGCAGTGGAGATGCCGGGCACCGCCCCTGGCTGTTTCGGCGCCAAGCCGTCAGCCAGGGGCTGGTCCGCGGGATCAGGCGCCCCCGCCGCCCATACAGCGGAAGTGCCTTGACAGCCCACTTTGTTAGCGCTGACAGTGGGATGAACCTGATACCAACCGAAAGCCACTCAATGAAGAACTGGGCAGGAAACCTTGAATACTCCTCCGCCGAAGTCCGGCGGCCGGAATCGGTCAGCGAACTGGCGGCCATCGTCGCCGGCTCGCCGCGGGTTAAGGCCCTGGGGTCCCGGCACTCGTTCAACCGCGTTGCCGACACGGACGGTGTACACGTCCTCCTCGACGCGCTCCCACAGCAGGTGGAGGTGGATCCGGACCGTGGAATGGTCCGCGTCAGCGGCGGGGTGAGCTACGGGGCACTGTGCCGGACACTGGAAGAGGCCGGCGTTGCCATCCATAACATGGCGTCTCTGCCGCACATTTCGGTGGCCGGCGCGGTGCAGACCGGCACGCACGGTTCGGGCGTCAACAACCCCGCGTTGGCCGGCGCCGTGGAGTCCATTGACCTGGTACGGGCCTCGGGCGAGCAGGTCACGCTGTCCCGGAAGGACGGGGACGATTTCCTTGCCAGCGTGGTGGGCATCGGCGCCCTCGGCATCGTCACCGGGCTGGAACTGGCGGTGCGGCCAAGCTTCAGCATGCGCCAGCGCGTCCTGGAAGACCTTCCGTGGGACGCTGCGCTGGAGGATTTCACTACCATCGTGTCGAGCGCCTACAGCGTCAGCCTTTTTACGGACTACGCAGGTGACACCGTCAACCAGGTCTGGCTCAAGGCCCTCGCCGGGGAAGAGCCACTGGCCAACCTGCACGGGGCCAGCGCGGCCCTCCGTCCACGCCACCCGCTGCCGGACATGTCTGCCGAGAACTGCACCATCCAGATGGACCAGCCCGGGCCGTGGCTGGACCGGCTGCCGCATTTCCGCCATGAATTCACACCGAGCAACGGCGATGAACTGCAAAGCGAGTTCATCCTTCCCATCGGGCACGCCCCCGCGGCCCTCCAGGCGGTCCGGGCCCTGGCGGACCAGCTCGCACCCCTGCTCTTCGTCTCGGAGATCCGCACCGGCGCCGCCGATGAGTTTTGGCTCAGCCCGTTCTTCCGGCAGCAGAGTGTGGCCCTGCACTTCACGTGGAAGCCGCTGCAACCCGAGGTGGAGGCATTCCTGCCGGTCCTCGAGGAAGCATTGCGGCCCTTCGGGGCGAGGCCGCACTGGGGGAAGCTGTTCACCCCGGACGGTTACGACTGGGAGAAGCTGTATCCGCGCTTCGCAGACTTCCGCGCCTACGCCTCTGGGCACGATCCCGAGGGCAAATTCCGGAACGGGCTGCTGGACAGCATCCTGGGGGTTCCCGCGCGCCGGTAGGCTGGAACCATGATCCGCCGCCACACAGTCCTTGCCGCCGCATTGTCCACAGCCGTGTTGTTGACCGGGTGCGGTGCGGCAGGGGACGCGGCCGGCAACGCGGCCAGCGCTGCCGCTTCCCAGGCGGCCTCCGCCGTTGCTCAGGAGGTCACCAAGCAGATCTGCGCCAGGGTCCAGGACGGGCTTGTCAGTGTGGAGGACAAGAAGGCGCTGGCCGGGCTGGTATCCGCGGCCCGGGAGGCCGGGGTCCCCGCGGAAATTACGACGCCGCTGGGCGACGTGGCCGCCTCCGGAGACCAGGTGCCCGCGGACTCGGTCAAGGCCCTCAAGGACGCCTGCCGCGCCTGACCCGCAAGGGGGTCGGAAGGCCCCTTTCAGCAGGATTTCTGCGTACTCAATTCTGGCGGGGTTGGTCCCACGCCCGCATTCCGCCTGCCCGGCTGGACTGCGCCCGGTGCCCGGTACGGTGTTCGGGCGGGGCAAACGGGACCACACCTGTTTCCCTGCCGGGCGGCACGGCGTGGACAAACTTGGTGAGCTCCTCCCGGAGGGCCTTCCAGGAGATGTCGGAGTCATGTGGATAGGCGTTGACCTCCGCCTGCCGTGCGGCTTCGACGGCAGCGGTGCCGGAATTGGTTAACTCCACTTTCAACTGCCGGCGGTCCGAGGCCTGCCGGGTCCGGGTAATCAGTCCGGCGGCTTCCAGGCGCGTGAGGACCCGGCCCAGCGTCTGGCTCTGGACCCTGATCTCCTCGGCGAGCTGTTCCTGGTTAAGCGGGCCGCCGGTGAGCCCTTCCAAGGCGATAACGGCTGCACGGGTCAGGCCAAGGTGGGCCAGGGCATCGTCCTGGCGCCGTTGGATCATACGCGCCGCCAGCGAGATCAGGCGGTAACTGCTCCGGGCATCGGGATCGAGGTTGCTGGTCATCGGGCCGCGGCCTTCCTGCAGGTGGCAAGGTGCTGGTCACCCCGCGTCGCTACCCTCCTACAATAAGCATGCTTAGCAACATATTCGCAAGTAGACTTATCATTCGACTGCCGGCGAACCCGGAATTGGTTATCTTTTACCCTTTTTTCGCGAGCCCCGGCCCCGGCCCTTGTCCGGGTTTGGGGCGTAGCGCTGGGCCACTTTGGGCGCCTTTTTGGTACCGGTTCCCCGCCGGTCAGGTTTGGCTTCCTTCTTTTCCTTGACCGGCTGGGCCGACGGCTGCCGCGAACTTTGGGCGGTGCGCCCGCGCACGATGCCAATGAATTCCTCGAGGACCTCGTCCGTGGCTTCGGCGGGCCAGGCCAACGCGATTTCCGTTCCGTCCGTCCCGGTCAGCCGCCGCGCCACCGTGTCTTTGACGTTGAAGTGGCGCGCCACCGGCATGGGCAGGATCACCAGCCCGGCACCGGCGGCAACCACCTGGAGCGCCGCCTCCGGTCCGCCCAATGCAGCAACGTCGAGGAACGATTCCTGTGCGAGGTCCGCAAGCGCCACTTCCTCGAACACCGAAATCTCGTGGCCTTTGGGAGCCACCACCACGGGCTGCTCCTCATACAGCGGGATAACACTGAGGCCTTCCCGGTCCACCGGAAGGCGGACGAACGCCATGTCCGCCGCACTGTCACGCAGCACCTGAAGCTGGTCAGCGTCGTCGACCATGAATGCCCGCAGCGGAATATCCTGCATCCGCTCCTCCCACCGGCGGATCCACTTGCCCGGCGTCACTCCTGCCACGTAGGAGATGCGCAGCATCCGCGGCTCGGCCCCGGCAATGGCATCGGGGGCGTCAGGGGCAGGGGTATTGTCGGCGGGCACGTCTTCACAGTACCCGCCGCCCGGATACCCTTGAAGCATGACCTCTGCAAACTCCCAGTCCATGAAGCCGGCAACTGTTGCCAAGAAACTTGGCATCTACCTGCCTGCTGCGCCGCAGGAGTTCCAGGATTCAACCATCACCCGCGAGGAATTCGCCGAGCTTCAGGCCAACCCGCCGGAGTGGCTCGCCGAACTTCGCCGCAACGGTCCGCACCCCCGGCCGGTGGTCGCCCAGAAGCTCAACGTCTCCATCAGCGGCCTGGCCCGCGGCGGAGTGGAGGAAGCGCTCACGACGGCGGAAATCACCGCCCTGCTGCAGGCACCGCCGCAGTGGCTGGTCACCGAACGCTCCACGCACGCGGCCGTCCGCGCCGAGGCCCAGCGGGTCAAGGATGAGGCCGTGAAGAAGCAGTCCAAGAAGGACCGCGAACAGGCGAAGTAGCCCTCAGTCCTGGTGGATCTGGATGTAGTTGCCGCAGCCGTCGTCGAACACGGCGCTGGTGCCGAACGGATCCGTGGTGGGCGGGGTCTTGAAGCTGACACCGGCGGCCGTCAGCCGTTCGTACTCGGCCTGGACGTCCGGGACGCCGAAGACGATGGCGGGCAGGCCTGCCTCACGGACGGCGTTCATGTAGTCCGCGCCGATCGGGTTGTCGCTGGGTTCCAGGAGCAGCCCGGTGGAACTGTCATCCGCGCCAGGGTCCTTGATGATGTAGAGGTTGTACTCAGGCATGGCCATGAGCGTGTCGAAGCCCAGGGTCCCTGTATAGAACGCATGGGCGGTGGCGGGATCCTGGACGTGGATGCTGCACATTTTGATACGCATGGGTCCACGGTACTCATGCCCTGAGCGTTTGCAGTGCGGTCGACCAGGAAATGATCTGGCCAAAGAGCCGCTGGAGTGCCTGTTCGGCGCCGTCGGAGGGTGTGAAGCTGGTGTACTCCCGGAAGTCGGTGGCAAACGTGAGCGCAACCTGGGCCCGCACGTCGGCCATCTGGAGCTCGCCGGCGATCAGCCGCAGGTTCTCCACCGCCCGGACACCACCGGCGCTCCCGTAGCTGACGAATGCGGCTGCCTTGTTGTTCCATTCGGCGTAGAGGTAGTCCAAAGCATTCTTCAGGGCCGCGGGAACTGAATGGTTGTATTCGGCGGTGACAAAGATGTACCCGTCGAATTCCCTGACCGCCGCGGCCCACCGCTTCGTATGGTCGTGCTGGTATTTGCCCCGTGAAGGCGGCACCGGCTCGTCCAGGAGCGGAAGATCGAAGTCTGCCACGTCCAGCATCCCGAATTCGGCCCCGCCGTGCTCCCCCGCGCGCCTGAGCACCCAGTCGGCCACGTCACGGCCGCGTCGTCCCGGCCGCGTACTGCCCGCCACCACTGCGATCCTGACCATCGTCCGTCTCCTTGCCTGCACGGCGCCTCTAGTCGGGACAACAGCGCTGTTCGGCGTTTATTCCGGGGCCTAACGCCATTGACGCTGTGCCCGGAAGACGATGCAATGGAATGACCAGCCCGGGCGTTCCGGCCGGGCCTGCGGGCGCTGGAGGTGCAAAATGTCAGCCATGGCCGAATTCCTGTTCCAGGGACTGCATCAGGGTGCATGGGCGGTCCTGTTATGCGGTCCGGTACTGGTTGCCAGCGTGGCCGCCACTGTTTTTTCCGTACGACGGCGGGCCGCGGGCCGGGCGGGCCGCGCGGGGGAGGTGCCGGACCAGCTTTTTTGGGACGTCTTCCTGGGCTCGTGCGTAGCACTTCCTGCGTTGATCATTCCTGCCATGGTGTCCCCCTGGGCCGGGCTTGTCATGGCGGGAGCCGCTGTGGCCGCGGGAATTGGCGCCCACCACGGCACTCCCCGGTACCTGGCTTGGCATGCGGCGCGCCGTGAGCACCGGCAGCAGCTCTCCGCCCATCAGGCCGCCACAGCACGCCATGACGAGCTTCTGGTCCGCTGGCGCCGCTATGAGCTCGATCCGGCCAGCAGTATCGACTACCCCGCGCTGGCCGATGTGCGGCTGCCGGAGACCTCGGCCCTGATCAAGGCAATGCGGAGGGCGGACCAGCTGCGCACTGCCGCGCACACCACCTACCCGGACGCCGTTGGAAGCCTCGCGGCAACCCTGGCGGCGGCCGAGCGGGCGGCGGGAATTCCGTCCCGCCTGCCAGCCGACCAAGCCGGCTGACGTTAAGTGCTGTGTCGGGAGCGGTGGATCGGGCAGCAGCACCGGCGCTAGCCTCAGAAGATGAAGCCTGAGGATATGCCGGTCCATGACAAGTTCGGAAGGCTGCTGGAGGACCGTGGGGTCTGGCGCCAAGCCACCACCCTCGAGGCCGCCGGGGAATTGACCGCCCGGTGGCTGGAGGGCGGGAGTTCATACCAGCCCGGACATTTTGCTCCGGGCTCCGACAACGAGACCAAGCCCATCGCCAAAGCCCTGGCCGAGCTGAACCGGCATGGGCTGTTCACCAAGGAATCACAGCCCGGCATCCGTGAGGGCGCCGCGGCGCAACGGGAGTATGTCACGGGATTCTGCAGCGCCGCCACCGCCGGCGAACTGCTGGCGTTATCCACCCGCACCGAGTTGGTGACCGTGGCGCACGCACCTGGTGAGGCAAGCAGCGCAGCCATCCCAGTGACGCTGGCCGGATCGGAAGTCACAACGGTGCTCGGCTCCAGCGAGAACCCGGTGGAGGAGGAACAGATCCGGGACTGGGCAGTGGAAACCAACGATGCCCTGGCCCTGCTCCTCGCGGACTCCTGGTACGTGGAAATCCTGGATCCGCTGTGGGGCCGGAATGACGTGCTGCTGCCGGCCGTCCTCCAGGCACTGAAAAGGGCGGAGCAGCCGTAGCCGCCCCGCCCCTGGTACTGCTTAGAGCTCCACGGTTCCGCTCTCGCCAACGCTCATCCGGCTGTTGGTGACCTTCGACTTCACCCACTGCAGCACGGTTGCCGCCGTGCCCCCCGGGCTGGTCCAATACTCCGCGGATTCGGATTCGACCCGGAGCAGGCACACCTCCGGGGTGTCCGGACCGTCCGGGAACCAGGCTTCAACCACCTGGTTCCACATTTTGTGGATCTTGGCCCGGTCCGTGACCACCTCGGCGGTTCCGGCCACGGAAACCCATTCGGTGTTCTTGCCGAAGGCGACGTTGACGCGCGGATCAGCCCGGACGTGCGCAACCTGCGAGGTACCAAGGCCGGTGAAGAACCACATGTCGCCGTCGTCCATGACTTCCTGGACTGCCAGCGGGCGGCTGACGAGGGCGCCTTCTTCGTTGATGGTGGTGACCATCCCGATCTTGGCATCGTTGATGATCTCAGTAACCTTGCTGATGCTCTGGGCGTCAGTCATGCCTCACCTCGTTCGTCTGGAGTCGGGGACGCTCCCCGCCGACAGCCTATTAGTAAGCATGCTTATTTACCAGCCGGCGGCGACCGGAACCTTTGCCACCTCGGCGATGCGCGCGGCAGTCAGGCGTCCCATGCGGACAGCCCCGTCGACGTGCTGGTAGCCTTCAGCAGCAAGATCGGAGGAGGACCAGTAAATCGGGCCAACGGGAGCCAGCTGGTCCTTTCCATAGCGGTGCAGGCCGCCCAGGTCGTAGCTGGCAGCGTAGGCGCCGCGGGTCCACTCCTCCGAGCCCCAGTCGGACTCGTAGTAGACCTCCGGAGCCAGCGCCTCCTCGCCAAGGAAGCCGGCGATGGACTCCAGGATGGCGCGCTTGCGGTCCTCGGCACTGAGTTCGAAGACGGCGTCGGCCTTTTCATCGGAAATAAAGCCCACCAGGGTGCCGCGGGAGTCTCCGTGGTTGGTGTTGTCGTACACCTCCTGGACCAGGGCATCAGCACCGAAGCCGGTGCCCGAGAGCCCCTTGTCCCGCCAGAAAGGCGTTGCGTAGACGGCATGGACCTTGATGACGAGGCCTAGGGACTGGTGCTGGTGCATCTGGTGCTGGCGGCGCGGCAGCGGCGGGTTGAAGGAGACGCGGGAGTAGAGGTTCGGCGGCACGGCCATGATCACAAACCGGGCGTTGACCGTGGCGCGGTCCGACTCGACGCTCACGCGGTGCCCACCGTCGGCATCCGGCTCCCAGTTGATGGTGCGCACCGGGGAATCCAGGACGACGTCGTCGCCCAGCTCCTGCGCCTGCAGCAGCGAAACCTGCTGCATCCCGCCCACCACGCGGCGGTCCAGGATGAAGTCCTCGTCGGTTAGGTGGGTGAACGAGCCGGCGGAGGCAGCCATCAGGACCGCCTGCAGGGCGGAGAAGGCGTGGGCCGGCTTGGTGAGCATGCCGCCTGCAATGAAGAGACCGATATTCTTGCAGGCTTCCTCGTTGGCCGAGTTTTGCCGCAGCCAGTGATGGAAGGAGATGGTGTCCAGTTCGCGGGCCTTCGGGTGGGCCCACGGCTCCGTGGCACCGATTTCGGCGGCCAGGCCGTCCAGGAGGGCCACCAGGCGGTCCATTTCGACGGCTGTGTCCGCGTCCACAGGGAAGGTGTCGCCGGAGTAGCGCACGGGCTTGCCGTCCGCACCGATGTAGATGGATTCGCCGTCGCGGTAACGCGGGTAGGTGTCCAGGCTCAGTTCCTGGAGCAGTTCCAGGAGGGCGGTCTGGTCCGGGGAGACCCACTGGCCGCCAATCTCGAGCATCGCGCCGTCCACGGTGTCAGTCCAGGTGCGGCCGCCCACGCGGTCGCGGGCCTCGAGCACGGCAACGGTGAGGCCGGCTTTCTTCAGTTCACGGGCGGCGGTGAGTCCGGACGGCCCGGCTCCAACGACCACGACGTCGCGGTTCAGGTTCAGCATGATGTCCTCTCTTTGGCTTCCCTGGTGACGGAAACCACTAAATGAATGTCATTCATTTATCAGAACTATAGCCGGTGGTCGCCGGGAGTGGAAGTACCGGATGGAATAATGCTGGAGACCATCAACGAAAGGGCAGCAATGCCGGCAGTATCAGCCGCACACGGACGCACCGCCACCAGCGGGGGCGCGCAGAGGAGGCGGGCGGGCAGGCCGTCGGCGGCGGTGCTGGACAAGGCAGGGATTACGTCTGCCGCACTGAATCTGGTCAGCCGCAAGGGCTATGACGGACTGACCATGGCAGCCCTCGCCAAGGTGCTCGACGTGGCACCGTCCGCACTCTATAACCACGTGGCATCCAAGCAGGACGTCCTGCTCCTGGTGGAGGACCACCTGATGTCCCTGGTGGATGTCTCCGGATTTGGCGCCGGCGGCTGGGAAGACGCCGTCCGGACCTGGGCCTGGAGCTACCGGGACGTCTTTGCCGAACACACCCCGCTGATTCCCGTCATCGCCGTCCTGCCGGTTACGGACGCCCCGCAGACCCTCGCCATGTACGAAACCGTCAGCAAGGGATTTTTCGACGCCGGATTCCCCCAGGACCACATCGTGCCGTCCATCGTGGCACTGGAGTCCTTCATCTTTGGTTCCGCTTACGATGTCACGGCACCGGAGGACATCTTCGAATCAGGATCCATGGCCGAATCCACCCCATACTTCACGGCTGCCGTGCGAAGTTCGGCGTCGGGACAGGACGCGCCGGCCGGGCAGGAGCGGGGTCGCCCGGCGGACACCGCCTTCCACCTTGGCCTCGAGGCCCTGATTGCAGGTTTCGGGGCAATCAGGAAGTAGCGGCCGATCGGCGGGCGTGGTTCTTTTCCGAAGGCGTCAACACTTGTAATACAAGTTTGCAACTTATATCCTAAGGTTGTGGGCGATGGAGCCCCGCCACGCCTTTAGGAGAATCCATGAGCACCGTCGATCTGATCCGGCACGTCAAGCTGTCCACCGCGCGCCTGCCACTCACCGTTCCCATCAGCGACGCCAAAGTCTTCACCGGCCGGCAGAAGCCCATGACCGAGGTGGTCTTCCTGTTCGCCGAGATCGCCACCGAACTCGGGCATTCCGGCATCGGCTTCAGCTACTCCAAGCGCGCCGGCGGGCCGGCCCAGTACGCCCACGCAAAAGAGGTCGCCGAAGGCCTGATAGGCGAGGACCCCAATGACATCGCCAGGATCTACACCAAACTCTCGTGGGCCGGCGCCTCCGTAGGCCGCTCCGGCGTCGCCACCCAGGCCCTCGCCGCCGTCGACATCGCGTTGTACGACCTGAAGGCAAAACGCGCAGGACTGCCGCTGGCGAAGCTCCTGGGCTCATACCGCGACTCGGTGCGGACCTACAACACCTCCGGCGGCTTCCTCAACGCCACCCTCGATGAAGTGAAGGAACGAGCCACACGGTCCATCGAGGAAGGCATCGGCGGCATCAAGATCAAGGTGGGCCTGCCGGACAGCAAGGAGGACCTCCGCCGGGTCGCAGGCATCCGGGAGCATATCGGGCCGGACGTTCCGCTGATGGTCGACGCCAACCAGCAATGGGACCGCGTCACCGCCCTGCGCATGGGGCGCCGCCTTGAGGACTTCGACCTGGTCTGGATCGAAGAGCCACTGGACGCCTACGACTTCGAAGGCCACGCCCACCTGGCGCAGGTCCTGGACACCCCGATCGCCACCGGTGAAATGCTCGCCTCCGTCGCCGAGCACAAGGGCCTCATCGCCGCAAACGGCTGCGACATCATCCAGCCCGACGCCCCGCGCGTGGGCGGCATCACGCAGTTCCTCCGCCTCGCCGCCCTCGCCGACGAACGCGGCCTGGGTCTTGCCCCGCACTTCGCCATGGAAATCCACCTCCACCTCGCCGCGGCCTACCCCCGCGAGCCTTGGGTGGAGCACTTCGACTGGCTGGATCCGCTGTTTAACGAGCGCCTGGAAACCAAGGACGGCCGGATGATCGTTCCGGACCGGCCCGGCCTCGGCGTCACCCTCAGCGACCAGGCGCGCGCCTGGACCACGGAGAGCGTGGAATTCGGCGCGTAACCTTGACCCATGAGCCGGAACCTCACCGCGGATCTCGCCGCTGACCTTCGCAACCGCATCGTCGACGGCGTCATCCAGCCGGGTGAGAAGCTGCCCAGCGAAAACACGCTCATCAGCGACTTCGGCGTCAGCCGCACGGTGGTCCGCGCAGCCCTGACCCGGCTGCAGGCCGAGGGACTCGTTGAAACCGAACGCGGGCGCGGCAGTTTCGCCCTCACTCCACCCACTGACGCGCCTTCGGCCAAGCCGGGCGGCCGCCCCGTGGCCACTACCGAAGACAGGCTTCAGCTGCTGGAATTCCGCCTGGGGGTGGAGACGGAGGCCGCGGCACTGGCCGCCCGCAACCGTACGGACAGGCAGTTGCGGGCCGTCGGCACCGCACTGGAGGCCTTTACCGAAAGCTCGGGCCACCCTGCCCACGCCATGAAGTCGGACTTCGAATTCCACCGCGCCGTGGCAGCGGCCTCCGGCAATCCCTACTACTCCGACTGCCTGGCAGCCCTGGGGCAGACCATGATCGCGATGCCCCGCACCCGCCTGATGACCGGCGTCGAACATTATGCGCGGGACCATTTCGACCAGGTGGTACTGGAACACCGCTCCATCCTGGAAGCCATCGCGGATGGCGACGAGGCTGCCGCGGCGGCCGCCATGCGGAGCCACCTGGCCAATTCGCGACGCCGGTTCAAGGCTTCCGCGCGCCCGCCCGGCTAACTTTCCCCCTCGCACGGACTATTCCCCTCGGCGTTCCAGGGGGACTTGACCATATGCCGGGGAGAAGTGGCATACGGGCGGGACGGGAACGCAAAAGAGCCCCGGTCCAAGACCGGGGCTCTCTAGTAATTGCGTGCGCGAGGGGGGATTTGAACCCCCACGCCCTTTCGGACACTGGCACCTGAAGCCAGCGCGTCTGCCGTTCCGCCACTCGCGCGCAACTTCTTCTACTCAGCCGGCCCGGTTTCCCGTACCTGCACCTCGTAAAAGCAGCGAGATCAAGCATAACGGACACATGCGTCAAATTACCAATTGGCCGCCCGGCAGCCGCCATCCCCATGCCGGGACCCCTCAGGCCAACGCCCAAACCGTATCGAAAACCGGCCGGTAAAGCCGCCCAAAGCCGGGGCGGTTTCGGGGCCGCCCGGTTGTGAGTACGAACTTTTGCAGGCGCCCGGCCGTTGTGGATTAAGGTCATTCACAGGGCTGGCCAGTAGTATCGGATACAGGAGTGACTGCCTTCGGCGGGCACGCCGCAATGCGGTGCACTGCGCTGCAGGTGCTGGTCAGGAACAACGACTGCCCCGGAACCGGGGGGAAAGGAGAAGAACCATGGGTCTGCTGGACAAGGTCGAACGCGGCATTGAAAAGGCCGTCCGCGGCGTCTTCTCCACCGGTTCCAAAGCCCAAGTTGAGCCCGTGGAGATTGCCAGCAGGCTGCGCCGCGAAGTGGACCACAAGGCCCTTACCGTGGCCGCCGGCCGCACACTGGCGCCCAACGTCTTTGACGTCCAGCTCAGTGATGACGATTTCCGGCGCGCGCAGGACTGGGGCACTCCCCTCGCCGAAGAACTCTGCGACGTTGTCATCAACCATGTCCGCAGCCAGGACTACATCCTCCAGGGGCCGGTCCGGATTTCCTTTCGACGGGACGCCGGGCTTCGCGCCGGTGACTTCGAGATCGCCTCCTCAACCGAAAAATCACAGGGCTCCGCGGGTTCACCGCCAGCCCAGGCGCGGCCCAATGTTCCGGCAGCACCGAGCCGGCAGCCGTCCAGGCTCCAGCCTGTGCTCGATATCGACGGCCAGCGTTATTCGCTGAATGCACCGTCCATCATCCTGGGCCGGTCCTCCGAGGCAGACATCCATATCGAGGACACCGGGGTCTCGCGCCGCCACCTCGAAATCCGCACGGCCAACGGCGTAACGAATGCGGTGGACCTTGGATCCACCAACGGCAGCTACGTCAACGGGCAGAGGGTCTCCGGAAGCACCGAACTCACGGACGGCTCCACCATCACGATGGGACGGACAAAGATCATCTTCCGCCTGCTTCCTGCCAACCCGGGTGGCCGCGCATGAGCGACCTCACCATCACCGCGCTGCGGTTCGGCTTCCTGCTGCTCCTCTGGGTGCTCATCTTCAGCATCGTCTCGGCCATGCGCCGCGACCTCATGGTGGGCCGCAAAGCTGCGGCCGGGGCACCCACCGCACGCCAGGTGCGCCGGAACCCGGAACTGGCCGAGCCGCCGCAGCAGCCCGTGAAGCAGCAGGCAAGGCAACTGGTGGTGGTGGAAGGCCCCCTCAAGGGCAAGACGCTTCCCCTGGCTGCCAGCCCTATCCTGCTTGGACGTGCCCAGGAAGCCACCCTGGTCCTGGAGGATGATTATGCCTCCGGCCGCCATGCAAGGCTCTTCCCGCAGGGCAGCCGGTGGTTCATCGAGGATCTTGGATCCACCAACGGAACTTACCTGGGAGACCAACAACTTACCCGTGCGTTGCCGGTTGAGCCAGGGGTACCCGTGAGAATCGGCAAGACGGTCATTGAATTGAGGCCGTAACCGTGGCCGTCACTGAAAAGCCCGCACCCGGATCCGATCCGGCGGAGCGGCCCCTCATCATGCGCTACGCAGCGCGTTCCGACGTGGGCCGGATCCGCTCGAAGAATGACGATTCCGCCTACGTGGGCCGCCACCTGGCAGTTGTCGCCGATGGCATGGGCGGACATGCGGGAGGTGACGTTGCCTCCGCGGCCACCGTCCTGGACATGATCCACCTGGACCGGCCGGACCACGGGGACGATGCCGGCACCATCCTCGCCGACGAAATCCAGACAGCGAACTCCCTGCTCTCCGAACTGGTGCATATCAACCCGAAACTGGCGGGGATGGGCACCACCGTCACCGCCCTTTTGTTGGCGCAGGGGAAACTGCATTTCGCCCACATTGGCGATTCGCGCGCCTACCGGCTCCGCGACGGCGAATTCAAGCAGATCAGCGTGGACCACACCTTTGTCCAGAGGCTGATCGACGAGGGCCGCCTCCGGCCTGAAGAAGCAGAAACCCACCCGCACAAAAACGTCCTGATGCGCGTCCTGGGTGACGTTGACGCCAGCCCCGAGCTTGACCTGGACACCCTGGAAGCACGGCAGGGCGACCGCTGGCTGCTGTGCTCGGACGGGCTCAACTACGTTGCAGGGCATGCCGTGGAACGGACAGTCCGGGAAACCAAGGACCTGCGCGAGTGCGCCGAAACCCTTGTTGACCTGACCCTCGAGGCCGGTTCCCCGGACAACGTCACCGTGGTGGTCCTGGATATCGTTCCGGAAACGCCCGACGACGTCAGCACGGCCGCCGTCGACATCGTCATGCCGCCGCCGGGCAGCAAGCCCGCTGCCGCGGCAGGCGCCGGTACCGGCGCCAAGCCGGCAACTCCCGCTCCGGACAATACCGAGCAGGGTCCCGCTCCAACGGATGCCCGTACCGGCGACGCCGGGACGGCCCCCACGGCCCCGCGATCCGCAGACGACGCCACGGGCGCGGACTCAAGCTCCACTGAACCTGACGGCACAGACCCGCACCTGGGCGAACACCTGTCCGCCGAGGTCCTGCGCGAAGAACTCGCCTCCCGCCCGCACGACCTGGTGGGCGCGGCCGCATCCGCCGCAGAATCCGGGTCTATCCCCACGGTTGCCGGACGCACCGTGGCAAGGCGTGCAGCAACGCTGCTCACCCACAAGGCCGAACCGGCAAGCGACACAGCGGACACCCTTGTCCCGCTTCGGCCCCGCCGCTGGGTGGCGTGGTCCGTTGCGGCCGCCGTGGTGGTCGTGGTGGCGGTTGGCCTCTGGTTGGGTTACGCCTGGACGCAAACCCGTTACTACGTGGGCGAGTTCGACTCCCGGGTGGCCATATACAACGGAGTTTCCCAGCGGTTGGGCCCCATCCAACTGTCCTCCCTTGAAGCCGTGACGGATATCCGGATGGACTCCCTGCCGCCCTTCTCGCAGCAGCGCGTACGCCAGACGGTTCCGGCCAACGACCTCTACGACGCACAACGGATCGTCAAGAACCTGGAGTTGACAGGCAGCACCTCACCGGAGGAGGAATGCCCCAAGCCGTCCGCGTCCGCCACGCCGCCCGCACCCACCGACAGTGCGGCTCCCCCGCCGGCATCGGGCACCCCCGCTCCCGCACCGACGGCACCGTCACCTTCACCCACACCCACCATCACCTGCCAGGGGGCCAAATGAGCCAGGTAAGCACCGCCCCCAAGCCCCGCCGCAATGTTGAACTCCTGCTCCTGCTGCTGGCCCTGGCGGTCGGCATCGGCGCCAACATGATGGTGGGCGTGGACCAGCAGAAGGCCTTCGACTCCGATTTCTGGTTCCAGTCAAGCCTCCTGGCCGCAGCATCCCTGGCCTTTCACGGCGTCCTGCGCTTCCGTGCTAAATATGCCGATCCGGTAATACTTCCACTGGTGGTCGCCCTTAATGGCCTCGGCCTGGCCATGATCCACCGCCTGGACCCTCCCGGCGGCGACACCGGGAACAACCAGCTCCGCTGGACGCTGATCGCCATGGCTGTGGCCATCGCCGTCATCTGGTTCCTCAAGGACCACCGGGTGCTGCGCCGGTTCACTTTCATTTCCCTGGCAGCCAGCGCCGTCCTGCTGGTGCTGCCCCTGATTCCGGGCATCAGCGCAGGTGAGATCCTGGGTGCCCGCGTATGGATCCGGATTGGTCCCATGACCTTCCAGCCCGGTGAAATCGCAAAGATCACCCTCGCCATCTTCTTTGCCGGGTATCTTTCCTCCAACCGGGACTTGATCCTGCTGGCAGGCCGCAAGGTGGGGCCGCTGCAGTTCCCGCGGTTCAAGGACCTCGGTCCCATGGTCGCCGCGTGGCTGGTAAGCATCGGCGTGCTGGTTTTCCAGAGCGACCTCGGTTCCTCGGTCCTCTTCTTCGGCCTGTTCATCGTCATGATCTACGTGGCCACCAGCCGTATCAGCTGGGTGGTCATAGGCGTAGCCCTGCTCCTGGGCGGCGGCCTCATCGCCTCACAGGTGTTCTCGCACGTGGGCCTGCGAATCGACGGCTGGCTCAATGCCTTCACCGACCAGGTTTACGGGCGCCAGTACGGCGGCAGCTTCCAGATCGTGGAGGGCCTCTTCGGCATGGCGAACGGCGGCCTGGTGGGTACCGGCCTGGGGCAGGGCCGCCCTGACCTGGTTCCGTTCGCCAACAGTGACATGGTCATTGCTTCCCTGGGTGAAGAGCTGGGCCTGATCGGACTCTTCGCGGTGGTCCTGATGTACCTGCTGCTGTTCACCCGCGGGTTCCGGGCCGCCCTGGGTACCCGGGACGCCTTTGGAAAGCTGCTGGCCTGCGGGCTGTCCTTCGCTGTGGCCCTCCAGTGCTTCGTGGTGATCGGCGGCGTCACGCGGCTCATCCCGCTGACCGGACTCACCACGCCGTTCCTGGCGGCCGGTGGCTCGTCGCTGCTGGCCAACTGGATCATCGTGGGGCTGCTCCTGATGATCTCGCATACGGCCCGGGGCCCGGTGGACACCACTCCCCTTTCACCGTCGGCCGGATCGGAATCCACAGGCATTGATACTCCAACCGAGGCGGTGAAGCACGCGTGAACCAGGCAATACGGCACTCATGGGTTGCCGCCATCGCAATGTTCGCCCTGATCTTCGGGGCTATCAGCTACGTTCAGGTGGTGGGCGCCGACGAGCTCAAGGACAACCCCTGGAACAAGCGCGCCATCCTCCAGAACTACTGCAATGACCGGGGTTCGATCATTGTGGGCGGGACTCCGGTGGCGGAGTCGGTGGAGAGCAACTCGGAAACCTGTAAATTCCAGCGCACGTACCCCCAGCCCGAGCTCTACGCGGGGCTGACCGGGTACTTCTCCCAGAATTACGGCGCCACCGGGCTGGAGCAGTCCATGGGAGCTGAACTGGCCGGCAACTCCGACCAGCTCTTCCTGGACCGCGTGGGCCAGCTCTTCCTGGGAAACCAGCCCAAGGGCGCTTCGGTGGAACTGACCATCGACCCGCAGCTCCAGCAGTTGGCCTACAGCCTCATCCCGGACGGCCAGCGCGGCTCGATCGTGGTCACCAACCCCAAGACCGGCGCCATCCTTGCCATGGTCTCCAAACCGTCGTACAACCCGAACCTCGTGGCCACGCAGGATCCAACTGCGGAAAGCACCAACATCAACGAACTGGTCAAGGTGCCGGGCATCAACCTGAACCAGAACGTCAGCGGCCCCACCGGCGCGCTGCTCGCCCCCGGATCGGTCTTCAAACTCGTGGACACGGCGGCGGCGCTTGCCTCGGGGAAGTACAACAAGGACAGTGTGCTGCCCAACCCTGCCGAAATGCCGTTTGACGGCATCCAGTACAAGCTGCCCAACTACGCCGGCGGCAACTGCTACACCAAGGACACGGCCACCTTCGCGTTCGCGCTGCAGCAGTCCTGCAACACGCCGTTCGCAAGCATTGCGTTGGACCTTGGCCGCAACGCCATCGCCGACCAGGCAAAGAAGTTCGGGCTTGGCGAGGACGTCGGAGACCAGCTGAAGCTGGGCCACGCCCAGGGCAACGTATTCCCGGACAACCTGGATGCACCGGGTCTGGCCCAGTCGGCCATCGGCCAGAAGGATGTCCGTGCCACGCCCCTGCAGATCAACATGCTGACGAACGCGATCGCCAACGGCGGCGTCCAAATGGCACCCAGCCTCGTCAAGACCCTGCGTTCCCCTGACCTGCGCGTCATCGACGAACCACAGCCGCAGCAGCTGCGCACTTCCACCACCCCGGAGATCGCGAAGCAGATCACCGAGTGGATGACCAGCGTAGTTACTGACGGTATCGCCAAGACGGCTGCCGTCCCCGGCGTCCAGGTCGCGGGCAAGACCGGCACCGCCGAACTCGGAAACGGAACCAACAACTCGTGGTTCACGGGGTTTGCCCCTGCTGACAACCCGAAGGTCAGCGTCACGATCGTCATGGAAGGCGTAGACATCTACGCGGGAGCAAAGCTGACCAGTCCCAACGCGAAGAAGATTTTTGAGGCGGTGTTGAATAAGTGAGGCCTACAACCGGAATCACCCTCGGCGGCAGATTCCAGCTGACCACGCGGATCGCGATCGGCGGCATGGGGGAAGTCTGGAAAGCCAAAGACCTCGTCCTGGGACGCATCGTCGCGATCAAGGTGCTGAAGGAGGAATACACCGGTGACCCGGGCTTCCTGCAGCGCTTCCGCGCCGAGGCCCGGCACACGGCCCTGCTGAACCACGTGGGCATCGCCAACGTCTTCGACTACGGCGAGGAGGAAGGCTCCGCCTACCTGGTCATGGAATTGGTCCCGGGGCAGCCGCTGAGCAGCATCATCGAACACGAACAGGTGCTCTCACCGGACCGTACGCTCTCGATGATCGCCCAGACCGCCCGGGCCTTGGCCGTCGCCCACGCCCAGGGACTTGTCCACCGCGACATCAAGCCCGGAAACCTGCTGATCACCCCCGACGGCCGGGTGAAGGTCACCGATTTCGGCATCGCCCGCCTCGCCGACCAGGTCCCCCTCACCCAGACGGGCCAGGTCATGGGGACAGCGCAGTACCTGGCGCCGGAGCAAGCCACGGGACAGACCGCCACCGGCTCGTCCGACATCTATTCGCTGGGCGTCATCGGTTACGAGTGCCTCACCGGCCACCGGCCCTTCTCCGGTGAATCGCAGATCGCCAT
The DNA here is from genome assembly GCF_052113345.1 of Pseudarthrobacter sp. YAF2. Classification (NCBI taxonomy): domain Bacteria; kingdom Bacillati; phylum Actinomycetota; class Actinomycetes; order Micrococcales; family Micrococcaceae; genus Pseudarthrobacter; species Pseudarthrobacter sp. YAF2. Next base: position 219,987 of record NZ_JBFRDA010000003.1, on the reverse strand, counting down.
CGCCCTGGCCCAGGTGAATGACGCCCCGCCGCCGCTCCCGGAGTCCCTGCCCACCCCAGTCCGTGCACTCCTGATGTCCATGTTGGCCAAGGATCCCAAGAACCGCCCGGCCAACGCCATCAAGCTGGCCGAAGCCGCGGAGGCCATCCGGAACGGCGACATCAACGCAGCACGCGCCGCCGTACCGGGCATGCTGCTGTTCGATGCCGAAACCGGACCCATCACGGCCCCGGTGGACACCGCTACGGCACCCACCGGCGTGATCGGTGCGCAGGATTCCGCTCCTACCGCAACCTCCGCGTTGCCGGTCCTGGGTGCCGGCGCCGCCGGTGCCGCGGCGGGGATGGCAGCAGGCGGGCACGGCCCGCAGGGGCCGCTCGCCCGTGCCAACGCCCTGGCGGCAGAGCGGAACTGGGACCGGGAGGAGGAGACGTACGACGACGGCCCCGCCGATGAACCACGGCGCAAGGGCCGCAGCCCATGGACCTGGCCTTTGGTCGCCTTGATCCTGCTGCTCCTGTTCGCCCTGGTGGGCTTCCTGCTGAACCAGATGGGCCTCTTCTCCCCGGCCGGCAACCCGACGACCGGCGCCAGCACCAGCACCAGCAGCAGTCCGTCCGGATCGGCCACCCCCACCCGCACCACCCCGTCGGCCACGCCTACGCAGACCCGCAGCACACCGACCCCCACACCGACGCCGACCCAGGACACTGTCAATGTGATCCCCGCGGCCTACCTGGGCAAGGATTACCGGCAGGTACAGGCTTCCCTCGCAGGATTGGGCCTCCAAGTGACGGTCCTGCCGCAGGAGAGCACCGCAACCCCGGGAACTGTCCTGGAGCTGAACCCCACCGGGACAGTTCCCAAGGGTTCGCTCATTACCGTGATCTACGCGGCGGCACCGAAACCGGCCCCCACCACGCCGGCACCAACGCCTGCGCCCACCACCTCGCCCGTGGCTGGGCCGACGCCCATCTCACCGCTTCCAACCTGCGCGGCCGGCCAAACGCCCCCAACCTGCGTTCCCTGACCGCCGGGACCACCAGTGAATGAGTCATCACGCACACCGTTGCACCGGGAGGACAACCTGCCGGTGGATAACCGGCGTGTCCTGAGCGGCCGGTACGAGCTCGGCGGCCTCATTGGCCGCGGCGGCATGGCTGATGTCTACCGGGGAACCGATACCCGCCTCGGCAGGACGGTGGCCATCAAGCTGCTGCGCCCCGACATGGCCAGGGACCCCCAGTTCCAGGCACGGTTCAAGCGCGAGGCCCAGGCGGTGGCTGCCCTGAACCACCCGGCCATCGTTGCCATCTTCGATACCGGTGAACACCTGGTCCACGACGGCTCCGCCGAGGACGTGCGGGTGCCCTACATCGTGATGGAATTCGTTGAGGGCAAGACCCTGCGCGATATGATCCGCGCCAAGGAAGTGACCATCGATCACGCCATCGATTACTGCCTGGGCGTCCTCGGAGCCCTGGAATACAGCCATAAGGCCGGGATCGTGCACCGGGACATCAAACCGGCCAACGTGATGTACTGCCCCGCTACCAATTCGGTGAAGGTGATGGACTTCGGCATCGCCCGGGCCATCGCTGACTCCTCCGCCACCATGACCCAGACCCAGGCGGTGGTCGGCACCGCGCAATACCTCTCTCCGGAGCAGGCCAGGGGCGAAACCGTCGACGCCCGCAGCGACCTCTACTCCGCCGCGTGCCTGCTCTATGAAATGCTGACATCCCGGCCGCCGTTCGTCGGGGACAGCCCGGTATCCGTCGCCTACCAGCACGTTCGGGAGATTGCCGAGCCACCCAGCAGCCTGAACCCCGACGTTTCTCCGGCACTGGACACGGTCATCGCCAAGGCCCTGCAAAAGAACCGCGATGACAGGTTCCAGGATGCCGCAGCCTTCCGGCGTGCCTTGCGGGCCGCGAAGGCCGGCGTAGCCGTGCCGGCCGTGGCGGCGTCGGAGGCGCCCACGGATCCCAACGACCACGTTCCGGACTCGGAGCCGCGCACCGAGGCTTTCGCTGCATCCGGCGCAAGCTTCCTGGATGATGCTCCCACCGGACGGCTGGCTGCGGCCGGCATGTACGACGACGGCAGCGCCGGTCCGATAGAACTGGCGGACGCGCACACAGCGGCTGGGCCCCTTCCGCTTGGCCTCCCTCCGGAACGCGAGCCAAGCCGGCGGCAGAAGTCACGTCGTCGTGCGTGGATTGCCACCCTGGTGATCTTCACCCTGCTCGTCCTGGCGGGAGCCGGCCTCTGGCTTTACGAAACGGTCAACCGGCCGGCACCTGTGGCCAAGGTGCAGATTCCCTCGGTGGCGGCCATGACGGAAAGTGCCGCGCTGCAGACGCTGTACAACGCGAACCTGCGTCCCAAGATCACACGGTCGCAGAACGATACCGTGGCCAAGGGAACGGCCATCGGCACCGATCCTTCGGCAGGGGCGTCCATGGATCCGGGTGCCGAAGTGGTCCTCAATGTTTCCGATGGGCCCAGCTCGGTGAAGATTCCGGACAGCCTGCCGGGCAAGACCGAGGCTGCCGCACGGGACATCCTTCGCCAGGTGGGCCTGGTGGGTGCACCGTCAACCACCACGGCCAACAGTGCCACGGTGCCCGCCGGGATTGTCATTACGTCGAACCCGGCCCCCGGGCAGAGCGTCGGGGTGGGCACCAGCGTCGAGCTGGTGGTTTCCACAGGCAAGGTAGTGGTTCCGGAACTGCGGGGCCTTTCACGCGAAGAAGCCGAGGCCGCGCTGAAGGGGATCGGCTTGGTCCCCTTGGTGGTGGAGGTGGAGAACTCCCAGGTGGAGCCGGGCAAGGTGACGGATCAAAGCGACCCCGTCAACGCCGCCGTCGATCAGGGAAAGACCATCACCGTGGTGGTTGCGAAGGCTCCTGCCCCGGCGCCATCGCCGTCTCCGACGCCGAGCCCCACCGACACGCCCACCCCGAAGCCCACCAAGAAAGGCTGAGGCCGCCTGGCGTGCCCGCTAGTGCTGGATGAGCGGGCTGAGCTTCGCCGCACGCGCGGCGGCGCCCTTCATGCCCAAGGACTCGAGCCAGTTGCCGAGCATCTGGTACCCGCCCTCGGTGAGGACCGATTCGGGATGGAACTGGACGCCGCAGAGCGGTGCGGTCTTGTGCTGCAATCCCATGATCACGCCGGAAGCGGTCTGTGCCGTAACCTCCAGGACATCGGGGATGGATTCCCGGACCGCCGCCAGCGAGTGGTAGCGGGTGGCCGTAATGGGGGAGGGGAGGCCGGCGAACACGCTGGTGCCAATGTGCTCCACCTGGGAAGTCTTGCCGTGCATCAGCTCCGGAGCGTGGGTCACCGTGCCGCCGAACGCTTCCGCCAGTGCCTGGTGGCCCAGGCACACGCCGAACATCGGAACACTGTGTTCACCGCACCACTTGATCAGCTCGATGCAGACGCCTGCCTCGGCGGGGTTGCCGGGTCCGGGTGAGACCAGGACGCCGTCCCTGGCGCCGGCGAGTTCGATCGCCTCCGCCAGGGTGACGTCGTCGTTCCGGACCACCGTGGTCTCGGCGCCGAGCTCCTGGAGGTAGCCCACCAGGGTGTAGACGAAGCTGTCATAGTTATCCACTACGAGGATCTTGGTTGTGGTCATGGCTGGTCTGCGGAACCAATCGTCGAGTCGGTGAATTGGGTGAAGTGGGACATCCAGGGGAAAAGGAACTGGACCAGCAATACCAGGGCAATGGCGATCAGTACCAACGAGAAGACAATCCTCAGCCAGAGCGGGCCGGGGAGGTGCCGGAAGATCCAGGCGTACACAATCAGCCCTTTCCAGTGGCGGCTGCAACCTGTGCCGCGATCTCAGTGGGCGGCCCTGCGGACGCCGGACGCCAACTGTCCAGCAGGGCGTAGGCGATGATGCGTTCTTCGGCACCGAAACGGGGGTTGCAGCTGGTCATGGTCAGGTAACTTTCCGTCGGTGCCACGCCCGGCTGGGTGGGCACCGGTTCCAGGACGTCGGTGCGGGAGGGCAGGACTATCTGGTTGTTCCGGAAAACGTAGACATAGAAGCCGTCCCTGGTCTGGACGTAGATCTTGTCGCCGGGCACCAGCGTGTGGATGTTGTCCAGCACCGCGCCGTGCGTCTGTCGGTGCCCTGCCACGGCAAAATTGCCCACGGCCCCGGGCATGGCCGTGTTGCTGTAGTGGCCAAGCCCAAGGGTGTCCAGCACATCCTGGCTGGTCCCCTGCACGATCGGACGGGTGTAGGTGGCGCCGAACCGGGGGATGTACATGATGCCGATCGTGCCGGCGTGGCCGGGCGCCGTTCCCACCACGGGCTTTCCGAAGTCTTCACCGGCGGCCGGCAGCGCGGCTGGTGCCGTTGCTGCCGGGGACGGCGCGGAGGTATTCAGGTCCTGGGCGAATTCCTTGATGACCTGGCTCTGTTTGGCGTCGGATTCAACGTTGGTCCACCACAGTTGCCATGCCACAAAGAGCAGGAGGATGACGCCTGCGGTGATCAGCAGTTCGCCGATGACCTGGATGGTTCCACGCAGCAGGGAGCCACGGGGGGCGGTCGGGGCCACTGGCCCGGCCTTCTCCTGCAATACCACGCGTTCTCCTCCGGGCGTCCACCCCGGGCACCGGGTGCCCATCAACTGCGGCTAGAATTGGCTGCTAGTAAGAATCCAGATTTGACCAAGATCGCGCAGACCGCTGGCAATTTCCTTCTTGCAGGATATCAAGCCCGGACCGCCGAGCTTGCCCAGCCCGCCAAGGAGAGCCAGTGCCCGAGTCGAAACCTCGCAAGAAGACCGCCACCGACGCCCGGCCGGCTTCCACCGAGGCCTACAAGCCCAACCCCGTGTGGTTTAAACCGGTGATGTTCGGCCTGATGATCATTGGCCTCTTTTGGATCATCACGTTCTATATCAGTGAGGGACGCTTCCCCGTCCAGGCGTGGCAGTCGTGGAACATCGTGGCAGGCTTCGGCATTGCCATCGTGGGATTCCTGATGACCACCCGCTGGCGTTCCTGACGCGTTAGCAAAGCTTCTTCCGAGGAGGATCCAACTGTCTCCCGATTCCGCGGGCGTCATCATTGGCGGCGACGGCCTGGCCCGGCCCGCGTGGGCCTCCACCGACCCGTTGATGCGTGACTACTACGACCAGGAGTGGGGGCTGCCCGTCACGGACGAGCAAGGCCTCTACGAACGTATCTGCCTGGAGGGGTTCCAGGCAGGACTCTCCTGGGCCACCATCCTGCGCAAGCGTCCCGCCTTCCGTGCCGCCTTTGCCGGCTTCGATCCCGACGCCGTGGCCTTGTTCGGCGACGCGGACGTGGAACGGCTTCTGCAGGACCCCGGCATCATCAGGAACCGGTTGAAGATCCATGCCGCCATCAAGAACGCCCGGGCCACCCTGGAGCTTCGGAACGACGGCGGCCTGGTGGACTTTGTGTGGAGTTTCCGCCCGGTGAGTACTCCCCGCCCCCGCGTGGCGGCGGACATCCCTACCCAGTCGGAGGAATCGGTTGCGTTGTCCAAGGCGCTGCGGAAGCGCGGTTTCTCGTTCGTTGGCCCCACCACCATGTTCGCCCTGATGGAAGCCGTGGGAATAGTGGATACGCACCTCCTGGCGAGCCACCGGCGGGGTTCCTCCGGAATCTGGACCGACTAGCGCGCCGCAGGCCGCTCCGGGCCTGTCCCCAGCTGTTGGGAAGGTTATCAACAGTGTGGATAACCGGGCCGGTTCCTTTCCCCCGTGGCCGCCTGTGCCGCCCCGACGCCCAATATCGCGGAAATTTGCTCGGCAGATGTGGTTATTAACAGTGTGGAATACCTGTGGATAACTACCGTGCCGGACGTATCCGATGCTAGGGACGGCTGCGCCGGACAGGGTGGTGGCTGGTGATGGACACCCTGTTGAAGGCATTCATGGTCACCGCCACCCAACTCACCGCGGAAAATTCGTCTGCAGTCAGGCACTCCCGCGCAAGTGCCTCTTCCCTTTCCCGTGACCCGTGGTCGGGGAGTTCCGTAATGCTTTCCACCAATGCCAGCGCGGCCCGTTCCTTGTCCGTGAACAGGGCAGTATCGCGCCACGCCGGCAGCACCGCGAGCCGCTGTGAACTTTCCCCAGCCTCAGTGGCCTTCCGTACGTGCAGGTCCAGGCAGTAGGCACAGCCGTTGATCTGGGAGATCCGCACATTGAGGAGCTCCAGCAGGCCTGTCCCCAATCCCGCGGCTTCCGCTGCTTCCTGCACCTTCAGTCCGAGGCCGCTGATCGCCCTCCACAGGGCGGGGTGCTGCTTATCCAGGTACAGGTGCTCGGTGACGCTCACGGGAGTCCTTCTCGGTAGAACGGCTGGGCGAGAAACCATCATAGGCAGAGGCGTCGGAGGCACTGGCGGGGCCCTTTATGCACTTAACAACATCCGGATACCCACAAGTTATCCACAACTGTGGGTAACCGCGTGGAAATCGGGCCGCGGCGGCCCGTTTGACCTACTCTCAGCGCAGTTTCCGGGTACGAAACTACAGTGCTGTTACTTATTAACAGTGTGCATAAGGCTGTCAATAAGTAGTGAAGAAGCGCCAAATACGGGCTCTCCGGGCCGCTTCCGCGGGCGATTATCCACAGGAGTGCCCAGAATCGTCTGCTTATCCACTTACACACATCCCTATCCCCACAGGTTATCCACAGGTGTGGAGAATTCGGGGGTGTCCGGCCCGGTGAGGGAAATCCAAGGCCAAGGGACAGGAAACAGCATCTGAACTACATACATGTAAGTTACCAACACTGTGGATAAGCCCTGTGGAAAACGAAAATGCCCGGCACCAAAGGTGCCGGGCATTTTGTCTGCTGGTGGATCGAGCGGAGCTACAGGGTGACCCGCACCCACGCCAGGGCAAGAATCAGGACCACGACGGCGGCGAGCCCTGCGGCCTGGATCAGGCCTTGCCGGGCTCCCCGTGGGGTGTAGGCCAGGACGGCTGCACAGAGGCCGCCGGTTATCAGTCCACCCAGGTGCGCCTGCCAGGCGATCTGGGGGACCAGGAAGCCGATGACACCATTAATGGCGATCAGCACCCAGAGCTGGCGGGTATCGCCTCCGCGCTGGCGTTGGACCAGGAGCATGGCGCCGAAGAGGCCGAAGATCGCTCCGGACGCGCCCACCACCCCGTTTTGCGGGCCTGGCGTAATGAGCGGTGCCAGCAGAAGGTATCCTACCGACCCGCCGATCGCTGAAATCAGGTAAAGGGCCAAGAATCGTAGGCGCCCCAGCACAGGCTCCAGCGCCTGCCCGAATATCCAAAGCGTGTACATGTTTAGGAAAAGGTGCAGCAAATTATCTGGAGAATGCAGGAAAGCAGCTGTCAGCATCCGCCAAGGTTCGAACTGCTCAAACCTAGGAACGGCGAAAACATTCGCAAAGGCCAGGGCCCGGTAGACCCCCTCGTTGGGGATGAGGAACTGCAGGACCTGAAGGACCGCGCAAACCGCAATGATGGCGAACGTCACCATCGGCCTGCCGGTGGCCACGGCTCCGCCGTAGACCGTCCGTACTTCCGGCGTCGTCCGTCGTGTTTCGTTGACACAGTCAACGCATTGGAATCCGACGGCGGCCGCCCGCTGGCAGTCCGGGCATGCCGGGCGGCCGCAGCGCTGGCAGCGCACGTAGGAGGGCCGGTCCGGGTGCCGGGGGCAGACCGGAACCTGCGCGGACGGCTCAGCCGACGGAATTCCGTAACTCATGCTGTGGCGTTACAGCTTTTCGATGTCGATGCTGTTGATGGTGACATCCTCCACGGGGCGGTCACCCATGCCGGTGCGGACGCCTTCGATAGCGTCGACGACCTTTTTGGATTCCTCGTCCGCCACCTCACCGAAGATGGTGTGCTTGCCCTGAAGCCAGTCTGTGGGAATGGTGGTGATGAAGAACTGTGAACCGTTGGTGCCCTTGCCCATCTGGATGCCGGCATTGGCCATGGCGAGCTTGTAGGGCTGGTTGAAGTTCAGTTCCGGGTGGATTTCGTCATCAAAGCGGTAGCCGGGCCCACCGGTTCCGCGGCCCAGCGGATCGCCGGCCTGGACCATGAAGTCCTTGATGATGCGGTGGAAGATGGTTCCGTTGTACAGCGGAGTGCCGGTCTTGTCCTCGCCGGATTCCGGGTGGGTCCACGCCTGCTCGCCGGTGGCAAGTCCAACGAAGTTCTTGACCGTCTTGGGCGCGTGGTTGCCGAAGAGGTTAACTACGATGTCGCCGAGGCTGGTGTGGATGGTTGCTTTTGCAGTTGCGATGGCAGTCATAAGCCTCATTCTTCCATGTCCCGTATGGGCGGCAACGGCTGCGGCGGCAGTTCCGCGCTGGGTGAAATCGGCCTAAAATCCGCAGAGTGAATAGCCCGGGGTGGTCCGGGCACGTAGGCTAGCGACAGAACCGTCACATTAATCGGGAGGTAGTTGTGAAGAAATCGGATCGTATTGCCCGTGACCTTGAGCAGTCGGTCACCAGTGCGGTGGAAAATGCCAAGGACTGGGCGGCCCCCCGCGTGGAAGCAGCGGTGGACTGGGCTGTTCCCCGGCTCCAGCACAGCCTGGATACCGCATCTCCCAAAATCCAGGAAGGCCTGAAGACAGCAGCGCACAACCTGGCCGACGGTGTTGCCACAGTGACCCCCCGGATCCAGGACGGGCTGGCCCAGTTGGCCCCCAAGATCAACGACGTCGTGGAAAATGCATCGCCCAAGCTGCATGATGCCCTGGACAAGGCCACTCCGGTGGTCCTGAATGCCCGTGACCGGGTAGTGGTGGACTACCTGCCCAAGCTCTCTGACCAGATCGGTGTTGCGTCGGAGGCCGTGCACCGCACCCTTGAGGGCGCACCCGCCCGCGTCGACGCCGTCGCCCAGAAGCTCGGCGACGCGGGAATCGTGCACGCCATCCAGGAACAGGCACAGGCTACCGGCACTCAGCTGAAGGCGGCCGCAACCGAGGCCGGTCGCACCGTGGGCATCCAACTGTCACAGCCCGAGCCCAAGAAGAAGCGCGGCTGGCTGGTCTTTGGTGTGATTGCCGCTGCAGTGGCTGCGGGCGTGGCCGCATGGAAGGCTTCCAAGCCCGTGGAGGACCCTTGGAAGACTCCGTCGCCCGTCACCCCCACTCCTGCTCCGGTCCCGGCCACCACTGTCGGCGAGGTCAAGGAACACACGGCAGACGCGGCCGGTAAGGCTGCAGATGCCGCGGGTTCCGCAACGGCCGCCGTCGCGGACAAGGCAGCGGATGCCGCCGACACGGCCAAGGACGACGCTTCAGACGCCGCTGACAAGGCCAAGCACGTGGCCGACGACGCCGCGGATGATGCATCCACCGCGGCAGTCGACGCTAAGACGGCCACCAAGAACATTGCGTCGAACATCGGCAACGATGCCAAGGGCAATACCCAGGCCTAGCCTTCGCCACATGCAAGGGGCTCCGTTTTCGAACGGGGCCCCTTGTGCGTGCCCGCGCAGGCCCTCCGGCCCGGCCCCGGGACTTCCGCTGTACGGCATCCGGTGTCCTCTGTCCGGCCGCGGCAGGACACTGCATCGATGCTAGATTTGAACTGATGTCAGCCGATCGATCCTCTGGGGATGCCTTGAACGACGCAGCCGAACAGCTCCGCGTGTCCATTGTTATCCCGGCGTACAACGAGGAAAGCGTCATCAGGCAGTGCCTCATAGCTGCCATCTACCAGTCGGTCCCGGCCCACGAGATCATCGTAGTGGACAACCTCTCGAGCGACCGCACGGCCGCGATCGTCAGCCAGATGCAGCTTGAATACCCGGAGAGCCCCATCATCCTGCTCAGCCAGGACCGGGAACAGGGCCTGATCCCCACCAGGAACTTCGGTCTCGATCACGCCACGGGAGATGTCCTTGGGCGGATTGACGCGGATTCCATCGTCGAACCCGACTGGGTGGAGCAAGTGCAGAGGGCATTTGCGGACCCCGTCGTCCAGGCCGCCACCGGGCCTGTGGTGTATTACGACATGCCCATGCGCCGTTTCGGGCTCAAGGCGGACGACAAGATGCGCCAGCTCATGCTCAAGCTGGCCAAACACCAGTACCACTTCCTTTTCGGCTCCAACATGGCCCTGCGCGCCAGTGCCTGGGAGACCATCCGGTCCGAGACCTGCCGGGACGAAAAGGACGAGATGCACGAGGACATCGATTTGTCCCTGCACCTCGCCGACCACGAGCTGCCGGTCCGCTACTGGCCGCAGATGGTGTCCGGCATGTCCGCCCGCCGGCTCGAGGACTCTCCGCGGGACTACCGCTACTACGTCACCCGCTTCGACCGGACCTACAAGGCCCACAATGTGCGGAAGATGGCGCTGAAGGCCCCCATGGTGGTCTTCTTTTCGGTATATTTCCCGGCCAAGCTCCTGCGGGCCATCCACACCGTCAACACGGCCCAGCCGGTCCGCCGCGGCGGACAATAGGCCTTGCCGGCCGAAAGCCGGTGCCTTCCCGTCAGTCCGTACCCAGTTCGGCCAGCGGACGGCCCTGCGGCGGTTCCTCCCCGGGCGGCAGCGGCCGCTCCCCGGCCCTCCCGGACCGTTGTCCCAGGACGACGACGGCGAGCCCCGCCAGGATGAGGCCCAGCCCGGCGTAGGTGCCCGCCGGAAGGGTCTCATGCAGGAAGACGGCGGCCAGCAACGCAGCCCCCGGGATCTCCAGCAGGATGATCATCGAGACGACGAGCGGACTCATGGTGGCCAGCAGGTGGTTGAACGCCGTATGGCCCACTAATTGCGCGCAGAGGGTGATGGCCGCTATGCCAAGCCATCCTGCCGGCTCAAACCCGGCCAGCGGCTGGCCGGCTGCCAGTGCCAGTACCGCCACAAGGACCGCGCATATGCCGTAACAGAGCGTGGTGTACGTCCCCGTAGTCATGCTCTGCCGCGCCTTGCCCCCTGCCAGTGTGTAGAGCCCCGCCAGGGCACCTCCGGCCATAGCCAGGAGGTCTCCGGTGAGTGCCTGGGGTGAGGTTCCCATGTCAAAGCCGGTAATCGCCACAACGCCGCCAAAGGCAATGCCCAGGCCGGCCAGCACCTGCCAGCGGTGCCGGGTTCCGCGGATGAGCTGGAAGATGGCAATCCAGCCGGACTGCAGGCACACCAGGGCAGTGGCGGCCGCAACAGAAGTCAGCTGCAGCGAGGTAATGAAGCAGGCAAAGTGCAGTGCCAGGGCGACGGCGGCCAGCAGGGACCAACGGAACTCACGGCCGGTTATGCTGCCGAACTGGCGGGGTTCCCGGACCAGCGTTGGCCCGGCCATGACCACGGAACCAATGGCATTGCGCCAAAAAGCGATCGCGAGGGCGCTGACGCTGGTGGCGCCCAGGGTGGCGGCAATGAGGGGACCCGATGAGGCGACTCCGAGGACTCCCAGGGCCGCGAAGAAAAAGTTCATTTGAATACCCCCTGAGGCCATCCCCGCGGGGAAGGAGAACAAAAAATCCCGGCCGGCGTTTCCGCTGACCGGGACTTTCTTATGGTGGAGGCACGGGGACTCGAACCCCGAACCCCCTGCTTGCAAAGCAGGTGCGCTACCAATTGCGCCATGCCCCCATAAGAAGCAACCCGTCAATCATACCCTAGGAACCGGGGAGGCCTTGACGGCTTCCGGACCTGGTGTCCAAGCTAGTCCACCGTGTCGGTTGACTTGCTCCAGACTGTTTTCCGGGCTTCGGATTCCTGTGCTTTCCGAAAGACCAGGAAGCCTGCGATCGCCGCTGCGATTACCAGCAACTTCTTCACATGCTCCCCGTTCCGGTCGGGTGCCGGATGAATCCGGACCAAACCTCCGTTTGAAACCTGCACAGGTTCCGTGGGCGTACCAGGACTTGAACCTGGGACCTCTTCGTTATCAGCGAAGCGCTCTAACCGCCTGAGCTATACGCCCCGATGCCTCATCGGGCCGAGATATGACTTTACAGCACACCCCGGCCCGATCTCAAATCGGGCATTTTCACCGGATTACCGCCGGCGAAAACGGGTTCTTAATCGTCCGTCAGGGTGACGCCGATTCCGCCTACCAGGGTGGCGGAGATGTTGTAGAGGACGGCTGAGAGCATGGACAGCGCCGTCAGCAGGACAACGTTGACCACTGCGATGATGGTGGCGAACGAGGCTACCTGCCCGAGCGAAGCCACCTTCTTCAATTCGAAGCCGCCGCTTTCAGAGCCGGCCAGTGTCCCCAGCAGGCTGTCCACCTGATCGAAGATTCCGGTCAGGTCCAGGACGGTCCACAGGACGATTGCCGCCACCACGGTGACGATGCCCAGTGCCACGGAGAGCAGGAATGCCATCTTCAGCACGGACCAGGGATCCACCTTGCTGATCAGCAACCGTGCCCGCCGGACCTTTGCCTTCGGTGCAGGCTTGACCAGGCCGGGATTTCCCTGTCCTTGGGATCCCTGGGCCGGCCGCTGGCCGGGCGCTGCTGCGCGCTGGCCTGGCTGTCCCTGGAAGGGCCGCTGGCCTGGCTGCGCAGGGCGGTCGCCCTGCTGGGGCCGCTGGCCCGGGACAGCGGGACGCTGGCCGGGAGCACCTGCGGCGGCTGCCGGGCGCTGCTGCGGACGGACGGGGGCGTTCACGCGGGGCGCCGCTGAAGGCCGGTTCCCGTCGGGAACAGTGCTGTTCGGCTTGGGAAATGAGTCGGAATTACTCACTCGTTACCTCCGTGTTGTCTTCGTTCGGCTCAGCGTCGCCCGAGGCGTCCTCTGACTCAACGGCCGGTGATTCTTCTGCCATTGCTGGCGCGGCGGAATCCCCAGCGGGCCCGCCTTCTTCAGCCAACGTTACGTCATCCTCGGCGGATTCATCGTCCTCGAGGCCCCGTTCGCTGTTACGCGCCACCTCAATGATCCGGTCATTCTTGTCCGGCTTGGCGAAGATGACGCCCATCGTGTCACGGCCCTTCGCGGGAACACCGGCCACGGAGGACCGGACAACCTTACCGCCCTCCATGACCACCAGGACTTCATCCTCTTCCTGGACAATAAGGGCTCCCACGAGGTGGCCGCGTTCTTCCTGGTACTTACCTACTTTGATACCGAGTCCGCCGCGGCCCTGGAGGCGGTATTCCTCCACCTCGGTGCGTTTGGCGTAGCCGCCCTCCGTCACGATGAAGACGAACGATCCGTCGGTGACGACATCGGCAGCCAGCAGTTCGTCGTCCTCCCGGAACTTCATCCCGGTAACGCCGGATGTTGCCCGTCCCATGGGGCGCAGGGCGTCATCCGTTGCGGTGAAGCGGATGGACTGGCCCTTGCGTGATACCAGGAACAGGTCGTCGGTTTCCGAGACGAGTTGCGCCGAAACCAGTTCGTCGCCGTCGCGGAGGTTGATGGCAATGACGCCTGCGGACCGGTTGGTGTCGTAGTCCTCGAGCCGGGTTTTCTTCACCAGGCCCCGCTTCGTGGCGAGTACCAGGTACGGCGCCTGCTGGTAGTCCTTCAGGTCCAGCACCTGGGCAATGTGTTCGTCGGGCTGGAACGCGAGCAGGTTGGCCACGTGCTGGCCCTTGGCGTCGCGGCCCGCTTCCATCAGCTCGTACGCTTTGGCACGGTATACGCGGCCGAGGTTGGTGAAGAACAGCAGCCAGTGGTGGGTGGTGGTGACGAAGAAGTGTTCCACGACGTCGTCACCGCGAAGCTGGGCACCCTTGATACCCTTGCCGCCGCGCTGTTGTGAGCGGTAGTTGTCGCTGCGCGTGCGCTTGACGTAGCCGCCGCGCGTGATGGTGACCACCATTTCCTCTTCGGGAATCAGGTCTTCCATGGACATATCGCCATCGAAGCCCATGAGGATCCTGGTGCGGCGGTCGTCACCGTGCTTGTCCACGATTTCGGCCAACTCGACGCTGATGATCTCGCGCTGGCGCTGCTCGGAAGCGAGGATCGCGTTGTATTCGGCGATCAGGGCCTCGAGTTCGGTGTGCCGGTCCTGGATCTTCTGGCGTTCCAGGGCGGCCAGGCGGCGCAGCTGCATGTCCAGGATGGCCCGGGCCTGCAGCTCGTCGATATCAAGCAGTTCCATCAACCCGTCGCGTGCGGCTTCTGTGGTGTTGGAGGCCCGGATCAGCGCGATGACCTCATCGAGCATATCCAGTGCCTTCAAGAGGGCGCGGAGGATATGGGCTTCTTCTTCGGCCTTGCGGAGGCGGTACCGGGTTCGGCGCGCAATGACATCCATCTGGTGGGTCACCCAGTGCCGGATGAACGCATCCAGGCTGAGCGTCCGGGGCACGCCGTCAACGATGGCCAGCATGTTGGCGGAGAAGTTGCTCTGCAACTCTGTGTGCTTGTAGAGGTTGTTCAGCACCACCTTGGGCACGGCATCCCGCTTCAGGACGATTACCAGGCGCTGGCCTGTACGTCCGGAGGTTTCGTCGCGGAGGTCCGCGATGCCGGAGATCTTGCCGTCCTTGACCAGCTCGGCGATCTTGATGGCCAGGTTGTCCGGGTTGGCCTGGTACGGCAGTTCCGTGACCACCAGGCAGGTGCGGCCCTGCAGTTCCTCCACGGCTACGACGGCACGCATGGTGACGGAACCGCGGCCGGTCCGGTAGGCGTCTTCGATGCCCTTGTGGCCCAGGATGGTGGCGCCCGTGGGGAAGTCCGGGCCCTTGACCCGCAGCAGCAGTTCTTCGAGGAGTTCCTCGCGGCTGGCGCCGGGGTTGGCCAGGTACCACTGGACGCCGTCCGCCACTTCACGGAGGTTGTGCGGGGGGATGTTGGTGGCCATGCCGACGGCGATGCCGGAGGAACCGTTGACCAGCAGGTTGGGGAACCTGGCCGGCAGGATGGTGGGTTCCTGGTTCTTGCCGTCGTAGTTGTCCTGGAAGTCGACGGTTTCCTCGTCGATGTCGCGGACCATTTCCATGGCCAGCGGCGCCATCTTGGTTTCGGTGTACCGGGGTGCGGCAGCACCGTCGTTGCCCGGTGAACCGAAGTTGCCCTGTCCGAGCGCCAGCGGGTAGCGCATGGTCCAGTCCTGGATGAGGCGGACCAAGGCGTCGTAGATGGCGGTGTCGCCGTGCGGGTGGTACTGGCCCATGACCTCACCCACCACGCGGGCGCACTTGTTGAAGGAACGGTCGGGGCGGTATCCGCCGTCGAACATCGCGTAGAGCACGCGGCGGTGCACGGGCTTGAGGCCGTCGCGGACGTCCGGGAGGGCACGTCCAACGATGACGGCCATGGCGTAGTCCAGGTAGGAACGCTGCATTTCCGTCTGCAGGTCCACCTGCTCCACGCGGTCGATCAGCACGTCGCCTTCAAGAACGGTGTCCGGTTCTCCGGCCTCGGGGACGGGAATCTCGGGGGTTTCGTCGCTCATTCTATATTTTCCGTTTCAGGTATATGTCTGGTTCCGAATACTTTGGAGCGGGTCCTTAGATGTCCAGGAACCTGACGTCCTTGGCGTTCTGCTGAATGAAGTTGCGCCTTGACTCCACGTCTTCGCCCATGAGGACGGAGAAGATCTGGTCAGCGGCGAGGGCGTCATCCATGGTCACCTGCAGCAGAGTGCGGTGGTCGGGGTCCATGGTGGTATCCCAGAGTTCGGTGTAGTCCATCTCTCCCAGGCCCTTGTAGCGCTGGATGCCGTTGTCCTTGGGGATGCGGCGTCCGGCAGCCTGGCCCGCCACCAGTTTGGCGTCGCGTTCGCGGTCGCTGTAGACGTAGTCGTGCGGAGCGTTGGACCATTTGATCCGGTACAGCGGCGGCTGTGCCAGGTAGACGTAGCCGTTCTCGATCAGCGGACGCATGTAACGGAACAGCAGGGTCATCAGCAGGGTGGTGATGTGCTGGCCATCCACGTCGGCATCTGCCATGAGGACGATCTTGTGGTACCGCAGCTTGGCGAGGTCGAAGTCCTCGCCGATCCCGGTGCCGAAGGCAGTGATCATGGACTGGACCTCCGCGTTGCCCAGGGCCTTGTCCAGGCGGGCACGCTCCACATTCAAAATCTTGCCGCGCAAGGGCAGGATGGCCTGCGTTTCGGGGTTGCGGCCGCGCTTGGCGGAACCCCCCGCGGAGTCACCCTCCACGATGTAGACCTCGCACTTTTCCGGGTCCTTGGAGGAACAGTCGGAAAGCTTGCCCGGCATGCCGAACGATTCCAGCGGGCTCTTGCGCCGGGCGTTGTCCCGGGCCTTCCTTGCAGCCATGCGTGCCTGGGCTGCCGAGATGGCCTTGCGGATGACATCGCGGGCCGGGCCAGGGTTGCGCTCCAGCCAGTCGCCCAGGCCGTCGGTGACCACGCGCTGGACGAATCCCTTGACCTCGGAGTTACCCAGTTTCGTCTTGGTCTGGCCCTCAAACTGTGGCTCGGCCAGCTTGACGGAGATGACGGCGGTAAGGCCCTCGCGGATGTCGTCGCCCGTGAGGTTGTCGTCCTTCTCCTTGATGATGCCCTTTTCCCGGGCGTACCGATTGATCAGGGACGTCAGTGCAGCACGGAAACCTTCCTCGTGGGTACCGCCCTCATGGGTATTGATGGTGTTGGCGTAGGTGTGCACACTCTCGGAATAGGCACTGGTCCACTGCATCGCCATTTCAAGGGCGATCTTACGTTCGGTGTCCTCGGTCTCGAAGGCGATGACGTCCTCGTGGACCACCTCCACCTTTTTGCCCGAGTTCAGGTGCTTGACGTAGTCCAGCAGGCCTTCGTCGTACTGGTACACCACGGTGCGGTGTTCGGCGCTGATCTCGCCTTCGGTGCTGAGGTCGTCAAGGTCAAGGTCGCCGTCGGCCTCATCGCCGGCGGCCGCTCGCTCATCCGTCAATGTGATGCGCAGGCCCTTGTTGAGGAAAGCCATCTGCTGGAAGCGGGCGCGGAGGGTCTCGAAATCGAACTCCGTGCTTTCGAAGATCGCCGGGTCCGGATAGAAGGTCTGGGTGGTGCCGGTGGTATCGGTCTCTTCACCCTGGACCAGGCTGCCCTGGGGCTTGCCACCGTCGGCAAAGGACATGCGCCAGACGTGGCCCTGGCGTCGCACTTCGGTGTCCACCCTGCTGGAGAGCGCGTTGACCACGGAAATACCCACACCGTGCAGGCCGCCGGAGACCGCATAGCCGCCGCCGCCGAACTTGCCGCCGGCGTGCAGGATGGTCATCACCACCTCGACGGTGGGTTTGTGCTCGGTGGGGTGCATGTCCACCGGGATTCCGCGGCCGTCGTCGACTACTTTGACACCGCCGTCGGCCTGCAGGACCACTTCGATATGGCTGCAGTAGCCGGCCAGTGCCTCATCCACGGAGTTGTCCACGACCTCATAGACCAGGTGGTGGAGGCCGCGGGGACCGGTGGAGCCGATGTACATGCCCGGGCGCTTCCGGACAGCTTCGAGGCCTTCAAGGACAGTGATGTCGCTGGCGCCGTACTCCCTTGGGCTGGTTGACGCAGCCGGAGTATCAGGGGTACGGCCATCCTCGACCGCTGTATCTGCTGCCAGAATATCTGTATTGTCGTTAGCCACAGGCGCTGCGACTCCTCTGTTCTCGATGATGGCCGGCTGATTTCTTTTCGCAGGGAAAAGTGACCCGCCAACAGGCACAAACTTATGGCGCCGGTGACTCGATGACGGTCGGTGGTCCGCGCTCTGCGTGCGGTTCGCGCGCGGAGAACGGACTGAAGTCAACGTTTCACCCGCGCCCAGTTATCTCGGTCAATTCTACCGCGAACACACCCATATCCCCGCATTCCAGGGCCGTGGGCGGACGGCGAATATGCCTGTACGAGGCTCTTGGCCCCACCTAGGGCGGCCCGGTGGTGCACCCTCCGGGTGCCTATACACGCCGTGGCCCTTACCGGCCTCTATACGCCTTTGGGCGAAGTTTCAAGAGCTGCGGCAGCGGCTATCCGTAAGTGTCCCGGGGGCCACGCCCGTTGACGCTGCGTCCGCCCTTGCGCCAGCTGGGTGCGGAAGGGCCTAGGACCTGGATCCTGGTGACCACGCCATCGCCCAGTTCCCGGCGGAATTTATCCAGCAGACTGGTACTCAGGAGCCTGAGCTGGGTTGCCCAGGCCGTGGAGTCACACCGCACATGCAGGGTGGTATCGGTGAAGCTTTCGGGCGTACAGTGGGCGGAAATCTCCGGGCCCACCAGGGTGGCCCATTCAGCCATGACGGAACCGACCGCCACCGGCGAAGTCCAGCCGCGTTCTGCAACCAGCCGGCCAACAACTTTGCCCAGGCCGAGGGGGTCGCGCCCGGTGGCGTGGAACTGGCTGAAGCCGCGGGTGTCACGGATACTGCCCTTGGCTTTCTGGGATCCGGCCCGGGGTGCCTTCCTTCGGACTTCGCCGCGGGCGGCAGCTGCCTCGCGCATCCGGTTCAGTGCAGCCTGCGGGGCATCGATGTGGTCGGGTTCGCGGCCGGGCTGCAGCCCGGCGCCCTCGTCACTGCTCATCGATTCCTCCCGGGATGACCTTCACCCGCCGCCCGGACAGCTCTTCCGGAATATCGGCGTCGACGGCGGCGGTCACCAGGACCTGTTCCGCGCCGGAGACTATAGCCGCCAGTTTACGCCGACGCTGGACATCGAGTTCGGCAAAGACATCGTCCAGGATCAGGATGGGGGCGGAACCTCCGGTCCGGGCGTCATCGAGCATCACGTAGTACGAGGCCAGACGCAGGGACAGGCACATGGACCAGGTCTCGCCGTGTGAGGCATATCCCTTCGCGGGCGCCTGGCCGAGCATGAGCTCCAGTTCGTCACGGTGCGGACCGACGAGCGAGATGCCCCGTTCCAGTTCCTTCTTCCGTGATTCTGTGAACGCCTGGATATAGCGTTCGGTCAGCTGTTCGACGGTGAGCAGGCGCAGGTCCTCCTGGCCGGTTGAAGTACCGGCGTCCGCGGTGCGCTGGGCACCTGTGGCCGGAACGCCGTCGTCGTCCATCTGGTTCTGAAGCGTTGACCGGTAGGTGGCGTCGGCGGCCTTGGAAGCGTCTGTCAGCTCAGCGTAGGCACGGGCAAGGTGCGGCCGGAGCCGTTCCACCAGTTCCAGCCGGGCGTGCAGCAATTGTGCTCCGGCACGGGCCATGTGCTGGTCCCAGACATCCAAGGTGGCCTCATGGGCAGTTGTGAACCGTCCGGATCGCGCTGATTTGAGCAGCGCGTTGCGTTGTTTCAAGACGCGGTCGTAATCGCTGCGGGTAGCCGCATGATGCGGGATGAGACTGGCGAGCAACTCGTCCAGGAAACGCCGGCGGTTGGCGGGATCCCCCTTAACCAGTGCCAGGTCCTCAGGTGCGAAGAGCACGGTCTGGCAGATGCCCAGGAGGTCACGGGCACGGACCGGGTTGCTGCGGTTGATCCGGCCGCGGTTGGCCCGGCCGGCGTTGATTTCCAGCTCAAGCACCGTGGTCTGCCCGCCGCGGACCAGGCGTGCCCGGACCAATGCGCGCTCCGTGCCGAACCGCAGCAGGGGGGCGTCGGAACTGACCCGGTGGGAGCTGAGGGTGGCCAGGTAGCCGATGGCTTCCATCAGGTTGGTCTTGCCGATGCCGTTGTATCCCACCAGGACGGTGACGCCCGGGCCCAGGCTGAGGTCAACCTGGGCGTAGCTGCGGAAGTCTGTCAGCGAAAGATGTTCAAGGTACACGCGGTGGTCGGCAATTCTGGAACCGGTGATGGCTCCCGGTGGGTGCTACTTGGCGGGACGGGTTGCGTGGCCGCCAAACTGGTGGCGCAGCGCGGAAACCATCTTCATTGCGGGGGACGTATCCTCCCTGGAGGCAAAACGGGCGAACAGGGCAGCCGTGATGGCCGGGGCGGGAACTGCGTTGGCGATGGCTTCTTCCACCGTCCAGCGGCCCTCGCCCGAGTCCTCAACGTAATCGTCGATGGTTGCCAGTCCGGGGTCCTCGTCCAGGGCCTTGACCATGAGGTCCAGCAGCCAGGAACGAACGACGGTTCCCTTTTGCCATGCCCGGAATGTGCCCGGCAGGTCCGTGACAATGTCCTTGGCGGCCAGCAGTTCGTATCCCTCGGCGTACGCCTGCATCAGGCCGTATTCGATCCCGTTGTGCACCATCTTGGCGTAGTGGCCTGCGCCGATGCCGCCAACGTGGACGAAGCTGTCAGCCCTTTCACCTTCCGGCCGCAGCGCATCAAAGACCGGCAGTGCGCGTTCAATGTCCTGGGCATCCCCGCCCGCCATCAGGCCATAACCGTTCTGCAGGCCCCATACCCCGCCGGAAACGCCGCAGTCTGCGAATCGGATGCCTTTGGCGGCAAGTACCTCGCCGTGCCTCTGGTCTTCCGTAAATCGTGAGTTTCCCCCGTCGATCACAAGATCGCCGGGTTCGAGCTTGCCGCTCAGTTCCGTGATGACGGCGTCCGTTACGGGGCCGGCCGGGACCATGACCCAGATGATCCTCGGCGCCGGAACGGCGGCGATCAGGTCATCGACGCTCGCGGCATCCGTGACGTCGGGGTTGCGGTCGTAGCCAGTGACCTCCAGGCCGCCCTTGCGCAGGCGTTCACGCATGTTGAAACCCATTTTTCCGAGGCCAATCAGTCCAATGTGCATGGTGGATCTCTTTTCTGCGCTAGTGGGGACTAGTTGGGGAGGCGGACGGGCATCACCAGGTAGCGGTAGTCATCCTGGTCTTCACCGTCAGCGTCTGCCTGCGCCGTGATCATGGCGGGCTTGGGTGCCGTTGTGAACGAGAAGCGGACAAATTTCGTCTCGATGACGCTGAGGCCTTCGATCAGGTAGTGCGGGTTGAAAGCGACCGTGATGTCTTCCCCGGACAGCTGGGCCTCAAGTTCTTCCGAAGCCTGCGCATCCTCACCGGTTCCGGCGTCGAGGTTGAGCAGGCCGTTGCTGAAAGCCAGCCGGACGGGGGTGTTGCGTTCGGCGACGAGCGACACGCGGCGGACGGCTTCCACCAGCTCTTGGGTCTGGACCGTGGCGTGGATTGGCGTGGACTCCGGGAACAGGGACCGGATCTTCGGGTAATCGCCGTCCACCAGCAGGGAGGTAGTGGTGCGTCCGCCGCTTTCGAATCCGATAAGGCGGCTGTCATCGTCGGACAGAGCGAGGTTGATATCCCCGCTGTTGCCCAGCGTTTTGGCCACTTCGTTGAGGGTTTTGGCTTTCACCAAGGCGCTGGTGGAGATGCCGGGGGTCACGGGCTTCCACGGAACTTCGCGCATGGCCAGCCGGTAGCGGTCAGTGGCCAGGAGGGTGATCAGGTCGTCCTCGATCTCCATCCGGACGCCGGTGAGGATGGGCAGGGTGTCGTCCTTGCTGGCGGCGATGATTACCTGGGAAACAGCCTGCGCGAAGGCATCGCCGGGCACGGTGCCACTGATGGCTGGGAGGGCCGGCAGGGGTGGGTACTCGGCTTCGGGCATGGTGGCCAGGTGGAAGCTGCTTCGACGGCAGGTGAGGGTGACCTTGTTGCCGTCGGTTTCGACATCCACCGGTGCGGACGGGAGGCTGCGGCAGATGTCCGCGAGCAGCCGGCCGGAAACCAGGATGGTTCCCTCGTCCCTGATGTCGGCTGCGATTTCCAGCCTTGCCGAGGTCTCGTAGTCAAAGCTCGAGAGGCTGACGGTTCCGGCTTCGGCCTTCAGCAGAAGGCCGGAAAGGACAGGCACTGGCGGCCGCGGAGACAACGAGCGGGCTGTCCAGGTAACGGCTTCTGCCAGGACGTCCCGATCGACTCTGAACTTCACGGAAGGGTGCCGCCTTTCATTGCTGCTGCCATGTAAACCCGGGAACTTCGCAGGGAAACTCCGGAAGATGTTCTGCGCGCCGCGGCCGGTGTATGGTCCGTGCAGACGGAAACCTCACAAAACCCGGGGATGGGAGCGCTGCTGACAGCTTAGCCGGAAGATCAGCGATTAACCCATCCCCAAGACCCTGGGCCGGCCCTTCCAG
Source organism: Pseudarthrobacter sp. YAF2 (assembly GCF_052113345.1). Taxonomy (NCBI): domain Bacteria; kingdom Bacillati; phylum Actinomycetota; class Actinomycetes; order Micrococcales; family Micrococcaceae; genus Pseudarthrobacter; species Pseudarthrobacter sp. YAF2. The sequence continues at coordinate 198,036 of NZ_JBFRDA010000003.1, read as the reverse complement.
GGGCCGGTGGGCCCGCCGGGTGGACGTGCGGATGGATCTTGTTGTTTGAGGGAATTCAATTTTTTAGGATTCGTAGTGTTAATAACTGCTGTGGAAACTGTGGATAACCCGGTCCTGACCCACGTTTCCGGGGTTAAGCCCTGTTCACGGACTGTGCGTTACCTGGGTTTTAAACAGGGTGTGGATGGGGACAACCCAAAGGGCTGTTTTTGACGATCCACAGACGCCTTAAGGGTTTTAAGCCCATTAACCGCGCTTGTCCCCTTAAGTATCCACAGGCTTATCCACATGCCCCTGTTAATAAGGTATAGAGTGCGCGGGCCGGTGTGGATTCAGGAGTCGCGCTGCTGCTGCTTGATCCGGTTGGTCAGTTCCGTCACCTGGTTGTAAATCACACGACGCTCGGCCATGAGCTCACGGATCTTGCGGTCGGCATGGATGACCGTGGTGTGGTCGCGGCCGCCGAGTTCCTGCCCGATCTTGGGCAGCGACATGTCCGTCAGCTCCCGGCAGAGGTACATGGCGATCTGACGGGCCGTGACCAGTGTCCGGGTGCGGGACTTGCTGCAGAGCTCTTCCATGCTGAGCTTGAAGTAGTCAGCCGTCTGCTGCAGGATCTGGGCGGACGTGATTTCCTGTGCGCCGTCATCGGTGATCAGGTCCTTCAAGACCATTTCCGCCAGCGCGACGTCTACCGGCTGCCGGTTCAGGCTGGCGAAGGCGGTGACGCGGATCAGCGCGCCCTCGAGCTCGCGGATGTTGCTGGAGATCTTGGAGGCGATGTACTCCAGGGCATCATCCGGTGCCGACAGTCCCTCGCTGAGGGCCTTCTTCCGCAAGATTGCGATACGCGTTTCAAGTTCCGGCGGCTGGATGTCCGTCAGCAGGCCCCATTCGAACCGGGACTTCATCCGGTCCTCGAAACCGGCGAGCAGCTTGGGCGGCTGGTCCGAGGTAATGACCACCTGCTTGTTGTTGTTGTGCAGCGAGTTGAAGGTGTGGAAGAACTCCTCCAGCGTCCGGTCCTTGCCGGCCAGGAACTGGATGTCATCGATCAACAGGACGTCCACGTTGCGGTAGGTGGTTTTGAAGCTTGCGCCTTCGTCGTCCCGGATGGAGTTGATGAAGTCGTTGGTGAATTCTTCGGAATTGACGTACCGCACCCGGATGCCGCTGTAGAGCCGGCGGGCGTAGTGCCCGATCGCGTGCAGGAGGTGGGTTTTGCCGAGGCCGGAGTCACCGTAGATGAACAGCGGGTTGTAGGCCTTGGCGGGCGCTTCGGCGACAGCGACGGCGGCTGCATGGGCAAAGCGGTTGGAGGAACCAATCACGAACGTATCGAAAACGTACTTGGGGTTCAGCCGGCCGAATTCGTGCGAGGTGCTGGGCAGCATGGGCTGCGGCTTCTGTTCGATCAGCTGGTCCGGAGCGTAAGCAGGTTCCACGACGGGCTCGGGCTCCACGTGGATGGGCACCAGGTCGGTGTCGACGTCGATGGCACAGCGGATGTCCTCGGAAAAGACATTGTGCAATGCGTCGTCGAGGGCATCCTTGACCTGGGTCTGAAGCACTTCCCGGGTGAGTTCGTTGGGTACGGCCACCAGGAGGGTGGAGCCAATCAGGCCTTGGGCCTGGGCGAGGATGACAAAACCCCGCTGGCGGGGTGAAACACGGTGGTCCTGTTCCAGCAGGCTGACAACCCGGCGCCAGGAACTTCCGACAGTATTGGCGTGGTTGGCTTCGTCTACTGTCATCAATCGGTTCCCTCAAAACTTGCTATGCCTGCATTGCCTGCAGCCCCAAGTCCGGAACCAGGATGCTGGCCCCACTTAATCCACAGGGTTATGCACAGTCCGTGGATAATCGGCTACTGGGACACTCTAGGGGATCAAAAGCCTAGAAGATAGCTGGCTATCCGGCTGTGGATAATTACACGGTTGTGGTTCCCGAAAGGCCTCTGTGAGCCACTTCATCCACAGCCTGTTGGGGATACTTAGGCACAGCTGGGGATAGCACTGCAGGGGTGTACCGGTTTGACTCCGGGCCTTAAATTGCCCTAACGTTGTGAAGTCCTTTGTGTCCGCTTTTTGGCCCCATCTGAACTTCCAGGCGCACTGCGCTTGGACAGCCGGGGGAAGCGTGCATATACAAAACTTAGCGTCGGCCAGTTCTTCCCCATTACTGATCGGGTGGGCGCACCTTTGATCCACTGGAGTAACTAACGTGAGCAAGCGGACTTTTCAGCCGAATAACCGCCGTCGAGCCAAGAAGCACGGCTTCCGCCTTCGTATGCGTACCCGTGCCGGCCGCGCCATCCTGGCAGCCCGTCGTGGCAAGGGCCGTACCGAGCTTTCGGCCTAAATAACTGACTTGTCGGTAGACATCCCTTTGCGAGTTTAAGGTGCTGGCCGCCCGCAACCGCCTGAGGACTGCAACCGATTTTTCAACAACCGTACGTTCCGGTGTCCGCAATGGACGCCGGAACGTAGTGTTATATGCGGCAGCCATCGCTGCCGACGAACCCAGCCGGATCGGGTTCATTGTTTCCAAGAGTGTAGGGAACGCCGTGGTCAGGAACCTCGTTAAGAGAAGACTGAGGGAAGCGGCTGCTGCCTCACTGCGTGAACACCCAATTGGACTCGCCATTGTGGTCCGGGCACTGCCCGCATCGGCGTCCGCCAGTTGGGATCAACTGCTGGCGGATTACAAGGCAGCACTGGAAACAACGCAGAGCCGGCTGGTCGGCCGGCCACCACGGCCTGCCGCCAAAGGTTCGGCCGGTACAACACGGGAGGGGACAACGCGTGCCTAACGCCACTGCCGCCGTCGCCCGTTTCCGGAACGTGACTGCCGCTGCCGCAAAGTTCCTCTGGAACCTGCCCCGGAACATCCTCATTCTTCTGTTGATGGCCTACCGCAAGGTGGTTTCTCCCTTGTACGGCCCCGTCTGCCGGTTCTTCCCTTCATGCTCGGCCTATGCCCTTGAGGCGGTCACCGTCCACGGCGCTGTCAAGGGAAGCTGGCTCGCGGTCCGGCGCCTTGGCCACTGCCACCCATGGAATGCCGGCGGAGTGGACCACGTCCCCGCCGGCGGCCGGGAATGGCCCGCGGGCCGCACCCCCACAATTGTTGTGCTGAACAATCCGGACAAGTACCTGGTTGCTCGGACTGATGAAGAAGGCCGCAGTGCGGCCTGACGAATAGGGATAAGTATGGACATCTTTGGAGCAATAATCGGCCCGTTCAAGTGGCTGGTTTCGTTCATCATGGTGGCGTTCCACGACGGGCTGAGCAGCATTGGCATGCCCGCCGCGAACGGCTGGACCTGGACATTGGCCATCATCGGGCTGGTGCTGGTGATCCGTGCCGCCCTGATCCCGGTATTCGTCAAGCAGATCAAGGCCCAGCGCGGTATGCAGCTGCTGCAGCCGGACCTGAAGAAGCTGCAGGAAAAGTACAAGGGCAAGACCGACCAGCTATCCCGCCAGGCCATGGCCCAGGAACAGATGGCCATGTACAAGAAGCACGGGACCAATCCGTTCTCCGCCTGCCTGCCCATGCTGATCCAGATGCCCTTCTTCTTCGCCCTGTTCCAGGTGCTCTCGGGCATTTCCCAGGCAAAGGACCAGGGTGCCGGCATCGGGGCGATGAGCCACGAGCAGGTGGTGGAGTTCGATGCCTCCAGCATCTTCGGTGCACCGTTGTCCGCCGCGCTCCTGCATGGCGGTGCGGGGAACACAGCCGTGGTGGTGCTCTCTATCGTGATGATCCTGGCCATGACTGCGTCCCAGTTCATCACCCAGAAGCAGATCATGGCCAAGAACATGTCCGAAGAAGCCATGGCCAGCCCGTTCATGCGGCAGCAGAAGATGATGCTCTACATCCTGCCGGTGGTCTTCGGCGTGGGTGGCATCAACTTCCCCATTGGCGTCCTGATCTACTGGACCACCACCAACCTCTGGACCATGGGACAGCAGTTCTTTGTGATCCGCCGCATGCCGACGCCGGGATCCCCCGCCGCGAAGGCCCTCGCCGAACGCCGCGCCGCCAGGGGCCTGCCGGCCCTCTCTGTCCTCACCGGGAAGCGGGATGAAGCAGCCGACGCCGCCGCGGCTGCCGCCGTGGAAGCCAAGGGACAGCGCGTCCAGCCCCAGCGCAAGAACAGGAAGAAGAAGTAATGTCAGCCGAGAGCACCGAGCACGTCCTTTCCGAAGAAATCGCAGACCAGGACGAGTCCGTGAACCAGGACGCTTCCTCCAAAGGCTCCGCCGCCAGCCGCCTCGAAGAAGAGGGAGACGTCGCTGCCGACTACCTTGAGGAACTGCTGGACATCGCTGACATTGACGGCGATATCGACATCGAAGTCCGCAACGGCCGCACGTACATCTCGATTGTTGCCGAGGAAGAGACCGATGGCCTCGAAGGCCTGGTAGGTGAAGACGGGGAGGTGCTTGAAGCCCTCCAGGAGCTCACGCGGCTGGCTGTACTCTCCGCCACGGAGAACCGTTCCCGGCTTGTGCTGGACATCAATGGTTACCGGCAGGAACGCACCGGCCACCTGCAGAAGATTGCAGAAGACGCAGCAGCTTCCGTCAAGGAATCCGGCAAGCCGGTTGCCCTCGAGCCGATGAGTGCCTACGAACGCAAGATTGTGCACGACGCCGTGGCTGACCTCGGCTTGGTCAGCGAGTCCGAGGGCGAAGGCTCCGGACGCCACATTGTTGTTTCCGCAGACTAGAGAATGCCAGCACGATAACCATGGTTGATATCACGGCAGCAGAGCTTCGCGCTGCTGAGAAGATTTTTGGCGACCGCCTGGAACTGGCCAAGCGCTATGTGGAGCACCTGGCCACTTCCGGGACCGAACGCGGACTGATCGGGCCACGCGAGGTTCCCCGCCTGTGGAGCCGCCACGTGCTCAACTGCGCGGTCATCGAAAGTGAGATAGCCCAGGGAAGCCACGTGGCCGACGTCGGTAGCGGGGCTGGCCTGCCTGGCCTGTGCCTTGCCATTGCCCGCCCCGACCTCGAACTGACGCTCATCGAGCCCCTGGAACGCAGGGTGATCTGGCTCCAGGAAGTGGTGGACGACCTCGTCCTGGACAACGTCACCGTCATGCGTACCAGGGCCGAACTGGCTGTGGGGCACGTGGAGGCCGACGTGGTCACGGCCCGTGCCGTATCGGCCCTGACGAACCTTGCAGGCCTGACTATTCCGCTCCTTGCCGGCCACGGTGAAGTGGTGGCCATCAAGGGCCGCAGCGCCGGCGAAGAGATCGAAAAGGCCGCGAAAGCCATCCGCAAGCTCGGGGGTGTGGAGACGTCGGTAATCACCGTCGGCGACAACCTCCTCGAGGAGCCCACCACTGTGGTGCGCATTGTGGTGAACAAGTCCCAAAAGAAGTCCTAAAGTGGGCCTGCTGACGGTGGTCAGACGGGTGGAGCAGTTAGGCTAGACAACGGCAGCAAAATTGGCTGAACGAGAGTGAGTGTGCCCCAGTGACGAGTAGTGAAGCCTCCGCACAACGGATCCCGCCGTTTGTGTCTCTGGGGTCGGCACGTTCCGTCGCTGGATCCGGATTGGCCGGTTTGGGCATGGCCCCGGCCCGCGGTGGAAACCATCCACGGCCGGCTAGCGGTGCCGTAGGAAGCGCAGTTTCACGTGAAACAACCTCTTCCGGTAGGTCAAACGTTATCGATGCGATAGATGATTCGAGCCCTATCGCCCGTGAACTCGCCCACGAAACCAAGCGGCGGGAACGCCTGATGGGACGCGAGCTCCCCCGTCCGGAACAGACCCGGATCTTCACCGTTTCCAACCAGAAGGGCGGCGTGGGCAAGACCACGACGACCGTGAACATCGCTGCAGCCCTTGCCGCTGCCGGACTCAACGTCCTGGTCATCGATATCGATCCGCAGGGCAACGCCTCCACCGCCCTCGGCATTGAACACCACGCTGAGGTGGACAGCATCTACGACGTCCTGATCAACGACGTCCCGCTGGCCGATGTTGTTGCTCCGTGCCCTGACATCGGGAAGCTGATTTGTGCACCTGCCACGATCCACCTGGCGGGTGCCGAGATCGAACTGGTGTCGCTGGTTGCCCGTGAACAGCGTTTGCGTCGTGCCATCGATGTATACGCGAAGACGCGCGAGAAGAACGGCGAAGATCGCCTCGATTACGTCTTCATCGACTGCCCGCCCAGCCTTGGGCTTTTGACGGTTAACGCCTTCTGCGCCGCCAGTGAAGTGCTGATTCCCATCCAGTGTGAGTACTACGCCCTGGAAGGCCTGAGCCAGCTCCTCAAGAACATCGAGATGATCCAGAAGCATCTCAACGCGGATCTCGTTGTTTCAACGATCCTGCTTACCATGTACGACGGCCGCACCAACCTCGCTGCCCAAGTTGCTGCGGAAGTACGCCAGCATTTCCCTGAACAGGTACTCTCCGCCGTCGTTCCCCGTTCGGTGCGGATCTCCGAAGCTCCCAGCTACCAGCAGACGGTCATGACCTACGACCCGTCCTCGAGTGGTGCCCTGTCCTATTTGGAAGCTGCCGCTGAAATAGCGGAACGCTAGAATCTTCAATACCGCAACGCATGGAGGCCCGGCTCGTCCGGGCTTCACCACTGGAGGGATTTACCCATGAGCGAGAAGCGAAGGGGCTTAGGCCGCGGTCTTGGCGCGCTGATTCCAAGTTCCGCCGCAGCCAATGGCTCTGCCAACGGTGGAGCAGTATCGCGGCCAGTGGATCTCTTTTTTCCTGAGGGCCGGAAGAAGACTGAACCTGTAGAGCAGGCGGCCCCGCCGGTCTCGCTGGCGCCAGCCACGGCGCAGGAGAAGGAGAACCCGGCTCCTGCCCCACGCGCTTCCGCAGCCAAGACGAGTCCCGCCAAGTCCGCAGACAGCGACAAGCCCGCCGCTGCGGCGGCGGCAGCCAACGGGGCGTCTGACAAGAAGGCCCCTGCCAGGAAGGCCCCGGCAGCGCGCTCCAAGGCAGCCGCTGAGCCTGCCCCCGCTGCGGCACCGGAAGAAACCCATCAGCCGGCAGGGGCCGGCGTAGTGACGAATACGGTGGATCCGGTTGCGGCTCCGGACTCCGGCGTTGAGCTGGTTGAGGTGCCCGGCGCACGCTTTGCTGAGCTGCCGGTGGCAGACATCCACCCCAACCGCAAACAGCCCCGAGCTATTTTCGATGAAGACGACATGGCCGAGCTGGTCCACTCCGTTCGCGAAATCGGAGTCCTGCAGCCCATCGTGGTCCGCACTTCAACCGAAAGCGGTAGCGAGCCCTATGAACTGGTCATGGGTGAACGCCGCTGGCGGGCCGTACAGGCTGCCGGGCTGGAGACTATCCCCGCCATCATCCGTGACACCACGGATGATGACCTGCTCCGCGACGCACTGTTGGAGAACCTGCACCGCAGCCAGCTGAATCCCCTGGAAGAGGCGGCGGCGTACCAACAACTCCTTGAGGATTTCGGTACCACCCATGAGCAGCTGGCAGACCGGATCGGCCGTTCGCGCCCCCAGGTATCCAACACGCTTCGCCTCTTGAAGTTGCCCCCGCTGGTGCAGCGCCGTGTCGCTGCCGGGGTGCTGTCAGCCGGGCACGCACGGGCACTTCTCTCGCTGCCCGACGCAGCGGCCATGGAACGGCTGGCCCAGAAGATCGTTGCTGAGGGAATGTCTGTGCGCGCCACGGAAGAAGCGGTCACCCTGTACCAGGACCCTGCGAAACCAGCCAAAAACAATATTCCCCGACCTGGGGCACGGCATGAGCGGCTGGATTACCTTGCATCGTCGCTTTCAGACCGCCTGGATACCAATGTGAAAATCTCCCTAGGTGTTCGGAAGGGCAAAGTCAGTATCGAGTTTGCCAGCGTCGAGGACCTGAACCGCATCATGGACGTGCTGGCTCCGGGATCGACCAACTGATCTTCTCAGCCACACATTCCAAGAGGAGGCCCGATTCATTCAGAATCGGGCCTCCTCCCGTTTATGGCCGCTGCCCTAATCGCAGAATGGTGTGCCGACTGCATGGTGCTGGCTTGGGCACGGTACGCCGCTGGAGCTTTCAGGGGCCGGTCTGATGGCTCCCACCCAGGGTGTAGTCCAGCGGATGCAGACCGCTTTGTAGGTGGCATCAATCGGTCCGCAGATTCGAATTCCGTTTCAGCCGCATTACGCCTTATGGATGCTGGAAGACGTGCGCGGCAGCAATTGTCTGGATAGTCTGTTTCGCCGGTGGTCTTCGCCGTTGGGCTCCTCCATTACCGAGGGCAACACGCGAAGTGACCCAAATTGGCCTTGTATTGGGCTTGTAGTCGCGAGTATGAGGGTCCTGAATATCAATCGAAACGAGGGTGTCTCGTATCCTGTTAGCTGCGCTGCAGCGTCCCTGAGTGTCTATTCAGGACTCTCGGCCGGGGAAAGTCCCGGATATGGGGGTGCCAATGTAGGTTTAGGCTGGCTCACGTGGTGGTATTCGACGAGGTGTGGAGCTGGGCCGCTCATGTTTCACGTGAAACGTGACCAGTCTGGTTGGACTCCCCTGCTGGGACGCACCGTCATGGTCCTTTGTGACTACTTGTGTTTGCCTCCGCGGTCCGATTGGGATTACGGCTAACCCCCTCAGACAGCGTGCTTTCCTTAGTGCGGCCAAGCAATTAAAGCCCTCGTGAACGGATATGTCGTCATAGCGGCTTCGATGATGACGTAGGAATTGACGTACGAACTGGCTATTCAATAACGGATTTTAGGGAAGGGTTCCTCGGATAGGCGGCTCACCATTACTGATGGCCTCGTGTTCTATGCAAGTGATGGCGGTCCTTAGTCCTACTCCTGGCGCACATGGCAGCGCCTACCACTGGGGCTTCGGGGAGGCTAGTTTAGAGTGCTCCGCGCCCGTCCTTCCGCGTCATGTTTCACGTGAAACGAAACCGGTGCATCGGGTCCATCCACCCGGCGCGATCCGTGTTTCACGTGAAACATGGATGGCTCCAGCAACTGGGACGCGTCGATGACAGTCCTGGCGATGATCTCCGGTAGTACCGTGTGGAGGTGTGGAAACGTGGAGGTGCCAAGGGCAGGACTACCACCCCACTCACTCGACTATCTCCCGTGGCGACTTACACACTGTGCGCCTCTAATGAGAATCACCACTCTTCGGATGATGCCGGGTGGTCTCCCCTAGTTGGCGGGCCACGCTCCGTAGCGCCCTGTTTTGCCTTGCGGCGGCCGTGTGACCCGAATAGCGATTGGTGGGAAGTACACAGAACTGCAAGTTGGCGGTTGTTGGCCCATGGTGCGGTAGGCAGGGAGCCTTCGCTTGATTTCAGGTAAAAGGAGTTCTCATGGCTGGATGTAGGGATTGCGGCCGGCATGACCTCTGATCGACGTCTTGCACCTACACGGCAGCAGATGGTGCGATCCTGCTACTCGGCAAAGAAGGAGCGGCCTGCCCAGGACTGTGGGACCTGACCCGTAGTACTCGGTGACTGCCCGCGGCCGTGGGCGCAGGTGTAACAGCAGGCGATCCAATGCCAACGCTCCGGCAATCGCAAGGGTGCGCGCAGTGCCGTTACCCGCGAGGTCTCGGCCCCATATTCTCTACACCTCCCCTTACCGCGCCTCGATGATCATCGGAGGTACTGTCATGCACTTCCGTCGTCCAAGGAGGATTGGTGGATTGCATGAGCTGCTTGAGGACCATAGGTGTCATTGTTCAGGAGTACCGCCACCGAAGTGCTGATGGGCCTACTGGGTGACACAGCAAGCACTCTGGTATGGCGGCGTACGGACGTACTTTGGGTTCGCGGGACGTTCTCTCAGCGGTTCTAGAAGAGCCCAATCGCAGGGAAACACTGGCGGGCGTGGTAACGCCGTGATTCACGTATAACGGAATGACGGCCGATAAGGTCAACTGCTGCGACGGCGCGAGACTCCTGATGGCGCCGAGATGGGCGCGTTGGTACGACGATTCGATGGCTAGCGGCGGTGGATATCACTGTGGATAACTTTGTGAATAACTATCGGGCCTTTCCTTGCATCTTCTACAAATGGGCGAAGCCCGCAGAGTGCTCCCGCCCCCGAGTGCCTGACTATTACCGACCGTCTATGGGTTGGCGGTACTTCATGTTTCACGTGAAACCGGAGCACACCCATCGCATGGCTCCTCACCGTACCGTTTTGAATAGTAAAACGACTACTTCTTGCGCTTAAACGCCTTGTTGAATGTTTCGTCGGCACAGTCGGGGGAACTTAGGCTTCGCCAATCAGAGACTTGGCCGACCGGGTAACTTCCTCGATTGGCCGAGGAGGTGCTTGCAGGATTGCCTGGATAGCCATAAGCACTGTGGATATCGTTGTGAATAACTTGAAGTGATGGCTGTGGATAACGTGTGAACAAGCCCAGCGGCGGGGCGCCCGGTTCCGTCCGCATCCACTTCGATTTCTCGGCCCGAGTGACCTGGAGTTTCCCTCCGCCCATCTCTCGGGGCGGGCACCCACAATTGACCGTGACCGCCAGCGAGCATGGCTGTGCAGCCCCAAGGCGCTCGTGCCGCGGGCCGGGCTCCGGCTTCAGTTCTTCCTGGCGTATAGGTGGCCCATTCGGTAACGGGTAATGATGAGGCTGCCGGAATGCCTGGACATCTGCCTGTGACGCATAGAGTTCCCCTGTTCCGCATCTTGAACGACCCTGCCGGGAATCGGGTGGTGTGACCATGTCGCACACCGCGTCCGCTACCGAGGGCCCCGTGCCCGTCTGTTCTCGAGTCGGTTGTCCGCCTCGACCCGGATGCGGTAGGCGCCCTTCTGGGCTCCACATCGCCCACTCACCCAGGCCGCGAAGCGTGCATGTCACAACCGGCCAGGTGGCCTCTGGGTCGCGAACAGTGAGTACCGCAGTGCCAAGGTGGAACCGCGTGCTAGTTGGAGCCTCGCCGTAGCGGTCACCCATCGCAATGAGGTGCCCCCTCTGCTGATCCCCGGACATTAGCTTGTTCGGCTCTAAGGCCAGGAAAGAGAGATCGGAGGACATCGGCTGTTTCACGTGAAACATGGGAACGGATCACCAAGGATCCGCCGGGAGTCCTACTAAGGTAGCGAGGCGTTATGAGTGTGGGCATCGTCGTCGCTGGATGGGCTGCGGGTTATGAGGGCGGTTGGCTAATGTCGATTCAGGTTCCCAGACGCACTCCACCTCCAGATCATGTGACCTACCTTGTGTTGTCGGCCATGTGCGCCTCCCCACGGGTTGGCCGCTTTCAGCGCCCTGAGCCAGGCGATGACCTGGGATAGCCCGCGGACACGCATACGGACACACTGGGGGGTCTACGCCTGGAGGCAGCCGTTACGCGTGCAGAGCCTCTTTTGACGCGGCCAGGTCCGATCCTTCGTGTAGTGAGGTCGTTTCACCGTGGCCGGATAAACGCTGCAGGCGTTGGGAGTGCCGGCCCGAGCTGGCAAGGACCTTACATGCCCTCGGAGGGTCTCCACCTGCGGTCTCCAAGTGTCTTGTAGCCATTGCCGCTACATTTCGGCAATGAAGACTCTGTGAAGTGGGGCATTGTGATGTGAGGTGTAGGGTTCCGCGAGTCCCGAATCAGCGCGGAAGGGTGGGTAGTGTGCTCAGGAGGGCAGCCTTGTTTCTTCGACTTCAGGTGTTCCCCCCGAAGGGCCAACCTTTCGCGAACTGTCGGCAGCCTTGGGCCTGATGCCCATGAGGTGACAATTGGTTCCATAAGTCCGGGGAATCGCGGGGACGGCCGCCTTCCAGCAGTCTGTGGACGCGCACAGAGACTCCGACTCTCAACTATCCATGCACATCCCGCGACAACTCTGTCTGCGCAGCGAGGGTGCGAACCCTGCGACCATTACTGTTTGGTAGCGCGTGCGATCCAACCAATAAACAGCCTTCGCACTGTTTCACGTGAAACATAAATCGCCTGTTTCGGATTCTCGCTTACCCGCCTTGCGAATAGGTGATGGCGACCCCTGTCCGGTAGCTGATTCCCATTCGACTATGCGGCTGCGGCAGGGCTTTACTTTGGAAAGAGCCTGCGTCGGAGGTGATTGGACGAAACGAGCAGGGCAGGGAGTCCCCTTCCGCCATATCTGTGTGTAGGGGTTCAAACACATAGGGGGGAATTCCCCCAACCCAAGCCCGTTTGACGTGCAGGACGAGGCGGCACCGGAGTCATGTTTCACGTGAAACGGTGGCTCCAATTGCGCGGGGAACGTCCCACGACATCTACTACGTGCATTAGTCATTCACTGCGTCCAGCGGATCAATTAGGCGCAAGTCGAGTGCGTCAAGACGTGCCGCCCATTCCAGCACAAAAAAGTGGCCCCCGCCGGATGACGGGAGCCACTCTTCTAGCGATCTACAGTGCGCACCTGAGGTGCAATTGATTACGAAAGAACGTCAGCGAATTCCTTCTCAAAGAACTGCTTCGGCTTGGCACCGATGACAGTGCTCTTCACCTCACCACCCTGGAAGAGGTAGACGGCCGGAATCGAAGTGATGCCGTATTCAGCAGCGATTGCCGGGTTGTCGTCTACGTTGACCTTGACGACGTTTACTTTCTCGCTGTACTCGACAGAGATCTCGTCCAGGATGGGTCCCAGCTTACGGCAGGGGCCGCACCACTCAGCCCAGAAGTCTACGATGACAGGCTTGTCAGCGGACAGGACGTCAGTGCCGAAACTTGCGTCAGTTACATCTTTTGCGTTGCTCATAACCTTGTCTTTCTCTTCGGATAACAGTGGCGCGGATTATGCGGGCAGGTCGGCCAGGTAATGTTCGACGTCGATAGCCGCAACACATCCGGAGCCGGAAGCGGTGATTGCCTGGCGGTACGTCGGGTCAACAACATCGCCGGCTGCGAAAACACCAGGCAGGCTGGTCCGGGAGCTCCGGCCTTCCACCGCGATGGTGCCTTCAGGGGTCAGATCCAGAATGCCCTTGACCAGATCCGTGCGCGGATCGTTGCCGATAGCGACGAAAACACCCGTAACGGCAAGTTCAGCAATGGAACCATCAATGAGGTTCTTCAACCGGAGTCCGGTAACCTTTTCTTCGCCGAGGACATCGTCCACGGCGCTGTTCCAGGCAAAGGAGATCTTCTCGTGGGCGAGTGCCCGGTCTGCCATGATCTTGGAAGCCTTGAGCGTGTCACGGCGGTGTACAACCGTTACTGACTTCGCAAATTTGGTGAGGAAGAGGGCCTCCTCCATTGCCGAGTCTCCGCCACCAATGACCGCGATGTCCTGGTCCTTGAAAAAGAAACCGTCACAGGTTGCACACCAACTTACGCCGTGACCTGACAGCTTCTTCTCATTGGGGAGACCGAGTTCCCTGTAGGCAGACCCGGTGGAAAGGATGACAGCCTTCGCCTTGAAGGTCTCCCCCGTGGCGATGGTGACTGACTTCACCGGTCCCTGGAGGTCGAGCTCCGTGACATCCTCAAACTGGATTTCAGTGCCGAAGCGGGTGGCCTGCTTCTCAAAGTTCTCCATCAGGTCCGGCCCCATGATCCCTTCAGGGAAACCGGGGTAGTTCTCCACATCCGTGGTGTTCATCAGTTCGCCGCCGGCGGTGACTGAACCCGCGAGCAGCAGGGGCTTGAGGTTTGCGCGTGCGGTGTACACGGCTGCCGTGTAACCTGCCGGGCCCGAGCCCACGATGATGACATCACGTACGTCAGACGCCGTGTTTTCTGCGATGGTCACTGGAACGTGAACCTCTTCCTTGTTCGACTCGCCTCCCCTTGGAGGCCGGCCACATGGCACAACCGTGCCCGCGTGTTGAATATTCCAGCGCCCGGACAAGGTGAACCCCGCAAAGGGTATAGGACGATCCTTCGCAGGGCGCTCTTTCCAGAGTACATTCCCCCGATTGGAACGCTCGGCGCGGCTGTAACAACCGCAGCGTGCAGGCGGCCTACTGGACCTTGATTTCTGCGAGGCGGAGGCCGTAACCGTAACGGGTCTTCGGGGCCGCAAGCTTGGGAAGCGAATTGATGGAGACAATCACATACTGGGCCTGCACTGGTTGGGGAAGCGGCACGTTCAGGTCCGTGGAAGTGAAGCTGTTTGTGCCAACTGCCTTGGCACCATCCAAGGAAGGCTGGTCGTTGGTGTAAACGGTGATGTTTCCACCGGAACCGCCAAGCTGGGAGAGCGTGATGGAAGAAACAGTGGCCTTGCTCTTGAGCTTCACCACGAGGGGAACGCCCTGTGGGGCCAGGCCGCCCCAGTTTTCAGTGGCGAACTCCATGTCGGACCAGTAGCTGGCGTTGTTACCGTCGAAGGCCTTGACGAGGTCACCGTCGAATGTGGCAGCAAAGTCGAAGTTCCCCTGCCGGGTCACACTCTCGATAGCGGGCGGGACAGCCGGCGGCGCCGACGGAGCTGCCTGGGTGGCCGACGCAGACCCCTGCGGTGCACTGGTCCCGGCGGGCGGAGTCGACTTGGCCTGGGGCTGGGAGGGGGTGAACAGGCTGCCAAGGTTGGTGACGGCGAAGATCAGCCCGGCAATTAGGACAACGGCAAGGAGGCCGCCCACCAGCCAGCGCATGGAACGTGGCTGGTTTTCGGACTCATGGCGGTCGTCGTCATCATCGTTGCGGCCGGCAAATGCAGTAGCGGCAGCGGCCGGAGCCGCCGCACGGGCAAACAGGGCTGACCTGCCGTTGACGCTGCGCGGCTCCTCGGGGGCGTCGCTGTCCTCGTGATAGTTCTGGTCCCCCGACTCCGCATAGTCGTCATCGGACCACAGGGAAACCTTCGGCTTGCCGTCCGGAACAGACTGCTGGGGATGTGCCTGGGTGGTGTCAGTGGGACCAGTGTCCGTGTCCGCACTGTTTGCCGGCTCAAATCCGGCGTCACGCCCGGCCGCAGGCTGTATGGGCTGTGCTGCCGTGGCGTCGGGATCAACGTGGGCTGGCCGCCGATCGGCCGCAGCTGCCGCGGCTCCGGCACCCGCCGCGGTGGCACCAACGGTACCAGCGGCGGCGGCGCCGGCTGTACCAGCGCGGCCGGAAGCCGGGGGCGCTGAGGGTGCCTGGCCTGCGGGCCGGCCCGTGGGCCTGGGCGGCATGGCCGGCGCGGCAGGATAAGGATCAACCTGGCTGGGGTGCGAGTCGGCGTAGTTGATGTAGCCGGCGTCGACGTTGTCTTCGTCGTCGTAGGGCTCGGGTTCGTGGGAACGCGCCTGGCCGAAGATCTCACTGCCCAGGGTGTCCGTGAAGAAGGGTTCGACGTAGGGCGGGTTGGACGCCACAACAAGGTCCAGGAGGTCGGCGGCGGAGGTGTGGTTGGTGATGAGGTAGGTGGCGTCCTCGGTGACGCCGAGGTCCAGGACCTGTACCGCGCCGGGGCGTTCGCCGGTAGCCACTTCGCGGGCGCTCTGGGCAACCTGCTCCGTGTTCTCCGGGCCCGCAACCAGGATGCTGACCGGCCGGTTGAGGACCTGATCAACGCCGTCAAGCACCAGATCGTGGTCGTGGGAGGCCAATACCGTGGCTGTGACCTTGTAACGGCCGCCCAGTACTGATCCGACATCGATCGGGTTGGACACGTGTTCCTCCTAGACTGTCCGGGATTGCCGGCCTCAATGACGCAACCGCCGTTCAGGTGCCGCGCACGGCCAAACCCTGAATGCAACTACCCCTGTACCTGTTCGATCCTAGCCGATCAGCCCCGGACGCCCGTGGAGAAGACCGGCGCCAAACCGCGCCAGCATCACTTTTTCCGTGGGCGGCGGTTCTTGAAGTACGGGTTCTCGCCGGCCTTCCCCTGGTACGTCCGGCGGCCCGGAAGCGGAATCTGCTCGCTGAGCAGGCCTCCGCGCGCCGTGGCGGGCTGCTCCTCGCCGGGCAGGTACTCAGCCGTTGGCGCCTGGTGGCTGCCGTCGTCGGGCACGTCCTGGCGGCGCACCCCGCGCTCAGGATCCGGGCCGGCCCGGAAGGAAACGGCGTCGAACTCGCCGGAAATCCGGGGAATGAGGCCGGTGTCCACGGACGTGGTGGCCCGCTCCGGACGGTGAACGCGCGCCCCGCCGGCCCCCTCGGCAGGAGCGGACGACGGCGGGTTCCCCGGCTGCGGAGCAACCGCCTGGCCACGGCCAAACCGGCCCAGCAGCGGCCGGAGCATGTCGCCCAGCTCAGTGACCCGGAACAGCCGAAGGAGGACGAAGTAGACGGCCAGCATGACCGGACCGACGACGACGACCGTCACCAGTGCAGTCCCCCGGTTCTGCCAGGCGAAGCCGTCCGGGTTGTAGCTTCCCATGAGCCACAGGGCGCCCGCGCCGGCGATGGCCGAGCCCAGCGCCGCGTACCCCATCCGGATGTACGAGTTGGCAATCCGCGCACCATCAAGGTGGCCCAGCATGCGGCGCAGGAAGAACGCGCTGATGACCACGGAGAGGATGTTGCCCACCATGTAGAGGACGGCAATGGCGTAGATGATCCGGCCAACCGGCAGGAACTGGATGGCGAAGGCACCGGCCACGTAGACGACGGCCAACAGCAGCTGGACATAGAACGGCGTGCGGGCGTCCTCGTTGGCGTAGAAAACCCGGGACATCATGAAGTTGGCACTCATGAAGGGGGTGCTGAGGGCGAGGATGGTGAGCGTCTGGGCCAGCATGACGCCGTCCTGGCGCGAGCCGCCGGAGAAGAACATTCCCAATGGGCCGGCCAGGGCAAAGAGCGCCAGGGCGCCAAACACGGTGGCTACGGCCATGGTCCGCAGGCCGTGCGAGAGGGCATCCCGCAGTTCAGCGCGGTTGCCCTCCTGCGAGGCGCGGGTCATCCGGTTAAACAGCACCGTGGCCAAAGACAGCGCAATGATGGAATGCGGCAGGAGGTACAGCTGACTGGCCACCTCCAGGACTGCGTTGCCCGGAAGGATGGATGCCGCAGGGTCCCCCGCTTCCTGCAGGCGGATACGTTCGGCGCCGGGAATCGTGGCGATGCGCATGACGTACAGGAAGGCCAGCTGCCCGACGGCGGCCGTCAGGAGTGTCCACACGCTCAGCTTGGCAGCATGGCCCAGTCCCACGCCCCGCCAGCCGAACCGGGGCCGGAGGCCAAGCCGCAGCCGGAAGACCGGAACCAGCAGGATGGCCGTTTGGGAGAGCACGCCAATGGTGGAGAACCCCGCCACCAGCAGCGTCTGCGTGGACCCCCAGGTATCCAGCGTATGTCCGCTTACCTCGTTGCTGCCGAAGATCCAGATGAACATGCCCAGGCCCGCGATGGCCACCACATTGTTCAGGATGGGCGCCCACATGGCAGGGCCAAACGCGCCGTTGGCGTTCAGGACCTGGGTCAGCAGGGCGTAGAGGCCGTAGAAGAAGATCTGCGGCAGGCACCAGAAAGCGAACGTGACCGCGAGGGCCTTCTGCTGCGGCGAATATCCCTGCGTGGTCAGCTCGATGACCCCCGGCGCCGCCAGCGTCACCAGGGCCGTCAGGCCGAACAGAAGCAACACGGCGAGCGTCAGCAGCCTGCTGATGTAGTCCGCTCCCCTGTCCGGAGCCTTGCTTGCCTTGATGATCTGCGGCACCAGCACGGCGTTGAAGACACCGCCGGCCACCAGCAGGAAGATCAGGTTCGGCAGGTTGTTGGCGTTGATGAACGTATCGTTGACCGTGGACCCAAGGCCCAGGGCGGTGCCGAGCATCCAGGTCTTGCCGAAGCCCAGGAAACGCGAAACGAGCGTCCCTGCGGCCATGATGGCGCTGGAACGTGACTCGCTGGGACCCGCGGCCGTGGGCTGCGCTGTCTCCAGTGCTGCCGGATCGGCGGTTGCGTCGACGGGTGCGGCGTCATCGGGCCGGCCGGGCCGGTCGGAAGGAAAGTTGGTAGCTGACATCGACTTCATCGTCTCACCCACCTGCCCGTAACACCGCAATGACGACGGCGGCGTCCGGGCTTAGAGGTGTCCGGGCAGGACCTCACGGGCGAGGTCTGCAATGCGGCGTTCGTTGGGGAAGGACAGCTTCCGGGCCAGCTCCTGGATGGGAACCCAGGCCACATCCACGGCTTCCTGGTCGGGATCGTTCTCAATAGTGAGCTCGCCGCCGGTGGCGCGCAGGAGGTAATGGTGCACGGTCTTGTGGACCCGGTGGCCGCTGACCGTGAACCAGTAGTCGATGCTGCCCAGCGGCGCCAGGATGTCTCCCTCGATGCCGGTTTCCTCGGCAATTTCGCGGACGGCGGCCTGCTCGTTGTTTTCCTTGCCCTCCGGATGCCCCTTGGGCAGGCACCATTCCAACCGTCCGCCGCGATTAAGGCGGGCGATGATCGCAACCCTCAATTCGGCGTCGGACGTGTCCACCACAACACCGCCGGCCGAGACTTCCTCAACCGTGGGCAGCGACGCCGGTGCCGATTGCTGGGCAGGGGCAACGTGCGCCCCGATTGCCGATGGCAATGGTGCGTTCGTCCTCCTGCCTGGAGCGCTCGGTACTGGATGGGCCATGGAGTCCACTCTAACGACTGTTGCCCGTTCGTGATGACCGGAACATGACACCAACATGGACGGGATGTGACGCATTTTGAGACCGGGAACGTCAATCAGCGCGGATCTTGACGCTTTTTTGGACTGCCGCGCCGCTGGTTTCTGCCAAGCTTAAGGAACTATGTCGCACGCACATCACAAGATTGATTCCCACACCGTTGACTTCAAGGTGGACCCGGTGGTCCTGGAGCTCGGACAGCGGTTCGTGGACGCCGGCCACGAGCTGTCCCTTGTGGGCGGGCCGGTGCGCGACCTTTTCCTTGGCCGGACCTCGCCCGACCTCGACTTCACCACCGACGCCACCCCGGACCAAACGGTGGCACTGATCAAGAAGTGGGCAGACAACTTCTGGGAGATCGGGCGCGCCTTCGGCACGATCGGCATGCGCAAGGCCGGCTTCCAAATCGAGATCACCACGTACCGGGCCGAGGCCTACGATCCCGACTCCCGCAAGCCCGTGGTGGCTTTCGGCTCTTCCCTCACCGACGACCTGCTGCGACGCGACTTCACCATTAACGCCATGGCGTTGAAACTGCCTTCCCTGGAACTGGTGGATCCGTTCGGCGGGGTGCGGGACCTCCACGCCTCCATGCTCGCCACTCCCGGTGCGCCGGAGTCCTCCTTTTCCGATGACCCCCTGCGGATGATGCGGGCGGCCCGCTTCGCCGCGCAGCTGGGCGTCTCGGTCCGTGACGATGTCCGGGACGCCATGACCCACATGGCTGACCGGATCAAGATTATTTCCGCGGAGCGGGTGCGGGACGAACTGGTCAAGCTCGTGTGCGGCGCCCGGCCGCGGGCGGGTATTGACCTCCTGGTGGAGACCGGGCTGGCCGAGCATGTCCTGCCGGAAGTCTCAGCTCTCCGCCTCGAAGCCGATGAGCACCACAGGCACAAGGACGTCTACCAGCACTCCCTGCAGGTCCTGGAACAGGCAGCGGAACGTGAAACGGACGCGGAAGGTCCCGTGCCGGGCCCGGACTTCGTGCTGCGCTTCGCAGCGTTGATGCACGACGTCGGGAAGCCGGCGACGCGCCGGTTCGAACCGGGCGGCGCGGTGAGCTTCCGCCACCACGACATGGTGGGTGCCAAGCTGACCTCCAAAAGAATGAAGGCGCTGCGGTTCGACAATGACACCATCAAGGCCGTTGCACGGCTGGTGGAACTCCACATGCGTTTCTACGGTTACGGCGACGCCGGCTGGAGCGACTCGGCTGTGCGCCGGTACGTCACCGACGCCGGCCCACTGCTGGAACGGCTGCACCGGCTCACCCGGTCCGACGTCACCACCCGGAACCAGCGCAAGGCCGACCGGCTGTCCTTCGCCTATGACGACCTGGAGTCCCGCATTGCCGCGCTCCGCGAACAGGAATCCCTGGACGCCGTGCGCCCGGACCTGGACGGAGCCCGGATCATGGACCTGCTGGGGCTCAAACCGGGGCCCGTGGTGGGCCGCGCCTACAAGTTCCTCCTTAATGAACGGATGGAACACGGACCGTTGCCCGCGGAAGAGGCGGAGGCGCGCCTGCTCCGCTGGTGGGCCGAACAGCCTGAATCAGTACCTGCCGGGCCCGAATCCGGAATCTCTCCCGCCGCCGTCGAACCTTCACCCGCTGAGGAGTCCAAATGACCATCCCCGCCTTTGCCCCGCGCCCCCAGCTCTGGATCCTCCGCCACGGTGAAACCGAATGGTCCAAGAGCGGGCAGTACACCGGCCTCACCGACCTCCCCCTGACGGTGGAAGGGGAACAGCAGGCTGTGGAAGCCCGCAAGGTACTGGACGGCGTCGATTTCGACCTGGTGCTGACCTCGCCGCTGCGGCGTGCACGGCGCACGGCAGAGCTCGCCGGCTTCCCCGATGCCCGGCACGAACCGCTCGCGGTGGAGTGGAACTACGGCGACTACGAAGGCATCAGCTCGGACCTGATCCGCAAGGACAACCCCGACTACCTGATCTGGACCCACGGCGTTCCCAACGGCGAAACCCTTGACGAGGTGGCCGCGAGGGCGGACAAGATCATCGGCCGGATACTGGAATCCGGGATGGACAACGTGCTGATCGTGGCGCACGGGCATTTCTCCCGGATCCTCACCGCGCGTTGGCTGGAATTGCCCCCCACGGAAGGCCGGCACTTTATCCTGGGCACTGCCAAGGTATGCACCCTGGGCTGGGATAAAAAGACGCCCGCTATTGTTCGCTGGGGCCTGTAAATCCCTTTCCATTAAAAACTTTCCCGCTTTTCCCGGGAATTGCTGGCCTTTCCCGGATTCTTGGGGTAGCTTTATTCCTGACCCCACGGCACTCTGCCCGGGTCCAAGACCGCATTGCACACCACGCAGCGGACAGCAGAAAAGGAGGTTGGGAAAATGATGACTTTGACTGGCGAATGGAACGCCCCCATCAATGCGTTCCCGGCCTCTGCTGGTGCTGCGCGCGTGGCTTCGGTCGGTACCGGGTGGCGGCCTGCCGCCTTCCCCGGTTCACCGCGGCGCCGCTAACCGGAGCCAGGTTCCCCGGTAACCCCGGCCCACCAGGGCCCGTTCCCGGGATTGCCTGCCGGTACGCCGCACTTTCTTCGCTGACTTCCCGGAGCAGCACCTGCCCCAGCCCACGCTTCGCTGACGCCTGATATCGTCCGCGCAATTCGGCGTTCCGGCTCTGCGGCAGATGCATGTCTTCCGGTGCAGCCGGCGTTCCCGGAATTGTATTCTTTCCTGCAATTTCGGCTTATTTCCCCCATGGATTTTGCGCGCCGTCATTCTGCGCTTTTGCGCATCGAAAAATGGCGCTAATTCGTCATGCACTCTTTTGTGCCCTATTTACAGCGAAAGGAGGTGTCTTCCTTGATGCGGAAAATCCTGGGACTCTTGTCCCGCCCCCTGCAGCGCCGCAGTTCCTTCAACAGTGACCTGCTGGAGCAGCATCGAAACGACGTTTTCGTGCTCATGCACCAGCAGATCGGTGGCCTGCGCTGACTGCCGGCCCCCGCGCTTTGCGTGGGGGCCGGCTGTAAGCTCGAATCCATGCACGAGACCCAGCCGCCGGAGGGTGGACGACGGCCCCGAATCGTGGTGCCAAGCCGGAGCGATGCACTGCTCCGGAATTTCACGGAGGTGATCGGCGGCCCGCTCGGGAGCAGGGCGGATCCCGGCGTCGCCTCCCCCGGTATCTACACCGTGGAACGGGTGCTGGTGGTCCTCACCGCACTGGCGGCCCTGGTGGGCATCCTGCTCAAAGGCTATTGCCGGGTCAACGGCTGGGAGACACCGACCCAGTTCTACGCAACCTGCTACTCGGACTTCCCGGAGCTGTTCCGGAACCGCGGCATGGCGCAGGGGGTTTTCCCCATCCTTGGCAGCGGCAGCCAATTCGAGTATCCAGTGCTCATCGGATTGATTGCGGGGGTGACGGCCTGGCTGGTTCCCGGCGGTGACGCCAACGCCCGTACCTTGGCCTACTTCGACATCAACGCCGTGCTGCTGGCGGCCGTGGCCATGCTCACTGTCCTGGCAATTGCCCGCATGCCCGGGCGCCGTCCCTGGGACGCCGCCATGGTGGCGGTTGCCCCCGGAATTGTCCTCGCGGGAACCATCAACTGGGATCTCTGGGCGGCCTGCCTGCTGGCTGGAGGCATGTACTTTTTTGCCCGGCATCGGCCG
The DNA here is from genome assembly GCF_052113345.1 of Pseudarthrobacter sp. YAF2. Classification (NCBI taxonomy): domain Bacteria; kingdom Bacillati; phylum Actinomycetota; class Actinomycetes; order Micrococcales; family Micrococcaceae; genus Pseudarthrobacter; species Pseudarthrobacter sp. YAF2. Next base: position 175,840 of record NZ_JBFRDA010000003.1, on the reverse strand, counting down.
GTGGCTGCCGGCATCCTGATTGGCCTGGCCACCGCAACCAAGCTCTACCCGCTGCTGGTCCTGGGGGCCATCCTGCTGCTCGCCGTGCGGACCGGACGGTGGCGGCCGCTGCTGCTGACCGCCGGCAGTGCCGCCGTCACATGGCTGGTGGCCAACCTGCCGTTCGCGGCCGCCAACCCCACCGGCTGGGCGTATTTCTTCCAGTACAGCGCGGACCGGGGGGCCGGGTACAGTTCCCCCTGGTTCGCCTACAACCTGGTGGCGGCCAGGCTGGGCTGGTCCGGGCTGGCCCCGGACGCCGTCAGCGCCCTGTCAGCCGGGCTGTTCGTCCTGCTGTGCGCCGCAATAGCAGCCATGGCACTGACGGCTCCCCGCCGCCCCCGCCTGGCGCAGCTCGCTTTCCTGATCGTGGCAGCCTTCATCCTCACCAGCAAGGTCTACTCGCCGCAGTACGTCGTCTGGCTGATCCCGCTGCTTGCCCTCGCCCGGCCGAGGTGGCGCGACTTCCTGGTCTGGCAGGGCATCGAAGCCCTGCACTGGGCCGCGATCTGGATGTACCTTGGACAGGTGACCAGCGCCGGTTCGTCTCAACACAACCTGGACATGCCGTACTACGTACTCGCCGTTGCCGCACATATGGCCGCGGTGGCCTACCTGATGGCGCGAATCGTTTGGGACATCTACAACCCCGCGTATGACCCCATCCGCCGCCATCACGTTGATGATCCGCACGGCGGGCCCTTCGGGAACGCGCCAGACTGGTTCCGGCTGGATCCGGCGCGGCCTGCGGAATCGGTTGTCCCATGGAAAGCCGCGTCCGGTGCCTGACGTCGCAGTAGTAGGCTCCGGTCCCAATGGGCTGTCTGCGGCAGCGGTCATGGCAAGGGCAGGGCTGTCCGTGGAAATCTTTGAGGCTGCCCCGACCATCGGCGGCGGCACGCGCACTACCGAACTCATGCAGCCGGAACACTTCCACGACGTCTGCTCCGCGGTGCATCCCATGGCGTTGGCATCCCCCTTCTTCCGTTCCTTTGAGCTGCCCCGAAGGGTGGACCTGATCACCCCTAAGGTGTCCTTTGGCTCCCCGCTTGACGGCGGCCGGGCCGCGTTGGCTTACACATCGCTGGAGCGCACGGTCGCGGAACTGGGCCGGGACGGCGCTGCCTACCGTCGGCTCATGGGGCCCCTGGTCCGGCACATTGACGACATCATGGATTTCACCCAGGACCAGCTCCTGCGGATCCCCCGCAATCCGGTCATGGCAGGCGTTTACGGACTCAGGACGCTGGAACAGGGAACCCGGTTGTGGAACGCACGGTTCCGGGAGGAGCTTGCGCCGGCCCTCCTGAGCGGAGTTGCCGCCCATGCCATCTCGCATTTGCCTTCCCTGGCAGCGTCCGGGGCCGGCCTCATGCTCGGTGCACTGGGGCATGCCGGCGGATGGCCCATTCCCCGCGGAGGCTCTGCATCCATCGCGGCAGCCCTCGCCGACGATATCCGCGCCCACGGCGGTGTCATCCACACGGATGCGCCCATCGACCTGCTGGAACAACTTCCTCCCGCCAGGGCAACCTTGCTGGATGTGGCGCCGCGCGGCCTGCTGGACCTGGCAGGCGAATCCCTGCCGGGCCACTACCGCAGGGCGCTCGAGGCGTTCCGTTACGGAAACGGCTCCTGCAAGGTGGACTTCATCCTGTCCGGCCCGGTGCCGTGGCAGGCCCGTGGACTTGCCGACGCCGGCACCGTCCACGTGGGCGGCACCCGGGCCGAGCTGGCGGCTTCGGAGAACGAGGTTGCGGCCGGCCGCCATCCTGAACGGCCCTATGTCCTGGTGGCCCAACCGTCCCGGTTCGACCCGGGCCGGGCCCCGGACGGGCGGCACACGCTGTGGACGTACTGCCACGTTCCCGCGGGTTCGACAAGGGACATGACCGGCCAAGTGACGGCGCAGCTGGAGCGGTTTGCACCGGGATTCCGCGACCTCGTGGTGGAATCGCACGCCATCACGGCGGCGCAGCTGGCCCAGTACAACCGCAACTACGTTGGCGGCGACTTCAGTGCCGGCGTCATGGACGTGCGCGGCCTCATCCAGAAGCCCGTGGTGTCCCCCGTCCCGTGGCGGACCCCGCTGTTGGGGGTCTACCTCTGCTCATCGTCAACGCCACCCGGCCCGGGTGTCACGGGAATGCCCGGGATGCACGCCGCTACGTACGCCCTGAAGGACATCTTCAAGCTGCCGGTTCCGGACCTGTCCCTCGGTTAGGTCCAAAGGACGGCGACACTGCCACAACCGCTTGGCCTGCGGCGGCACGGCGCAGCACGCTGCCGGGCCGGGGGATAATGGCCCCATGGGGAAATCAACAAAACTTTCGCTTGCCGTAGCTGCGCTCGTCCTGGGTACCTCCCTGGTGGCCTGCGACGACGGAAAGAGCGGGGCTGAAGCCGCCGCTCAACAGCTGGCCGGCGCGGTCTCATCGCTGGATGTTGGCTCGGTGGCTTTTGACGGCAAGGACGCCTCCGCGGCCAACGACCAGCTGCACCAGGTCTTCGCGGCCCTGGATCCGCAGAAGCCCGAGGTCCAGGCAGGCGGACTCACCCTGGACGGCGATAAAGCGTCTGCCCCGCTGAGCTACACCTGGAAGTTCGGCGACGCCGAGTGGAAATACACCAGCTCGGCGAACTTCAGGAAGTCAGGCGATAAGTGGCTGACGGTGTGGGACCCGGCGCTCCTGGCACCCGGCCTTACGGACAGCGAGATTGTCACCAAGGGCTCGCAGTCCCCGCAGCGGGCCGACATCCTTGGTGCCGGCGACGTTCCACTGGTGACGTACCGTCCCGTGGTGAATGTGGGCATCGACAAGCCGCAACTGGGTGCCGCAGACCCCGCCGATTCCGCCGGCAAGCTGGCCGCGCTGGTGGGAGTGGACCCCGCCGCCTACGTGCAGCAGGTCAAGGCCGCGGGTGCGCAGGCCTTCGTTTCGGCAATCACGCTGCGTGAAGAAGGCCGGACCATTTCGGATCAACAGATCCAGGCCATCCCGGGTGCCCGCGGCATTCCCGCGTCCGTCCCGCTGGCCCCCAGCCGGACGTTTGCCCGCGCCGTGCTCGGCTCGGTAGGCGAAGCCACCGCAGAACAGATCGACGCGTCGAACGGTGCCCTGGACGCCGGCGATGTCACGGGCATCGGCGGGCTCCAGCAACAGTACGACGCGCAACTTCGCGGATCGGACGCCGTCGTTATCCGGGCGCAGCGCGCCGACCTGACGCGCGAACAGATCCAGTCCGCCGGGACCGACCCCCGGCGTGTCCTATTCCAGGTGGCACCCAAGCCCGGGACACCGCTGAAGACCACCCTCGATCCGCGGCTGCAGACCCTGGCCGAGACCACCCTGGAGGGTGTGGGGCCGGCGTCGGCCATCGTGGCACTCCGGCCCTCCACCGGCGCCGTGCTCGCCGCGGCCTCCGGTCCGGGCAGCAACGGCTACAACACGGCGATGCTGGGCCAGTACGCCCCGGGCTCGATCTTCAAGATGGTGGATTCCCTGGCAATGTTCCGGAACGGCATGAATCCGGACTCCACCGTCCAGTGCACCCCCACCCTCACGGTGGACGGGCGCACCTTCAAGAACTCCGAAGGCTACCCGGCGACGTCCCTTGGCACGGTGACCCTCCGGGATGCCTTTGCGCACTCCTGCAACACCGCCTTCATTTCCCAGCGCGACTCGGTATCGCAGAGCCAGCTCGAGGCCGCTGCCACCTCCATGGGCGTGGCGGTCGAGGCGCCGAAACTCGGCGCGGAAGCGTTCCTGGGATCCGTCCCCGGCCAGGCGCAAGGCACCGAACACGCAGCATCCATGATCGGCCAGGGCAAGGTATTGCTCTCCCCCTTGGCCGCGGCGATCATGGCCGGCTCCGTCGCGAAGGGCGCCCCCGTCTCGGCGCAGCTGGTCCTCAACCCCGACGCCGGTGCCCCCGCCGCGGGAACCACCGCAGGGTCCACGGCTCCGGCGGCTGCGCCGACAGCAACGGCCACAGCCGAAGCTCCGTCCACGGCATCGGACAAACCGATCACGGCAGCCGAGGCGGCATCGCTGGCTGACATGATGCGCGCCGTCGTCACCTCCGGCCATGCAGGGTTCCTCGCCAGCGTCCCCGGTGCGCCCGTGGGTGCGAAAACCGGAACCGCCGAGTTCGGCACCGAGAATCCGCCCAAGACGCACGCCTGGATCGTGGCCGTCCACGGCGACCTCGCCGTGGCAGTGTTCGTGGAGGACGGCGGCCTGGGCGCAACCACCTCGGGTCCGCTGCTGAAGCAGTTCCTCACCTCCGCCGGCTAGGTTCGGCCGTGGGAGGATTGACGGCGTGGCACACATTGACGTTTCCGGCATCGACTACTTCCTCTCCGACGGCACCCAGCTCCTGAACGGAGTGACCTTCAAGGTCCCGGACGGCACCAAGACCGCCCTGATCGGGCCCAACGGCACGGGAAAAACCACGCTGTTCCGGATCATCGCCGGAGACCTGGTCCCGGACGAGGGCGCCATTGGACGGTCCGGAAACATGGGCATCATGCGCCAGTTCGTGGGGCAGGTCCGTGACGGTTCAACAGTCCGGGACCTCCTGGTGTCCGCTGCTCCCCCGGCGCTGGCGGCCGCTGCCCGCGAGGTTGATGACGCCGAGCTGGCCATGCTGGAGTACGACGACGAGCCCACCCAGATGCGCTATGCCCAGGCCATCGTGGACTGGGGAGATGCCGGCGGCTATGACGTCGAAACAGTGTGGGACGAAGTCTGCATGGCGGCGCTGGGACTGCCCTTTGACCGCGCACAGCACCGCCCGGCGTCGACCCTTTCCGGCGGCGAGCAGAAGCGGCTGGTCCTCGAAGCACTGTTCGCCGGCCCGGACGACCTCCTCCTCTTGGACGAACCGGACAACTACCTGGACGTTCCGGGCAAGCGCTGGCTGGAGGAAAAGCTCAATGAGTCGAAGAAGACGGTCTTCTTCATCAGCCACGACCGCGAACTGCTGAACAACGCCGCGGGACGGATCGTCACACTGGAGCCCGGGATCAACGGAGCCGCAGCCTGGATCCACGGCGGCGGGTTCGGATCCTACGTGGAGGCCCGCGCGGACCGGAACGCGCGCTTCGAGGAACTGCGCAAGCGCTGGGACGAGGAGCACATCAAGCTCAAGGAACTCGTCAATATGTACAAGAACAAGGCGGCCTTCCGCTCGGATATGGCCAACCGGTACCACGCCGCCCAGACCCGGCTGGCCAAGTTCCTCGAAGTGGGGCCGCCGGAGGCGCTGCCGATCGAACAAAACGTCCGGATGCGGCTCAAGGGAGGGCGCACCGCCAAGCGCGCGATCGTGGCCGAACGGCTGGAACTGACCGGCCTGATGAAGCCGTTCTCCACCGAGGTCTGGTTCGGCGACCGCGTCGGCGTGCTGGGCTCCAACGGGTCCGGCAAGAGCCACTTCCTGCGCCTGCTCGCCACCGGCGGCACCGACCCCGAGCGCGAGCACCTGCCCGTCTCGGACGTCGAGATCGCCGAGGTCCCGCACGAAGGGACCGTCAAGCTCGGTGCGCGGATCCGGCCCGGGTTCTTTGCCCAAACCCATGTCCGGCCCGATCTCCTGGGCAAGACGCTCCTGGAAATCCTGCATCGCGGCGACGAACACCGTTCCGGCCTGGGACGGGAGGCTGCCGCCGGCGCCCTGGATGGTTACGGCCTGGCAGGGCAGTCGGAGCAAGAGTACGAATCCCTCTCCGGCGGCCAGCAGGCGCGTTTCCAGATCCTGCTCCTCCAGCTCAGCGGTGCCACCCTGCTGCTGTTGGACGAGCCCACGGACAACCTGGACCTGCACTCCGCCGAAGCGCTGGAACAGGCCATCGACCACTTTGAGGGCACGGTGCTCGCCGTCACCCACGACCGCTGGTTCGCACGGACGTTCGATCGGTTCCTGGTGTTCGGATCGGACGGGAAAGTCTACGAATCAGCCGAGCCGGTCTGGGACGAACAACGGGTGGAACGCGCCCGCTGACCACGCCGTGAACAACTTCATGAGCAAGTGATCATAAATTGATATCATTTGCTCATGAAGACGGATGAACGGCACAGGCTTATCGCCGGCATCCTCCGGCAGCAAGCCGAGGTCAGTGTCGAAGAGCTGATGCTGGCCTGCGACGCTTCCGGGCCGACCATCCGCCGCGACCTCGAAACATTGGCGGGCAACGGCGTTCTCCGGCGGATCCACGGCGGAGCCAGGAGCCTGATCGGGCACGGGCAGAACCCCGGTTACGGACTGCGTGAGCTGGAGGACCGGGACGCGAAGAAGCGCATCGCCGCCGCCGTCGCCGGGCTGCTGGTGGAACGCGAACATGTCTGGCTGGACAGCGGAAGCACGGCCACCGAAATCGCCCATGCTGTCACTGGCCGGGAACTGACCCTGATGCCGATGTCCCTGCCCGGACTCAATGCGGCCGCCGGCGGAGACAGCGCGGCGGGTTCCCGCCCGGCGTTGTTGCTGCCAGGGGGAAGCCTGGTGCCCGGTGAACTCTGTTTCCGCGGGCCCCTGGCCGAGTCCAACATCAGGTCACTGCGCTTTGACACCGCCGTGGTCACCCCATGTGCCGTGGACTTTACTGACGGCCTCCTGGCCCACGACCTGGACGATGCCGCTCTCAAGAGAGCCGGCCTCGACTCTTCAGCACGGGTGATTGTTGCCGCATCGGCAGCAAAGTGGCAGGCGCACGCGAGGGTCCTCATCGGCGCCCTGGACCAGGTGGACGTGATCGTGACCGACCGGAAATTCAGTGGCCCGGAACAAGCCCAACTCGACAAGTACTCCGTGGAAGTAGTGAACGTATGAGCATCAATGCCGGTACTGAACAACATGCGGGACTAAAAGCGGCGGCCGCAGCCACGTTTGTGGTCTTCGGCATCAATGGGCTGGTGTTCGCCAGTTGGGCAGCGAGGATCCCGGCAGTCACGCAGACGCTGCACATCACCTCCGGCCAGATGGGCACGCTGCTGCTGTGCACGGCCGTGGGGTCGCTTCTGGCACTCCCCACGGCGGGGATGGTGGTGGGCCGGATCGGCACGGCCAACACTGTCCGCTTCGCCGGCCTGCTGGCCGCGGCCGCGGGCATGGGAATCGCCACCGCACTCTCAGCCACATCCATTACGGGAACCGCGGTATCGCTGTTCTTCTTCGGCATCGGCATCGGCCTGTGGGACGTAGCGCAAAACATCGAAGGGGCCGACGTCGAACACAGACTTCGCCGGACCATCATGCCGCAATTCCACGCGGCGTTCAGCGGCGGTGCGTTTGTGGGCGCACTGGTGGGCGCCGGCCTTTCAAGCCTGGGTGTGGACCTTCCTCTGCACCTGATGGTCATTGCGGGCGTCGTGGTACTGGTGGCCCTGACCGCGCCGCGCTTCTTCCTCCCCCACATGTCCACCGCGGCCACCCCCGGAGAACCCAAGGCCGCCAAAGGCCCCTCTGCATGGCGGGACAGCAGGACACTGCTGATCGGCGTCGTGGTCCTGGGAGCCACCCTCACCGAGGGGGCCGGCAACGACTGGATCGCCAAGGCTTCCGTGGACGGCCTGGCCACCTCGGAGTCCACGGGAGCACTCATGTTCGCCCTGTTCGTCCTGGCCATGACGGCCATGCGTTTCCTCGGCGGCCGCGTGATCGACAAGTACGGGCGGGTTGCCGTGCTGCGGGCCAGCATGGCCGCCGCGGCCGCGGGGCTGGGGCTCTTCGTCCTGGCGCAGAATATCTGGCTTGCCGGCATCGGAGCGGCCCTCTGGGGCATAGGCGCCGCCCTGGCATTCCCCATGGGGATGTCCGCCGCATCCGACGATCCAAGGCATTCGGCAGCACGGGTCTCCGTTGTATCCACCTTGGGGTATATATCTTTCCTGGCCGGACCGCCCCTGCTCGGCTACCTCGGCGACCTTACGGGCATCCACACCGCGCTGCTGGCGATCATGGCACCGATCCTCGTGGCACTCCTGCTGGCCGGTGCCGCCAGGCCCCTGCAGGTCGACCACACCAAGGAGCCCTAAGGGGAGCAGGGGCGCCGCGCAGGGAGGGCCACGGAGCCCGAGGGGCAGGGCCTCCTGGGTTTAGGGTGATCACATGCAAAGCATCAGGCACCGCCGCCGGAGTTGGCCCAGCCGCATCGATAGGTACCTTCTCCAGCATGTTTCAAACCTTCCCGGCGGCAGCCACGACGCGTTCTTCCGGCGGCTTTCGGCCTCCGCCAACCAGGGCAAGCTCTGGATCGGCACCGCAGCCATCCTGGCGCTGTTCCCCGGCAAGACCCGGCGGGCCGCCGTCCATGGGCTGATCGCCCAGGGCGTCGCATCGGCCGTCACCAACCTGGTGTTCAAGACGCTGCTCCCCCGGACCCGGCCGCTACCGGAACACCTCCCGGTATTCCGCTTCGTCCACCCCCAACCCCAGAGCTCCTCCATGCCTTCGGGCCACTCAGCTTCTGCGGTCGCCTTCGCAGTGGGCGCCGGCCTGGTCCGGCCCGCGCTCGGGGCTGCCTTGGTGCCGGCGGCCCTCGGCGTGGCCTACTCAAGGGTCCACACCGGAGCGCATTGGCCCTCGGACGTGATCTTCGGTTCGGCACTCGGCGCAGGCGCCGCCCTGGTGACCCGGCACTGGTGGCCTGTCCGCCCGCCCATCCCGAGGACAGCCCGAACCTGGGCCGAGGCGCCCGGGCTGCCGGATGGCGAAGGCCTCAGCATCGTGGTCAACACCCTGGGTGGATCCTTCAAGGAGGAAACGGCCGCCGCCCTCAAGGAAGTATTCCCGAAGGCTCATATAAATACGGTGCAGCCTGACGATGACCTGGTACAGCAAATCAACGCAACCGCCGACGTCCCCGGGACCCGTGCCCTGGGCGTGTGGGGCGGCGACGGAACCGTCGGCGCTGCGGCCGCTGCCGCCGTCGGCCGCTCCCTCCCCCTGCTGGTACTGCCTGGCGGAACCCTCAACCACTTCGCGCGGGACGCGGGCACCGGAAGCCTGAAGGACGCCGTGGAAGCGGCAACCAAGGGTGAGGCCGCGCTGGCGGATATCGGGATGGTGACCGCGGAACGGGGCCTGGCGGGCAACCCCGAAGTGTCCAAACTGGTCATGCTGAACACGTCGAGCATCGGCCTCTATCCCAATCTGGTGCGGCGCCGGGAGCACCTGCAGCCCGCGCTTGGAAAGCCACTGGCCGGCGTCGTCGCCATGTTCCGCACGTTCGCCGCGGGAACTCCAATCACCCTGTCCGTGGACGGCGTCCGGCACAAAGTGTGGATCGCCTACCTTGGACGGGGCCGCTACTACCCCCGGGACCACGCGCCGCTGATCCGGCCCGTCATGGACGACGGCGTACTGGACGTCCGACTGATCACCGCCGACGAATCCTTCGCCCGTCTTCGGCTGCTCTGGGCCGTACTGACCGGCACCGTGGCCGGCTCCAGGATCACCCACCTGCGCGAGGCCACGGAGGTCAGCATCGATGCCGACGGCGCACCCATGGCCCTGGCGGTGGATGGCGAAGCACTGCCGGGAGTGCGCCGGGTCGCTTACACCGTGCGGCGCAAGGCGTTGACCTACTACTCCCCGCGCCCCTGACCAGGGGAGGCATGGTTTCCGGAGCAACCCTGATTCTCCCCTGAATCATCCCTGAATCCGGCGAAAAGCGGCTGCGGCCCCGTTAGCGTAGGGAGTGAACTCCCACAGAACGCCATCCGCAGCCGCGTGCTGCCGTCAAAAGGACTATTCATGATCGAGGCAAACGGGCTGACAAAGGTCTACGGGGCGAAGACCGCCGTAGCCGGCGTCAGCTTCACCGTCAGGGCAGGGCAAGTAACTGGATTCCTGGGCCCGAACGGGGCAGGAAAATCCACCACCATGCGCATGATCATGGGACTGGACCGGCCGACGTCGGGATCGGTCACAGTGAACGGCCTCCCCTACGTCAAGCACACGGCGCCGCTGCGCCAGGTGGGTGCCCTGCTGGACGCGAAAGCGGTCCACACCAGCCGCAGTGCCTACAACCACCTGCTGGCCATGGCGGCCACGCACGGGATTCCCAAAGCCCGGGTGCACGAAGTGATCGAGATGACCGGACTCGACACAGTGGCGCGCAAGAAAGCCGGTGGCTTCTCGCTGGGCATGGGCCAGCGGCTGGGCATCGCCGCCGCCCTGCTCGGCGACCCGCAGACACTCATCCTTGACGAACCGGTCAACGGGCTGGACCCGGAAGGCGTGGTCTGGGTGCGGAACCTGGTCCGTTACCTCGCCGGGCAGGGACGCACCGTGTTCCTTTCCAGCCACCTCATGAGCGAGATGTCCCAGACCGCCGACCACCTCATCGTCATCGGCCGCGGCCGGGTGATCGCCGATGCTCCCATCCGCGACATCATCACCGGCAAGGGCCAGGCACGCGTCCGCGTCCGCACCGACCAACCTGACCGGCTGTACCAGCTGCTTGCCGGCCGCGGTGGCTCCATCGAGGTTCCGGAACGTGAACTGCTGGAAGTAACCGGCCTGGAGCCCAAGGCAATCGCCGCGGCGGCCCTGGAGAACCAGGTCATGGTCTACGAACTCACGCCCCTCACGGCCAGCCTCGAGGAAGCGTACATGGAACTGACCAAGGACGACGTCGAATACCACTCCCTGCCCGCTGCGGAGGTAAGCAAATAATGAGCGCCATGACCACAGAATCCACAGCTTCGCCCGAACCGGCATCGTCCTCCGCAGACCACAGCCGCGGCGGCCACGGGAAATCCCTGCCCGGTCCCACGTTCCTCCGGGTGCTCAACTCGGAGATCATCAAGTTCCGGAGCCTGCTCTCAACGTTGATCCTGCTCGCCGCCACAGCAGTTGTGGTGGTGGGCTTCGGTGCGCTGTCCGCATGGGGCACCGGCCAGTTTGCCAGTGCGGCCACGCGGGATCCGCAGGCGGCTGTGCGGGCGGCTTCCCAGGGCGGTGACCTCGCCATCAGCGTGCCCACTTCGGGTATCGCCTTCGCCCAGCTGATCCTTGGGTCCCTGGGCGTGCTCTTGATGAGCTCGGAATTCACCACCGGCATGGCGCGGTCCACGTTCGCGGCGGTGCCCAAGAGGCTGCCCGCGTTCACGGCCAAACTGGTAGTGGTCATGGTGGTCTCCTTCGCGGTCACGGCTCTCTCCACCTGGGTGGCCGGACTGGTGGCGGTTCCCATCCTGGACAACTACGGACTGAAGCTGGACCTGGCAAGTTCCGAATCCGTGAAACTGCTCCTGGTCAACAGCATTTACGTGGCAGCCGTAGCCGCGATCGGCATGGCCCTGGGCACGCTGCTCCGGAACTCGGCCGGCGGCATCATGAGCCTGGTGGGCATCTTCTTCGTGGCACCCATCGCTTTTCAGCTCATTCCCGGCGATTTCTTCAAGGAAGCCAGGAAATACCTGCCCGGCAACACGATTGAGCCGCTGACGGCGGCCCAGCGCGTGCCGGAAACCCTCGAAGCATGGCAGGCGGCCCTGGTCCTGGGCGCCTGGGTGGTGATCCCCGTGCTGATCGCCGCCGTCCTGCTCAAGCGCCGGGACGTGTAGGGGGTTATGCTGCGCCGGCTAGCCGGACGTGGCCGTCGCGTGGTTTCAGGCACATTACAAAAGTGCCTGGCAGGAAACTTTTTTTGCCTATTGTGGTTCCTGCTTGGAGGGCCGTCCTGTTGGGCGCAACCAGATCTGTTGGAGTGCACAAAGCATGGCGCATAATGGCGGACCTAGGGTGAAACGGCGATGTGGTGCACCACACGGTCCGCCGATGGTGCATCAACGAACGTCGCACACTCTCTGCAATTTCCCAACAGGACGGCACTTCCATGCATGCTGACCAGCAACTCTCAAAGTCCCTGAAACCCAGGCACCTGTCCATGATCGCCATTGCCGGCGTGATCGGTGCAGGGCTCTTCGTCGGCTCGGGGGCCGCGATCCAGCAGGCCGGCCCGGGCATCCTCGTCGCATACGCAGCCGCTGGCCTGGTGGTCATCCTGGTGATGCGCATGCTGGGGGAGATGGCCGCTGCGAACCCGGAGACGGGTTCCTTCTCCACCTATGCGGACAAGGCATTGGGCCGCTGGGCCGGATTCAGCATCGGCTGGCTCTACGCCTGGTTTTGGATCATTGTCCTGGGCATCGAGGCCACCGCAGGTGCGGCCATCATGCACCGGTGGGTGCCAGGCATCGACCAGTGGGTCTGGGCCCTTGCCCTCATGGTGCTGCTGACCCTGACCAACCTCGGCTCGGTGAAGTCCTACGGCGAGTTCGAGTTCTGGTTCGCGTCCATCAAAGTGGCCGCCATCGTCCTGTTCCTGGTCTTCGGCGCCGCCGCCATCCTGGGACTCATCCCCGGCGTTCCGGCTCCCGGCCTGAGCAACCTGGTCAACAATGGGGGATTCATGCCCAACGGGCCGGGCGCCGTCCTGGCCGGCATCCTCGTGGTGGTCTTCTCCTTCTTCGGCGCCGAGATCGCCACCATTGCCGCCGGCGAATCCGAAAACCCCGTGGACGCCGTGAAGAAGGCCGTGAAGTCCACCGTGTGGCGCATCCTGGTGTTCTACATTGGCTCAATTGCCGTGGTGGTCACCCTGCTGCCCTGGAACTCAGCCTCCGTCGCCAAGAGCCCCTACGTTGCTGTCATCGAACTCTTCGGCATCCCCGGCGCCGGAACCATCATGGACGTCGTGGTCCTGACCTCCGTCCTGTCCTGCCTCAACTCCGGGCTCTACACCGCAAGCCGTATGCTGTTTTCGCTCTCCACCCGAGGCGACGCTCCGCGCTCATGGATGCGGATCTCCCGGCGCGGTGTTCCCGCCGCGGCCGTGCTCGCCTCCACGGTGGTCGGTTTCATCACGGTGGGCCTGAACTACATCGCCCCGGACACGGTATTCCTCTTCCTGGTCAACACCTCCGGTGCCATCGCCCTGTTCGTCTGGCTGGTCATCTCCGCGTCCCAGCTGATCCTCCGCCGCCGGATGGGCGCCGCAGCACAGGACCTGCAGCTGAAGATGTGGCTGTTCCCGTACCTCACCTGGGCAGCCATCGTCAGCATCGTGGCCCTGCTCATCGGCATGGTGATCGTGGAATCAACCCGCGAATCACTGCTGCTCTCCATCGCATTGGCCGTGGTGGTGGTTGCCGTGGGCGTGCTGCGCTACCGGCGCAAGGACGCGGCAACGGCAACGGAACCGGCCGTGGCATCCGAGGCCGCCGCGGCACCAGCGGAGTAGGCCGCACTAGACTCGGGACCATGCCTTTGACTTCCTCTGCCGCAGACCACATCCAGGACCTTGGCGCCTATGTCAGCGCATCGCCGTCGAGCTTTCACGCTGCCCATGAAGGCGGCCGGCGGCTGGAGGAAGCCGGCTTCCTCCGCCTGGACGAGCTGCAGCCGTGGGAGGGCGGGCCCGGCTCCTTCTTCATGATCCGCGACGGCGCCCTGATCGCCTGGGTGGTTCCCGAAGGAGCCGGACCTGCCACCGGCTTCAACATCCTCGGCGCGCACACCGACTCGCCGTCCTTCAAACTCAAGCCGAAGCCCACCACAGGCGCCCACGGCTGGCTCCAGGCCGGGGTAGAGATCTACGGCGGGCCCCTGCTCAACTCCTGGCTGGACCGTGAGCTGCGGCTCGCCGGCCGGCTGGTGATGCTCGACGGCACGCAGCACCTGGCCGCCACCGGGCCGCTGCTCCGCTTCCCGCAGCTGGCCATCCACCTGGACCGGGCCGTGAACGACGGGCTCGCCCTGGACAAACAGCGCCACATGAACCCGGTGTGGGGCCTGGGAAACCCCACGGATTCGGACCTGCTGGGCGTCCTGGCCGCGTCCGTTGACGGTGCGTCCATCGATCCGGCAGGCATTGGCGGGTACGACGTCGTCATAGCGGACACGCAGGCGCCTGCGGTTTTCGGGGGCAAGGGGGAGTTCTTCGCGTCAGGGCGGCTGGACAACCTTTCGGCCACGCACGCCGGGCTGGTGGCCCTGATTGCCCATGCGGGATCCGCAGCCGACGGCGGGCCGATTGCGGTCCTCGCCGCGTTCGACCATGAGGAAATCGGCTCCAACTCGCGCTCCGGTGCCTGCGGGCCCATCCTTGAGGACGTGCTGGTGCGCATCTCGGACGGCCTTGGCGCAACGGCGAGCCAGCGACGGCAGGCCCTGGCGGCGTCGTTCTGCCTGTCAGCCGACGCCGGGCATGCGGTCCACCCCAACTACGCCGAGCGGCACGATCCCGCCAACCATCCTGTCCTCAACGGGGGACCGCTGCTGAAGATTAACGCCAACCAGCGCTACGCCACTGACGCCTTCGGCGCGGCGTTTTGGGCCCGGCTCTGCGGCGAAGCGGGCGTGCCCTACCAGGAATTCGTCTCCAATAATGTGGTGCCCTGCGGTTCCACCATCGGACCGCTCACGGCCACGCGGCTGGGGATACGGACCGTGGACGTGGGCGTGCCGCTGCTGTCCATGCATTCCGCACGGGAGATGTGCGGAGCGGAGGATCCCCTCCGCCTTGCCGCCGTCTCGGAGCTGTTCTTCCGCACCCCGGCATAGCCAGGCAGTTTGTGGCACCACAAAGGTTCGTGCGGGTACCCACATAGGTCGCCTTCCGGACTCCGGTTAGGGGGTTCCCCCGGCCTACGGTGGGGAAACACGGATGCCGTTGGGTGTCCGGCCCACGGTTCCGGGCCGGGTGCCAGGTCCTCGCAGTCCTGCCAACCGATGGCATCCGTCGACAACTGACAGATGCGACAGGTGCCGTGCCGGGTGACCGGTGCGTGGCTGAAACGGGGAGTGCAGGCCCCTTTTCCGGCCGACGTGCTCCTGCGCTTTGACCATGGAGCCGGAATGACATCTGCACTTGGACGCCTGCCCCGCCGCATCCACAAACTGGGGATGGCCGGGTTGGTGGCGCCGCGGGGAACAGCAGCCCTTCCGGGCCCACGGAAACGGGCCGTCACGCTCGGCGGCGTCAGGGTGGACCTGATGAGCCGTGAAAACGCCCTCGCAGCCATTAGGGAACGCGCCGCAGGCAACGCCGAAGTCCCCTTGGGTGTGCTGTCGGCGAACCTGGACCACGTTAACCACTTCGGGGCGGGCAGCCGCTGGGAAGGAACGCTGGGAGTACCGTCGCTGGAGTGGCTGGCCCTCCTGGATGGGGCCCCGCTGGTGGCCAAGGCGGAGGAACTCACAGGCCAGCGGTGGCCGCGCCTTGCGGGGAGTGACCTGATCGGGCAAATACTCGATGACGCCGCGGCACAGGGGCGGTCCGTCGGGTTCCTGGGCGGCAGTCCGGAAGCGCAGCAGTTGGTTGCCGCCCGGCTTGAAGCAGAGCGGCCGTCCCTGCGCGTGGCCGGGTGGTGGGCTCCGGGCCGCCACGTGCTCACTGATGCCGCCGCCGTCGCGGAATTGTGTGCGGACATCCGGGCTGCGGGGGTGGACATCCTGGTGGTGTGCCTGGGTAAACCCCGGCAGGAACTCTGGATCCGCGAGTACGGGGAGCTGACCGGGGCCAAGGTCCTCCTTGCGTTCGGGGCAGTCATCGATTTCCTGGCCGGCCACATCCGGCGCGCTCCGGTCCAGATCAGCAACATGGGCCTGGAATGGGCCTGGCGGCTGGCCATGGAACCCCGGCGGCTTGCCAAACGGTACGTCGTGGAGGGGCCGGAGGCCTACCTGAAGCTTCGCCGGCACAGTTTGGACGGTGCGCCGCAGGCGACCTCGGGCGATGTCCCTGAAGCCGATTCCGGTTCCCTTCACGGGGCCCGTGCCGCGGCAGACGGCTTCACCCCCACCGACGAACACGCCGACGTTGCCGCGCTGGTGGTGACCTACAACAATGGTGCGGACGTGTGCGGGCTGTTGGAGAGCCTCAGGCTCCAGACCCGGGAGCAGTCCATCAAAGTGGTGGTTGCGGATAACTCGCCGAACCCGGAGACGCTTTCCTGCCTGCAGGAGTTTCCGGGTGTGGCCGCCTTCGCCACCGGGGGAAACCTCGGGTACGCGGGCGGCATCAATGCTGCGTGTTCGAGAGCGGGAAGTGCGGATGCGTACTTGGTCCTCAATCCGGACCTCAGGCTCTGCCCGGGAGCGGTCCTGGCTCTGCGGAAGTCCATGGAGAGCACCAGCGCGGGAGTGGTGGTGCCCTTGTTGCGTGACGATGATGGAAGCGTCTACCCCTCGCTGCGCCGGGAGCCGAGCATCTCGCGCGCGCTGGGCGACGCCCTGCTGGGAAGCAGGTTCCAAGGACGTCCGGGGTGGCTGACGGAGATGGACTTCGACGCCGAAAGCTACGCCCACCCGCACAAAGTGGACTGGGCCACCGGGGCCGCGCTCTTGATCCGCTCCGACATCGCGGAGCAGGTTGGCGGCTGGGACGAGTCCTACTTCCTGTACTCGGAAGAGACGGACTACCTGCACCGCGTCCGGGAGCTCAAGGCCGCCGTCTGGTTCGAGCCCCTTGCAGCCATGGTCCACTCCCGTGGCGCGTCCGGGAGCTCGCCGTCCCTCGATGCGCTCATGGGGGCGAACCGGATCCGCTATGTCCGCAAATTCCATCACGGAAGCTACGCCCGCACCTTCCGTGCCGCCGTCGTTCTTTCTGCCCTGCTGCGGGCACCGCTGCCGGCCCACCGGGGAATCCTGGGACTGATCGCGAGGGAGTCCCGGTGGGCCGACCTGCCCCACGCCGTTGCCTATCCGGGCCGCCCGGAGCAGGAAGGGGACTTTCCCTCCGGCACGGTCATCATTCCGGCCCACAATGAAGCCTCGGTCCTCGGACGGACGCTGGAAGCACTCAAGGGGCCCCTCGCCGGCGGAAACGTGGACGTGGTGGTTGCCTGTAACGGATGCACCGACGGGACAGAGGCCGTGGCCGGTGCCGTGCCAGGCGTCCGGGTGGTCACCGTGGAAGAGGCGTCCAAGACCGCTGCCCTCAACGCCGGCGACCAGGCCGCCGGCCGGTGGCCGAGGCTGTACGTGGACGCCGACATCGTGGTACCGGCGGCAGCGCTGCGTGCCACATTGGAGGCACTTTCCGACGACGACGGGCCCTTGTGCGCCCGGCCCGCCTTCGCTTACGACACGGCCGGCGCCACGTGGGCAGTCCGCGCCTACTACCGGGCACGAAACCGGCTTCCGCAGGCATCGGCGTCGATGTGGGGGGCAGGCGTCTATGGCCTGAGCCGCAAGGGACACGACCGGCTGGGTGAATTCCCGCCCGTCACGGCCGACGACTGCTACATCGACCGGATGTTCGAGGCCTCGGAGAAAGCAACCATTGCCTGCCCGCCGGTGACTGTCCGTACACCGCGGACGGGCAGGGCTCTGCTCGCCACCCTCAAGCGCGTGTACCGGGGGAATTCCGAACTCCGCGATGTTCCGGGTGCCCATGCACGCAGGACCCTGCGGCAACTGGCGCACTCAATCAAGGGTCCCCGCTCCGCAATGGATGCCGCGGTATATGCCGCCTTCGCCCTTGCGGGCCGTGCAGCCCGACGCCGAAAAAGCCCCGCCTGGGAGCGGGACGACAGCAGCCGCAATTATAAATTGCAGTCGTGGGGAGTGGGCTCGGGTTGAATTCCCGGAATTACCCTGGCGAAATTTCATTCCCGCATTCCTCAATGGCCGCCTATTCCTTGGTTCGGGTAGTGCAGGCACCTGGCGCCCAAATGGCTATTAACGTCTCGAATTGGAGTTAAAGTGTTTGCAAAATCAAAGCCCGTTGAAGGCAGGCTGCGTGCGGCAGCAAGTTTTTCCGTACTGTTCCTTATCGCAGCGATGTTGTCATTCAGTTCCACGCTTTCCCAGGCACCAGCGGCCCACGCCGACGCCTGCACACCCCCCGTTGCCAGCGCCGTCGCCTGTGAAAACTCACTGCCCGGCACGCCCTCCTCAGACTGGGAGGTTTCCGGATCCGGCGACGCGTCCATCCAGGGGTTCGGAACGGCGATGAGCGTCAACCTGGGCGAATCCATCAGCTTCAAGATCAAGACCACCGCCAGCGCCTATCACATCGACATTCTTCGGTTTGGCTACTACCAGGGAAACGGGGCCCGGAAGATCGCCGCCAGCATTCCCCTGACGGCGAAGCTGCCCCAGACCCAACCCGCTTGCCTGACCCAGTCCGGAACGGGCCTGGTCGACTGTGGAAACTGGGGAGTTTCGGCGTCCTGGACAGTCCCGGCGTCCGCTGTCTCGGGCGTGTACTTCGCCCATCTGGTCCGGAACGATACCGGCGGGGACAGCATGATTCCCTTCGTGGTCCGCAATGACGCCGGCAAGAGCGGCATCGTGGTGCAGACGTCCGACACAACGTGGCAGGCCTACAACACCTACGGCGGCAACAGCCTCTACCAATGCACTGTGGCGTGCCCCACCGGCAATCCGCAGGCCTACAAGTCGGCGTTTAAGGTCTCCTACAACCGGCCGTTCCTTTCCACGGGCGACCAAGGCCACAGCTGGCTGATGGACACCGAATACCCGATGATCCGCTTCCTGGAGGCGAACGGCTACGACGTCAGCTACATGAGCGGCCTGGACACGGCGACGCGCGGCACCCTGCTGCTCAACCACAAGATGTTCATGTCCTCCGGACACGATGAGTACTGGAGCGGAACACAGCGAACCAACGTGGAGGCCGCCCGGAACGCAGGAGTCAACCTGGCGTTCTTCAGCGGCAACGAAGCGTTCTGGCGCACCCGCTGGGAGGCCTCGATCGATGGCAGCCAGACATCCGGCCGCACACTGGTCTCGTATAAGGACACCCACTACAACACGCCCGTAGACCCCGTGGAATGGACCGGTACCTGGCGCGACCCGCGCTTCGGCACGTCAACCGGTGGCGGGAACCCCGAGAACGCGCTGACCGGCCAGTTCTTCCTGGTCAATTCCGGCTCCGCGGACATCAAGGTCCCCGCCCAGTACGCGGGGATGCGGCTCTGGCGCAACACTGCGGCCGCCAAACTGACGGGAACCCAGTCACTCACCCTCGGAAGCGGCCTGGACACGCTGGGTTACGAGTGGGACATCGACGCCGACAACGGTTTCCGGCCCGCCGGCGCGTTCAAATTGTCCGCCACCACCGTTTCCGTGCCCGAGGCGTTCACGGACTACGGCAGCACCACCGCCGCGTCCAGCCAAACACACAACCTGATCATGTACCGCGCTCCCAGCGGCGCGCTTGTCTTTGGCGCAGGCACGGTTCAATGGGCCTACGGCCTGGACAACTTCACCATTCCCAACAGCACGCCCGACAAGAACATGCAGCAGGCCACCGTCAACCTGTTCGCCGACATGGGCGTCCAACCAACCACCCTGATGACGGGACTGGTGGCCGCGTCAAAGTCCACCGACACCACCAGCCCGGTATCGGCCATCACATCGGGCCTGAACGGCCAGACCCTGGCCGACGGCTCCAGCGTCACCGTCTCTGGAACGGCGTCCGACGCCGGCGGGGTGGTCGCCGGCGTCGAAGTATCCACCGACGGTGGAACCACATGGCACCCGGCAACCGGCACCACCAACTGGTCCTACACATGGACTGTCCACGGCAGCCCGGCGGTGGCTGTGAAGACCCGCGCCACGGATGACTCAGGGAATATCGAGGTGCCGGGGTCCGGGGCCTCGGTCAACGTTTCGTGCCCGTGCTCGATCTTCGGGTCCAGCATGATCCCCGACACGCCGGATTCCGGTGACGGGGGAAGCGTGGAAGTGGGGATGAAGTTCACCGCCCAGAGCGCTGGAACCGTCACCGGCGTCTCCTTCTACAAGTCAAGCCTGAACAAGGGAACGCACGTCGGCAGTTTGTGGACATCGGGTGGAACGCGGCTGGCCACGGCAACGTTCACCGGCGAGACGGCAACAGGCTGGCAAACGGTCAACTTCGCCACCCCAGTGGCCATCACGGCAAACGCCACCTATGTGGTCTCCTACTTCGCTCCGCAGGGACACTATGCGCAGGCTGCCGGCTTCATGTATCCAAACCCGTCGCCCATGCCCGCCGGACACTCGTCCCTGGACAGCGGCGTGCTGCACGGGCTGAGAAACACCCCCAGCTCGGGCAACGGCGTCTACACCTACGGGGCCAGCAGCGTATTCCCCCAGTCCTCCTACAACGCCGAGAACTACTGGGTGGACGTCAAGTTCGTTCCGTCGGCGTCAGTGCCGCCGGCAGTCTCGTCGACTGACCCCGCCAATGCCGCCACCAACGTCGCCATCACCAAGGCGCCGTCAGCCACCTTCAACCAGGCCGTCACGGCCGGCAGCATCACCTTCACGCTGAAGAAGCCGGACAACACGGCAGTGGCGGGCAACGCCGCCTACAGCTCAGGCACCGTCACTTTCACCCCCTCTGCCGCGCTGGCCTACAACACCACGTACACGGCGACCGTCAGCGGTGCAACCAATGCGGCCGGGCAAACAATGGCCAGCCCCTACAGCTGGACGTTCACCACCGGGGCACCGCCTCCCGCTCCGGCCGTCAGCAGCACATCGCCGGCAAACCAGGCCACCGGAGTGCCCACCTCCGCGGCCCCGGCAGCCACCTTCAACCAGGCAGTGGTGCCCACCTCAGTGGTCTTCAGCGTGCTGGATCCGTCCCGGAACACGGTGCCGGGGACAACCAACTACAACTCCGCAACCAACACCTCCACCTTTGTGCCCGGCAGTCCGTTGGCGTACAACACCACCTACACGGCAACCGTCAGCGGTGCCACGAACAGTTCCGGCCAAGCGATGGCAAGCCCGTACTCCTGGACGTTTACCACCGCAACCGCACCCGTTCCGCCCGCAGTGACGTCAACGTTGCCGGCAGATAAGGCGACGGCGATCGGCGTGAACACGGCACCAAGCGCCACGTTCAACCAGGTGGTCACCGCCAGCAGCATTACCTTCACACTGCAGGCCGGAACCACCAATGTGGCGGGTGCCAGCAGTTACTCAGGGAACACCGTGACGTTCACGCCGGGCTCCGCCTTGGCCTACAACACCACGTACACGGCGACCGTCAGCGGGGCGACAACCGCGTCGGGCCAGGCAATGACAGCGCCATACAGTTGGACCTTCACCACAGTGGCGCAGCCCACGGCCAATTGCCCATGCAGCGTGTTTGCCTCGAATGCACTGCCCGGAACGATTGACCAGCCGGACGGATCTTCGGTTGAACTCGGGATGAAATTTCGCTCGGACATCGCCGGAAATGTCACTGGTGTCCGGTTCTACAAGAGTTCCCAGAACACCGGGACGCATACCGGAAAGCTGTGGACGACCGGAGGGCAGTTGCTGGCCAGCGTGACCTTTACCGGAGAGTCGGGGTCGGGCTGGCAGCAGGCAAACTTCTCCACACCGGTGGCCATCCAGGCCAACACGACCTACATCGTTTCGTACTACGCGCCCAACGGCCACTACTCGGCAGACGGAGCGTTCTTTACGAAGGGCGTGGACAACTACCCGCTTCATGGCCTGGCCAGCGGGGTGGACGGACTCAACGGCGTGTACCGGTACGGCACGTCCGCGTTCCCTTCCAGCAGCTACAACAACGCCAACTACTGGGTTGATGTGGTGCTGAACGGGTCCTCGTCGGTCAGTGTTCCCACGGTGTCGTCCACCTCGCCGGCCGCCAGTGCCACCAACGTCGCCACCACCACCACGGTGAAGGCGACGTACGACAGGGCAGTTGACCCAAGCACCGTGGCCTTCAACGTCAAGGACGCTGCCAACACCAACGTGCCGGGCACCCTCAGCTATGACACGTTGACCAACAGCTCGGTGTTCACCCCCGCCACCGCGCTGGCCTACAGCACAACATTCACGGCGACGGTATCCGGAGCCACCGGAAGCAACGGACAGGCCATGGCATCGCCGTACACCTGGTCGTTCACGACAGCCCCGCAACCAACAGCCGGCTGCCCGTGCAGCGTCTTCGCACCCACCGCCGTTCCATCCACCGTCACCGCCCAGGACAACTCATCGGTGGAACTGGGCATGAAGTTCACCGCTGACACCAACGCCACCGTCACGGCGGTCCGTTTCTACAAGGGACCGCAGAACACGGGTACGCACGTTGGCAAGCTCTGGACCTCAGGCGGCCAGCTGCTGGGATCGGTAACGTTCACCAACGAGGGCGCCTCGGGATGGCAGCGGGCAACGTTCGCGACGCCAATTCCGATCAGCGCCAATACGGTCTACGTGGTTTCGTACCTGGCGCCCAATGGGTATTACTCGGCGGACGGCGCATTCTTCGCCGGCAAGTCAGCGGACAGTGGCATCCTCCACGGTTTGGCGGACGGTACCAGCGGTCCTAATGGCGTCTATGCCTACGGCGCAGGAGGGTTCCCCAGCAACACCTGGAACGCCACCAACTACTGGGTGGATGTGGAAGTCACCACCCCCTAGCAGGCGGGCATAGCAGGGAGGGCAGCTCGAGGGCCCGCGGCGCAATCCGGCGTCGCGGGCCCACCCCTGCCAGGGCTGCATGGAAAGTGTCCTGACGCTTGGCCCATGGAGTTGTTTTCCCCGAGGCCGGGGAACGGGGCCTCAGCCAAGACCGCAGGTGTTTCCACCATTGAGTCGGTAGATGTGCACCGCATTGGCGTCGCTGAAGGTATCCGTAAAGCTGTGGTTCGCCACGGGCACTGAACGGTTTTCGTCCAGTACGTCTGCCTGGTTTGGTCCGCCGCAGCGGACAGAGAAGGTCACCGATTGGGGGCCTTGACGCGTAGACGCCGCCAGAACATAAAAGTGGCCAGCGCTGGCTTTCACGGAAAAGTCGATGTCCTTGCTGCTTGCGGTTACCAGCCCTGTTACCGAGCCCGTATTAAGCGCCGGAGCCAGTTTGGTGATCAATTGGTTCACGGCGGTTACCGTGGGACGGATGGCGGTGCCGCATTCATCCCGCAGCACGTGCTGGGACTGGCACTGGCCGCCAAAATTGTGGTTGAAATAGACGATTCCCCGGGCGCCGTGGATGATGCTGCTCCACACCGCGGACCGAAGCTGGGCGGGACTGATGGTGAGTGAATCACTTTCGGAAAATGGGTGGCCCACCTCAACAAACGCCCAGACCGGCTTGGAGCCTGCGGGCTGGACCAGGGACCGTACCCGGTCAACCGTCCAGCCGTAGTGGGCACCGGTACGGCATTCCGCGTCGCTGAGGTCACGCCCGTCGGCGAAAACCGCCCCGCCTTCCACGTGGCTGCAAATATAGGGATCCGTGAACCAATAGTTATCCGCGGAGACGACGTCCTGGTAGCTGTTGACGAATTGGGCGGCCTGCGGATTCTTCAGTTGGAACGTAACGCCCTTGCCGTAATTGGAATACAGCAACGCATGGGGCGGGAATAGTTTCACCAGCGCCTCTTGGATGGTGTAACCACATTCGGACCCGGCGGGGTCGCAGATGACGCCTTCACCCTGGGACTTGCCGGTCCACGTCGCGTTCCCGCCGCCGGCCCACATGTCCACCTCATCGGAGACCACGAACCCGGAAGAACCCGGAACCACGGTGGAGGGGAGGGCATGAAGGCCGCTGCTTCGCACGAGTTCCAGATTCGAGTCATCGGTGAGTTGTACGTAGGTGTTCAGGCCCGCACTGCGATCCGCCGCGATATCCGATTCCTGCAAGACGCTTTCAAACCAAACTCCCAGCGGAAAGAAGTTCTGGCCAGCCGGCAACGATGGCGAGAACCTTCCGTAGAAGTCCGCGCCGCCGTCCACGCCCAGGACACTGATTCCTTGAGGCAGCGGATCTTGAGCTAATCCTGAGGATGCGGAGAAGGCGCTCGACGACATGCATGACGTGCCCAAAAGGCAAGTCAATAGAATTGCGGTTTTCTTGATGGACTTTGTGGAATTACGCATGTCCTGAGCGGTTATTGCTGGTGCTTCGAACAGGGTTTTCATGGTATTTCCTGTCGTAAAATCATGGGTCAAATGTCATACTGGATAAAAGGGAAATATGCGGCGACAAATAGTGATTTTGGAGCTACGCTATCACTCTCAACATTGCGTGTGTAAGGGTATTTCAACCCCGGCAGGAAGATTGGGGGGATGTGGGAAAGCATCTGCCAGCTCCCTCCGTGCTGGGTCCGGAAGTCCGACTGGACGCACCCCTGCGCGTTGAGGGCGCGGACCAAAAGCCACCGCTGCTCCTGCGGGTGACGGCGGTGGCCTGTTTTGTCTTCCCCTCCAATTTGGTGTTGGAGCCGCTGGGTGCCGCAGGCTACGTGGCACACATACTCGCGTTGCTGGTTTTCGCACTGTGGGTAACGTCCGTCATGCTTGGCCTCCACAAGACCATCGACCGGGAGCATCCGGGCCGGTTCGCGCTGGCAGCCCTCTTTGCGGTGTCCTGCGCCTCCTACGCCGCTATGTACGTAGGAATCAGCGGGGGCACTACCGATGCAATGCGTGCGAGTGCGGACCGCTGGATGTTGCTGATGGTCGCCTCGTCCGGGCTGGTGCTGGTGACAACTGAGACGACGCGGACCGTCGACGCGGCGATGATGCTGGTGCGTTCGCTCCTGCGCGGCGCCGTCTTCTGCAGCATCGTGGCGGTAATCCAGTTCACCTCACACGTGGATCCCATGGCGTGGTTCCAAGGGATACTGCCAGGTTTCAAGGACAACGGCGGGAACCAGCCGTTCCAGGAACGCGGAAGCTTCCTCCGGGTTGCCGGCAGCACCTTCCATCCCATCGAGCTGGGGGTCATCGCCTCCATGCTCCTTCCGCTGTCCCTCTGGCGCGCGCTGTATGACAGGTCGGGCCGCAAATGGATGCACTGGACGGGGACGGGTTTCATCGTGTTCGCCATCGCCGCGACGATCTCCCGCTCTGCGGTCCTGGGTGTCCTGACCGTGGCCCTGGTCTTCTTCCCGTTTTTGCCCTCCAGGTCCAGGCAGTGGACGGTCCTGGGGTTCACCGGTGCTGCCACACTGCTGTTCCTGGCGGTGCCCGGATTCGTCGCAACCCTGTTTGGGTCCGTCACGGCGGGGACGGCAGACCCCTCCATCACCGCAAGGCTCGAGGATTACCCCAGGGTGGAAGCCATGGTGTCCGCCCGGCCTTGGCTTGGAATAGGCCCCGGGGCGTACCTGACGCGGAACGCCATCGAGGTCCTTGACAACCAGTACCTGAAGACGATCGTCGAAATGGGCGTACCGGGATTCCTGGCACTCCTTCTGTACATGGTTGTTCCGGGGATCGCGGCCTGGCTGGCAGCGTTCAAAGCCAAAGAAGAACGCTTGAAGACACTGGCGGCAGCAGTCGCGGCCGCCTGCCTGGTGGCCGCTCCCGCGTCAGCCGCCTTTGACTCCCTGGGCTTCCCCGTCCTCGCACTCGTCTACCCCATGTGCGTCGGGCTCTCAGGAACGGTCTGGTTGCTCGTCGCCGGCGAACGGCGGGCACTTGGCCCGACTACCAAGGAACAAGGCTCCAACCTTGCAGAATCTGAAAGGCTCCCATGACTCCCGTCTCGGTTCTCAAAATCCTGTGGCGCCACAAGGTCTCGATGATTACCGTCGTAGTGCTCACCCTTGTAGCGGCCGCCTATGTCTTCTTCTATGCGCCCCGGAGCTACATGGCTTCGACCGTCTACGTCCTGGTGACGCCCCGGGTGCCCAGCGTGGAAGAAATGCGCGCCGACCCCGCACTCGCCGCGGCAAACTCGGACAACCCCTACCTGCGCTCGGCGGACAGTTCCCTGATCACCCAGGTGATGGCGACGAAATTGAGCTCGACCGACGTCGCCGACTCGCTCAAGGCCACCGGATTGTCACCGGATTACACCGTGACCCTGCCGGCCACCACTGGTGCCGGCCAGCTCATCAGGATGGAGGCCACAGGATCCAGCCCGCAGCTGGCCATTACCACCGCCGAAGCCCTGGGCCAGCGTCTCACCGCCAAATTGCGGGATGCACAGAAAGTCAACGGGGCTGACGACCGCTATCTCTTCACGGCTCTTCAGATTGACCCGCCCAGCAAGGCGACAGAGCAATTCTCCAGCCGCCTCCGTTCCATGATCGTAGTGCTCATTGGCGGCGTCATCCTCCTGTTTGGCGCTGTCTCCATCGCCAGGATGCTGGAAAGTTCGCGGGCCGCCAGGAAGGACGCCGCGGACAAGGCCAAGCCGGTGTCCCGGCGCAGGCGCTCCGGGGACCGCCACGCCGCACCGGAAGCCCCCGCCGTGGACGACGACGGGGAACCGCGCGGCGGAAGCGCAGTGAGGGCACCGGCAGTGGAGGACAGGAAGCCCAGGAAATATGCGGTGGCAGGGGTGCATGACTCGCCATTCCTGTTGCCACAGCACGAGCTGCAGGACCTTTCCTTCGACGAGCAGCGCTCCGATGTCCCGGTCAAACGCTGAGCAGGAGCGGCGTGTCCCGGTCTCTGTCGTCTGCGTCTTCAACAACCCGGCGGTGCTCCAGGAGTGCCTCTCGGCTTCCGTTGAGGCAGGCCGCCACCAAGCGGTGGACCTCGAATACCTGCCCGTGGACAATACGGCACGGCAGTTCTCCTCCGCCGGAGCGGCCTTGAACCATGGCGCTGCATTGGCGCGGAACGATGTGGTGGTTTTTGTCCATCAGGACGTGTTCCTGCACTCCATCCCGGCGTTGGAGAGGGTTGCCGCGGCCTTGATGGCAGATCTGTCCCTGGGCATGGTCGGTGCAACGGGAATGACCGGAGAAGGCCGCCTCCTTGGGCTGATCCGCGACCGCATCGTTCTGTCCGGCCACCAGGAAACGGGCCTGGCGGACGTGGACAGCCTGGATGAAGTCCTGTTCATGATGCGGCGGGACCAAATCCGCCGGCAGCCGCTGAGCGAGGAGCCGGACCTGTCATGGCACGCCTACGCTGTGGAATACGGAGCCCGGCTTCGGTCCACAGGCAGCCGTGTGGCGGTGGCCAACATTCCCCTGACCCACAACAGCCTCACCATCAATTTGGACCGGTTGGCTGAGGCACACCAGTGGATCGCCGGAGCGTATCCCGATCAATTGCCGATCGTGACCACGTGCGGAACCGTGCAGCAACGCCCCCGCGTTCCCTCCGTCCTTGCCGGCCTGGTGAACTCGCAGAAGTGGCGGTACCGGTGGCTCCGGGAATCGGTTTCTGCCCACAAGCTCCGCAACAAATCCCCACTGCGCCCCGTAACGGTCCTCGGCGACCTTCGCCGCGACATCGACGACATCTGTACCGCCGCCGGCGTCGGCACTGCCACGGTGATCAATGTGCTACCCGGCAGCGCCGGAGGGGATGAACTGGGCGAGCCCCTGGAGCTGGGCCGGCGAGGTGTCCGGTTCCGCTTCCTGGCAGTGGATGAGGGTGCCGTTGCCGCCCTGGTGTCGGCCCAGGGGCCGGATACCACAGTCGCCGTGACCAACATCAGCGTTGATACGGCCGGTGAGGTGGTCGGCGTGCTGGAGGGACGGCGGGTCATCCTGGGATTCCACGAAAATACCGGACCATGGCTGCTCACGGGCCCCGGGGTCGACGCGGCCGAGGCACACTACCGCACCCCCCGCTCGACACCACTGGCTATGAAGGTTGGATGAGGCGCCTGCGCGTGTCTGACATCCACGCGCGGCTCCGGTCCGGAACCAACTGCGCGAGGCCAATATGGGGTGATGTTCGCCAGGCCGCCCACTGTTTGATGCGCTGTGGGGTTCCAAGGAAGGGCATGATGTCTGCCCAGGCCGCGTCCAGTCCGGCAAATCCGGTTTCCTGCTGCACCAACCCCACCAGCCGGTCCAGAGGTCCGTCTCCCCAGGGAGCCGGCGCTGTCGCAACCGGAGCAGTTCGGGCCAGGGCGGCCTCGGTGTAGACCCGTTCCGCCGTCTCCCGCCAGGCTGAGGGGCTGTGGCCGTCGACGATTGCCGTGCGGGTGGCTGCCCCCCGCGCCGTCCTGGTGGAATCCGAATCTGCCAGTCCAGCCAGGGCGGACACAAACCCTGCGGGTGTCGACGGCGCCAGGAGGAGGTCCTCCAGGCCAGGCGTATCCGATCCCAGGACGGCGCATTCGGCCGGATGGCCCCTGAACGTCACCAGCGGCAGCCCGTGTGCTCCGGCCTCCAGCATTGACGTCAGCGAAGCGAAGGGGAAGGAGTCCACGTAGGCATCGGCGATGGACATCAGTGTTGAGATGGTGGCGAGCCTCCCGACGGCACGGATTCGTCCGCCGGTGGCAGCCGCCGCCGCGGCCCAGGCTCCGGTGGGCGGGGGGCCCGCGACGAGGAGGCGCGCATGTGGCCGCCGGAGCAGGAACGACCGGAACAGGTCTATCAGCGAGTCCGGACCGACGGGATCGTATTTGCTGCCTGCCGCGGCCGAAACCACTACAAAGTCCGTATCCTGGACGCCCCAGCCGGTCCGGGCAGCCGACTTCTGAGATTCATCGGCTGCCCCGGCGGGTGCAAGTTCGAGTGGCCGGTTGGCCACCACGCAGCGGTTGGCATCAATTCCCCGGCGGTGGACGGCCAGGTCCCGACCGCTTTCCCGCAGGCACAGGACGAGTGCCGCGGCAGACGTCCCCTGCCAAAAGACGTGGTCGGCATGGTTGACGTACACGGCGGGCGGCGTGCCGGGGACGCCCAACGCGAGGGAAGGGACGACGTCGTGCGGGTGTGCGTGCACGATAACGACGTCGGCCAACGCGATGATGCGGCGCAATACGGCGGCCCTCTTTATCAGTCCACCGGGCCGGCGGTCCAGGAGAAGCAGGTCGCGGGGATCCGAAAGGCAGCCCGCAATTTTGGCCGGACATTCGGTGCTTCCTTGGCGGGTGACCACCACTTGATGGCACGACTCCGGATCCTGGCGGATCCAGTGCGCAATGCTCTGGGTATGGCCGCCGGTGCCGTACAGCTGCGTGGCCACGTGGACCACCCGGCGCCTGGCCCCTTTCCCCGGCGCTGCGGGGAGGGGGTGTGCAATGGAGGACCGGAGCTTGCCCAGGACGTCTTCCAGCCCCTGGTGGCCGAAATAGCCGGTGTGGTCGGTCCAGGCGAATCGGGCGGCGAGCTGCGCCTGCACCGCCGCCCGCTCCCACTGCCCGGCTGCCGCAAGGAGGGCTGCAGTCGCCACCAGGCTTTCAAAGGTGTCCCGGTTACCGCTGATGCTCTGCAAGGCCCCCGCTCCTCCCCAGTTTCTTCAACGTGGCAACGTCGGCGCGCTTGACCCACAGCAGGGCCGCCGTAATGGAGCCGGCAGCAGCCCCGGAGAGCAGCAGCGCCCATGGGACAGCGAGTTCCATCCGGCCGAGGAGGGCGGAGGCGGCCAACAGCGCTGCTGATGCGGCCGAGGGCATCAGCAGTTGGCGGAGCACCCGGAGCGGCGGGACACCCACGGCGCGCAACCGCCAGAGGTACAGGGGCAGCACCAGCGCGGCGACGACGAGGAATTGGGCCATGGCCACCCCGGCGATCCCGGCGCCGGCCCCGAGGAACAGGGCCGGTATCAGGGCCACCAGCCAGCACACCTGGATGGACATGATGGACCCTGTCATTCCCGCAACGACCAGGTAGTCGTAGATCAGCTCGAACAGGATCCGGAGCCCCGCCACCATGGCAAGCCAAAACAGGGCAGCGCTTGCACCCGCCCAGACATCGCCGTACACAATCCGGACGATGGTTTCGGACTCTGCTGCCAGGAACGTGACGGCGGGGAAGACAACGCACGTCATCACGCCGATCAGGGCCGTGACGGTGGAGCGCATTCTTTCGGGGTCATGCTGCAGCCGGGAAAGCACCACGGGAGCCACGCTTCGCAGCGGCTGGGAGAACATTGTCACCGGCCAGCTGGAGAGGTTGAAGGCCAGGACGTACATCCCCAACATGACCGGACCGAGCGTACTGCCCGTCACCAATTGGTCCAGGTAGCCGACACAGAACACGATGATGCTGGTCCCTGCCAACGGAAGCCCGAACCGCAGCAGCGGCATCAGGATGCTGCGGTCCAGGCCCAGGCGCAGGGGGAGCGGCGACTTGAGGACGAAGAGCAGACCGCCGGCCACCGTCCCTGCCAGCCGGCCAACGGCAAGGCTCATCGCACCCACGCCGGCCAGGACCAGGCAGATCGAGACGATGGCCCCCACCCAGACATTCACCTGGTCGATGAGCATCTTGGTTCTCTGGTCAAATGCCCGCTGCATCAGTGCTGCCGGCGTAGCGACGACACCGCTGACCAGGACGCAGCACACCATGACCCTGACCACGTCCGTGGCGCCGGGGTCGCCCATGCGGTCCGCAAACCATGGGGCGGCGGCAAGGCCGGCCACACAGAGGACCGCGCTGGAGAGGATCGAGATGGTGGTCACGGTGGGCGCGATCCGTGCGGGATCCTCCGGCCACCTCACGATGGCGAGGCTTACCCCCAGTTCGTTGATGGTCAGGACGGCGAGCAAGGCCACCATGGCAACCGCGAAGCTGCCGTACGAGTCCGGCCCGAGCAAGCGGGCCAGGACGATGCCAATTCCCAGTGTGCCGAACCTGGCCACCGCGGTATTCAGGAGGCTCCAGCCCAGTGCCGAGGTGGCACCGGACGGGATCTGCTGCGTGGACACTTGGGCGGATGCCAGGCCGGGGCGCTTCATCGTCGTCCCCGCACGGTGGTCCCCAAAAGGACTACGGCTTCGTCACTGCGCATGACAGCGCCCCCGCAACGCGTTCCTGCTGTTCGGCAGTGATATGCGGGAACAGCGGAAGCGACAGGATCCGGCCGGCAGCGTCCTCGGCGACGGGGAATGAACCGACAGTCCGGCCCGCATATGCCCCGCTGCGGTGCACCGGAACCGGGTAGTGGATTCCTGCCTGGATCCCGGCCGCGTGCAACGACTCGAGGACGGCGTCCCGGTGCTGGACCCGCACCACGTACAGGTGCCACACGTCCGCGTTCCCCGGCGCCTCACGCGGGAGCTCAACGCCCGGCACATCTGCCAGCAACGCCGCATAGCGTTCCGCCGCTGCCCGCCGCCGCAGGTTCCAGCCCTGCAACCTCGCCAGCTTCGCTTTAAGGACCACCGCCTGGACGGTATCCAGGCGCGAGTTGAACCCGATGGCGTCGTGCCGGTACTTCACAGAACTCCCGTGCGCACCCAGCAACCGGACCTGGGCATCAACATCGGGGTCGGAGGTCAGCACCGCTCCCGCATCCCCGGCCGCCCCAAGGTTCTTGCCAGGGTAGAAGCTGGTCCCGGCGGCAAGGCCCCACGTTCCGGCATGCCGGCCAAACCGTGTTGCGCCCTGGGACTGGGCGGCGTCCTCGATGATCACCGCGCCGCAGGAGTCCGCAACAGGGATCAACTGTTCCACGAAGGCGGTCTGCCCGAACAAGTGGACCGGCACGATGGCCTGCGTGCGGGAGGTCACTGCGGCGGCCACGGCGTCGGGATCGATCAGGAGATAGCAAGGGTCGACGTCGACAGGCACCGGGACTGCCCCGATCCGGCTGACTGCCTCCGCCGTGGCGATGAAGGTGTTGGCAGGGAGGATGACTTCCCCGCCTGGCCGCACGCCGCCGGCACGCAGCGCAAGTTCCAGCGCGTCCGTTCCGTTCGCGACGCCGGCGCAGTGCCGTGCGCCCAGGAAAGAGGCGTACGCCGCCTCGAACGAGGCAACGGCCGGCCCGCCAATGAAGGAAGCCGAACTCAGGACCGTGTCCAGTTCGGCCATGACCTCCTCATGGATTTCAGCCTGCTGGGCTGCCAGGTCCACCAGCGGGACCGCCTGCACATCCACATCGGAATTCATGAAATTCCCCCAACACTGAATCGTTCGCCGTCAATTTCACGGGCGGGCACCCCAACCCACGTCTGCCCGTCGGGCACGTTGCTCAGCACGGCCGCTCCCATCCCCACGGTGGCGTACGCGCCCACGGACGTGCGTTCGCGCACGCTGGCGTTCATCCCCAGGTAGGCTGCCCGGCCAATCCGGACGCCGCCGCCCAGCGACACTCCTGCAGCGAATGTGGCGAAGTCCGCCACGTCGTCGTCGTGCGTGAAGGTCACCGAGGGCATGGCAACCACGTGCGATCCCAGGGTGACGGATGCGGTGAGCGTGACGTTGCGGAGCAGGATGCTTCCCCTGCCCACCCGGCATCCTTCCGGGTACTGGACCGAGGGGTCCACCGCCGTCGCATAGCGTGCCTCGGTGAGGCCCATGGCCGTCAACCGCTCCACCACCGATTCCCTGACCCGCCCGGAACCAATGCACACCAGGACAAACGCATGCGTGTACTTCGCGGCGTCATCGATGGTTCCCAGGACCGGGGCCCCGTCCACGGTGACGCCTGCCATTTCCCTGTCGTCGTCCAGCAGGCCGACGACGTCGTACTGGCCGCTGCTGCGCACCATCGCCAGGACTTCGCGGGCCAGGCCGCTGGCAGCTATC
Source organism: Pseudarthrobacter sp. YAF2 (assembly GCF_052113345.1). Lineage (NCBI taxonomy): Bacteria > Bacillati > Actinomycetota > Actinomycetes > Micrococcales > Micrococcaceae > Pseudarthrobacter > Pseudarthrobacter sp. YAF2. The sequence continues at coordinate 143,399 of NZ_JBFRDA010000003.1, read as the reverse complement.
AGGATCAGCTCGCTCACGTGCGCATCCCTGCGGCCGCCCCACGGATGGTGCCGATGATCCTGTCCAGCCCGTCGTCGTCCAGTTCGTGGTAAACGGGAAGGATCAGGGTCCTGTCGTTGAGCCGTTCGGTTTGCGGCAGGAGGGAGCCGCCGGAGTTCCGCCACCGGTAGGCCGGCTGGCGGTGGGCGGCCATGATGCCCCTCCGGGCCGAGATCCCGGCGTCCGCCAACAGCTCCATCAGCCCGTCCCGCGTCGTCCCAAAGCTGGGCAGCACTTCCACCCAGAAGGACTGGAAATTCGTGGTGCCGTAGGGCGGGTCCGAGACCAGCCGGAGGCCCGGGACCCGGGAAAGGCCGGCAACGTAGCGGGCCGCAATATTCCGCCGCCGCTCCAGCACCTCCGGCAGCCGGCCCAGCTGGACGATTCCGACGGCGGCCTGCAGGTCCGTCATCCGGTAGTTGAACCCCACCTCCAGGTACACCTCCGGAGGGGCCAGGAGCGATCCGTGCCGGTCCGCTGCGGACACGCTCATGGAATGCTCCCGCAACGTCCTGGCCCTGGCCGCCCAATCGGCCCGGTTGGTGGTGAGCATGCCGCCCTCACCGGTGGTGAGGATCTTGCGCGGATGGAAGGACCACACTGCCACGTCCGCGCCGGCGCCTACCGGCTTGCCCTTGTACCTCGACCCCACCGCGCATGCGGCGTCCTCGATCACCAGGATCTCGTGCCGGTCGCAGAGTTCGCGGATGGGGTCCAGGTCCAGTGGCACGCCGCCCTGGTCCACCACGATCACGGCCCTCGTGTCCAGCGTGAGGGCGGCGTGCAGGGTTTCCGCCGTCACGTTCCCGGTGGCCGGGTCCACGTCGCAGAACACGGGCCGGGCACCGACGTAGGTCACCGCGTTGGCCGTGGCAATGAAGGACAGGGAGGGCACCACAACGTCGTCCCCGGGGCCGATTCCCGCCACGACCAGGGCCAGGTGCAGGGCCGTGGTGCAGCTGGAGGTGGCCACCGCGTGGCGGACGCCCTGGTACTCGGCGAACCGGGATTCGAACTCCTTGACCTTGGGGCCTTGCGCCACCCAGCCGGATGCCACCACCTCGGCCAAAGCCCTGGCTTCCTCATCACCGAGCCAGGGCTTCATGACATTGATCCGGGCGAGGACTGGTTCGGCAGTCATCAGGCACCAACCTTCCGTGTGGCGGCAATTTCATCGCGCAGCGGCATCCACCATCTGACGAGTTGGCGCAGTCCTTCATCGAGTTCCACTTCCGCCTTGAAGCCAAGGTCGCGGGCGGCCGCGGACGTATCGGCCAGCCGGCGGACCACGCTGTTCACCTGCCGTGCGGGGCCATGGTCGACGCTGAGGTCCGAGCCCATGACCCGCAGCAGCGTGCGTGCCATCTCCAGCAGGCTGGTCTCCGTCCCGCTGGCCACGTTGTAGGTTCCTTCGGCAATGCCGCTGGCGGCGGCCAGCACATTCGCTCGGGCCACGTCCGCGGTGTAAATGAAGTCCATGGTCTGGAGGCCGTCGCCGAAGATCAGCGGCGGCTGCCCGTCCATGATCCGTTCCATCCACCGCACCAGGACCTCTGTGTACAGGCCGTGGACGTCCATTCGGGGCCCGTAGACGTTGAAGTAGCGCAGCATCACGTAGTCCAGGCCCGTCATGGCTCGGAAGCTCCGGGCCATCCCTTCGTTGAAGGACTTGGCGGCGCCGTAGAACGTGTCGTTGTTGGCATGGTGGTGCCGTTCCGTGGTGGGGAACTCCTCCGCCATCCCGTAGACCGATGCGCTGGATGCGGCCACGAGCTTGGCCACCTTGTGTTCCGCAGCGGCTTCCAGGACGTTGAAGGTTCCGTCCACCAGTACCTCCAGTGCCAGCCGGGGTTCCTCCGCGCACTGGGTGATCCGGATGGCCGCCTGATGGAACACCAGGTCCTTGCCCCGGGTGAGGTCATGCACCAGGTCCCGGTCCTGGATGCTGCCCTGCACCAGTTCAACCTGCCCGGCTGCCAGGGCGCCGGAGAGGTTGTCCAGCCTGCCGCGGACAAGGTTGTCCAGGACGTCGATCCGCTCCACCCCGGCGGCCAGCAGGGCGTCCACCAGGGTGGACCCGATGGTGCCTGCGCCGCCGGTGACCAGGACATTGGCCCCCTGCAGCGGGCTCACCGGGCCCCCTCCAGTTCAGCGCCGGTACCCGCCATCGCGCCGCCCGCCACGGAGGTGGGCCGGCCGTCCAGGGCCAGGCTGCGGGTGACTGCTTCAAGGACGGACAGCACCCGGAGCCCGGAGGCGCCGCCCGTCCGTGCCTGCCGGCCGGTACGGATGCAGGATGCGAGTTCCTGCACCACCTGGCCGAGTGCCTCACGTTCCGGCAGCGCCGGGGACCACGTATCACCCAGGCGGTAGGAAACAGCGGTGGACGCCTTCTCGCCTGCAGTTTTCGGCTGCCGGTCCAGGCTTACCCCGCGGTCATAGACGCTCAGCCGCTGCTGGGGGTTCAGATCGTCCCACACCAGGGTCCGCAAGGATCCGCCGATCACCATCTGGCGGATTTTGGTGGGACTGAGCCAGTTCACGTGCACGTGGGCGGTGGCATCGTTGGGGAGCCGGAAGTTCAGGTGGCCCACGCAGTCACGGCCGGTCCCCAGCGGGTCCGCGCCGAACGCTGAGACCTCGGCGGGGTTGAGGCCGCCCGGGAGGACGAAGTCGAGGATGGACAGGTCATGTGGGGCGAGGTCCCAGAAAACGTCGACGTCGGGCTGCACCAGGCCCAGGTTAATCCGGGTGGAGTCCACGAACAGGATGTCGCCGAGGGATCCTGACTGCACCAGCTCCTGCATCTTCAGGACCGCCGGCGTATAGCAGTAAGTGTGGTCCGCCATCAGGATCAAACCGTTCGCCCGTGCCTCGGCCACCATCTCCAGCCCGTGTTCCCGGCTGTCCGCCAACGGCTTTTCGACCAGGACGTGCTTCCCGGCGCGCAGCGCCGTCATGACCGCTCCATGGTGGGTTCGCGCCGGCGTCGCGATGGCTACCGCGTCAACGTCAAAGCTGTCCAGCAACTCGTCGATGGACTCGACGCACGGGATCTGCCCCAGCGTGTCCGCCAGCTTGCGGGCCCGGTCGATGTCCAGGTCGCAGATGGCCACCAGGTCCCAGTCCGGGCTGGCCTGGAGGTTGCGCGCCAGGTTGGGTCCCCAGTAGCCGGCTCCGACGACGGCGATGCGGAGTTTTGGCGCAGGCTGCGGGTGGTTGGCGGGATGGAAGGGACTGCCGAATTTTCTCATGTCATTTTCTTCCCATTTGTGAGTGTGTCAGTAGGCACCGGACGGCCGGACGACAGCCCGGAACGTCCGCCAAAGAATCAGCAGGTCACCGGCGAGGGACCAGTTTTCGACGTAGTAGAGGTCCAGGCGGACCGCTTCCTCCCACGGAAGGTCGGAGCGGCCGTTGATCTGCCAGAGCCCGGTGATGCCCGGCTTGATCAGCAGCCGGCGGTGGGTGTGGCGTTCGTAGCCGCTGACTTCACGGTCCAGCGGCGGGCGGGGACCCACCATGCTCATGTCGCCCAGCACCACGTTCCAGAGTTGGGGGAGTTCATCGAGCGAGTATTTGCGCATCCAGCGGCCGCAGCGGGTGACCCTGGGATCGTCCTTCATTTTGAAGAGCACCCCGGCGCCCTGATTCTGCTGGTTCAGCCCCGCCAGCCGCGCCTCGGCGTCGACCACCATGGACCGGAACTTGTACATCCCGAAGGCCTGGCCGTCCTTGCCGATCCGGGCCTGCCGGAAAAGGACCGGGCCCGGGCTGTCCCGCTTCACGATCAGCGCGAGCACGAGGAGTACAGGTGAGAGCGTCAGCAGGGCCGCCAGCGCCGCGGCCACATCCATGATCCGCTTCATGGCATGCTTTGCACCGCCGTACTGCGGAATGTCCACGTGCATCAGGGGCAGGCCGTCCACCGGCCGCCAGTGGATGCGGGGACCGGCAACATTGGTCAGGGTTGATGCCAGGATCAGCTCCGCGGAGGACTCTTCGAGTTTCCAGCCCAGCTCGCGGATGAATCTGTTGCCGCCCGGCAGGGGTCCGGCGATGATTACCGAGTCCGCGTCCGCCAGGCGTACTGTCCGGGCGATATCGTCCGTGGAGGACAGGACCGGCACAGTGCAGCTGTCCACCCGGAGTCCTGCACCGCGGCGTGCTCCCGGGAGGCAGGCCCCGAGGATTTCGTAGACCGCCCCGGACTTGCGGATCTGCTGCACCACATAACGGACGTCCTCGGGCTCGCCCACCACCACGGCGCGGGAGAGGTGCCGTCCCTTGGCCTTCTCGGCGGTCAGGCGGCGGCGGAACGCCCGGCGGTTCAGGGTCAGGGCCACCAGGCCCAGCGGCAGGGACACGGTCACGAATGCGCTGGCGCCGTGGATGGAGACGATCACGGCTGCGAGGGCCAGGAGGCCAAAAACGCGGAGCGTGGCGGAGGCAACCCGCTTGTACTCGTCAGCGCCGATGCCCAGCACCTTCGGGTCCCTGGTGTGATAGATCTCCAGCGCCGCCAGCCAGGTTGCCGTGAGCGCGGCTGCCGCGGCTGCTGCTCCGCCATCCCTGGGGCCTTCGGGAGAGAACCCCGCCTCGGAAAGAAGGAAGCCGGCGTAAGCGGAGAGCGTGACCACGACGGCGTCTGCGGACCGCAGGAGGTTGGTGTGCCGGCTGATCCAGGCTGCCGTTGCTTTGCGGGGCCGGGCATTCGCCGCAGGAAGAAGGGTGGCTGCCGGCGGCAGGGGGAACCGGGTTCCTGCGGTTTCCCCTGCCGCCAGCTGCTCTGTTCCCGCCCGCTGTGCAGCAGCGGGCGGAACAAGCCAGTCGAAGGCCGAACGTCGGGCCCTGACAACTGGTATCTCTGCCATGATCACCCTTTCGGTCGTAGCGCCTGTCCCCTGGCTGTGAAGCAAAACTAGCCGCGGCCGGCCGGGTTTGAACGGGGCAGGGGCGGCCTTTGTGGGTCTTGCAAGGGAAGGTTGTGGATACTGCGGGTACCGCAACTGCAGGGATTTTTCCTACAGAACAGGCAGCACGTAGGGTTCCCTGGCGGCGTGGCCCTTGTCTGCGGCGAGGGCCGTCAGCTGTGCCCGGGACTCGACACCGAGCTTTCGGTAGATGGCTGTCAGGCGCACTTCCACCGTGCGCACGGAGACGTACAGCGTGGCGGCAATTTCCTTGTTCCGCATGCCCCGGGCCACCATTTTGGCCAGCGACCGCTCATGGTCTGCGAGCATCAGCATGGCAGGGTTGCCCTGCTGCCGGACCGGTTCCACGCGTTCGTCCAGGAGGAGGGCATCCACGTGCTGGGTCCAGGCATCCGCGCCCGCCTCGTCGAACATCACCTTGGCCCGGAGCAGGGCGTCGCGTGCGTCGCGCAGCTTGCCGAAGGCGTGCAGCCGTTCCGCGTAGCACATCAGTGTCCTTGCCTGCTCGAGCATGTGCCCGTTCCGGCCCTGGAGGGCTTGGGAGAAGAGCTGCAGCGACTGCTCGCCGTCAGCCAGCATGGCGCGGCTCCGGGTCACGGCCATCATCAGCCACGGTGAGCGCAATCCCACGGAACGGCCCTCGAGGCGCATCAACGCCTGGGTGGCCTCATGGTGCCGGCCCAGGCGGATAAGCACTTCCACCAGGTCGGCCTCACAACGGAGCAGGGTGGGGTTGCCGAACCCCATGCCGATCTCGACGGCCCGGGACAACTGGGCAACGGACTCCGCCAGGTCACCGCGCAGCAGGGCAAAATGGCCCTGGCAGGCAGCGAGCTGTGCGGTGAGCGCCGGGTGGCTTTCCGCACCCGCGTATCGGTGGGCCTCGACGGCGTGCGCCTGGGCACGTGCGGCATCACCCACGGCGTAGGCGCGCCACACCCGGAAGTAGTGACGCACCCCGCGGTGGTATTTGATTTCGGGTTCGGAACGCTCCAGGTCATCGATCAGCGTGACTGCCGCGCGTACGTTCCCGGCCCGGATTTCATTGTCGACTGCCATCAGGGCTGCGGTTTCACGCCAGTTGACGTGACCGGGTTCTGCGGAGCCGCGGAGCATGGCAAAGGCCTCCTGCGCGCCTTCATAGTGCTCGGCGTAGGTCAGCGCCCGGCCTTGCACCAGGAGTCCGGCCACCCGCGCGGTGCCGGACTGCTCATACTTGAAGGCAAGGTTTGCGGTGTTTCCGCTGATGGATTCCACCAGGGTTGCGGCCCGGCCGGAAATGGCCAGGCACTGGGCGGAGGCGGAGCCTTTGAAGCCGCCGCCGCACCGGAGGAGCTCGGCGGCGTCCTTCAACTCCCACCTCTCGGCGTAGTAGAGGGCCCCGATGGCGAGCAAGCTGGCCGCGTAGGCGGGATCGTGCTGGCCGAACTCCTTCACCAGGCGCAGCACCATGCTGGAGCGTACGGCGGCGCCCTGGGCGAACTGGATCTCGAAGGACAGGCCGGTAAGCCGCAGGATCAGTGCCGGATTCCGGGTCACCCGCTGCGCCCATTCCAGATAGCGCCGGGCGTAGACGAACTCTCCCCGGTTGAACAGGAGTTCAGCCAGTGTGGTGAGGCGGGCTGCCGTCTCGGCCTCCCAGGGATTGATGGTCAGGGCCCGCTCGATGTATTCCACCGCAAAGACCACCTCGCCGCCGCGGATCAGGTCGACGGCGTGCCGGAGCAGCTGGAACGGGGTCTTGCGTTCCAGGGCGGTAAAACTCAGGTGCCACCTGCGGGCGTACGGGTCCGTGTTGTTGGCTGCTTCCGCGAGGGCGCGGTGGTTCGCGGTCCGGACCGCAGGGGTCATGGCGTTGAAGACGGCTCCCCGGAGCAGCTGGTCACCGATCCCAAGGTGCGGCCCGGTCCGCTTCACCAGGCCGGCGCCGAGGAGTTCATCAACGCTGGTCCACACGTCATGGTCGATCTTTTCGATCGTGGAAATATCGCTGCGGTAGGACAGGGCGAGCAGGTCCAGGACTCCGCGGGCGCCGGGGTTCAGCGCACCAACAACGGACGCGTACTCGGCGTCAAAACTTCCCACGGAGGCGAGCGGGACGGGCAGGGCGTATTTTCCTTCAGCGTGCCGGACCATGAGCTGGTTGTAGAGTTCGACGGCGGCAAGCGGGTTGCCGCGGGTGGCTGCGGCAACCGCGTGCGCGGCCGCCGTCGTGGTCCGTTTCGCGGGAATGCTTTCAAGCATCCGCACCGTATCGCTGTAGGTGAGTGCGCCAAGCTGCAGGACGGGCAACCCGCTGAACGGGCCTTCCGGGAGCTCTGCCCGCAGTCCGAGGACAAGGACGACGTCAGTGCCGGTGAGGCGGCGGCCAAGGAACCCCAGGACTTCCTGGCTGCTGTGGTCCAGCTGGTCGGCGTTGTCGATCACGATCACAGTCCTGGAAGACGAGCGCTGGTGCAGGCCGTTCAGGAGCATGCCGGACACGGAGGGTACGTTCATGTCCCCGGCGCTGTCGCGAAGGAGATCGTCCGCAATCCGGTTCAGGACAGGATCGTCCATGTTGTTCAGGAGCGCAGTCAGCCCGGAGAGCGGCCAGTCCGATTCGGCGGCGCTGGCGGCCATGAACACCGTCCGGTAATCGGACAAGGTGGGGATTTCGGCAAGGAGGGCGGATTTTCCCGCGCCCCTGCTGCCCGCAATTACCAGAGCGCCTTCCTTGGGTCCGCGGACAACGGAAAGGATTCGGTCCAGTTCTTTGCTACGGCCCACAAGCGGCATGGCGTTCCCCATTCGTCGAAGAAGGAGACCGCATTCTTGCACTGCCAATTTAAGGTTGATTCACGCGCCCCAGCGCGGGTTAATCCGGTAAGAGTGAATATAGCGCCGAAAGGAACTAATTCGGCACATTATTACGCGCTGTATTTCATCAAGATTTGCCACTGGGATCGCTCAAGAATGCGTTAATTTCGAGGCACGGCGAATTTGCTTCAACATAAGATTCATTTGCCAACGGCAGGGAGCGGCTCCGGGGCCGGTATGGCAGCCCCGGAACCGCTTCCCATCACGCTCTGCCGGCAGCGGCCCTATGCCGCCGGCTTGAGCGCCGTTCGCCAGGCAACAACGGCCCGGGCGGCACTCAAAGTCCAGGTGGCTGTTCCGCTGGCCCCCGCCGTCGCCTGCGGTTTATCCGCCTGCTCGGCAATCTGCCCGGCCGCGGCCTCCCAGCGTTCGGTCCACCCCGAGGGGGCGGTGACCACCGGAGTGCTGCAGTCACAGCCCACCCCGCCGATCAACATGGCGCCGTTGGTGGCCGTGGTGATGCTGCCTACCGTAATGCTGGTCGCGGAGTAGCTGGTGTCAGCCGCCGTCACCACCGGGCTGTCCAATGGCGTGGTGGTGTTGACCCCGCGGTACGCCGTGATGCCGCCACCCCACTTTGCCGCCGAACTGAGCGTCCAGCTGTAGGTGGCCGGATCAGAGGCCCCAACCACCTTGTAGTAGGCGTAGGCCCGCGCCCCGGAGGAGGAGGAACTGTTGATCGACTGCCCGTTGACGAGTGCCGTCCAGCCGGCCGGCGCCGTCAAACCCGGATTGAGGTCCACGGTGATGGCGGCAACCAGGACGTCACCGGCGGAGGTGCCCGCGGGAACCGCCAGCGAAGCCGTGCTCACGGCGGTGCCCGAGTTCGCGGTGTTGGCGTTCACCACGGTGATCCCGCCGGACGTTGGCGGCGGTGGCGCGCTGCTGACGGTGATGGTGGCCGTCGCGGAGGATGATCCAGTGCTGTTGGTGGCCGTGAGCTTGGCTGTGTATGTCCCGGCCGCCGCGTACGAATGGGCGGGATTCTGGACTGCTGCCGTGCCGCCGTCGCCAAAATCCCACGCCCAGGAGGTGGGTGTATTCGTGGACGTATCAGTGAAGGTGACGTTCAGCGGTGCCGTGCCCGAGGTTGGGTTGGCGGTGAACGACGCCACCGGCGCCTGGCCTGCCGGCGGCGGAGTGCCGCCCAGCGCCCGGTCGGAGAACCAGTAGCGTTTTGCCACATTGTCGCTGGCCATGACCACCAGGCCGGTGGTGTTGTTAACGCTCTGCTTGCTGGTGGTGACGTCATTGATGTTCGACGACGACGCAGCCTGCATGATCGGGGTACCGCGGCCCGACCCAAAGACAGGATTGTCCATGGAGGCGGTCTTCTCGTAGATGCTGCCGGCTACGCCGGAGTACGCGCAGCCGGACACCGAGGTGGGCGGCGCCGTTTGGAATGCCCGCACCAGGTTGTTCTGGGTATCCAGGACGATCTGGGGACGGGATACGCAATCACCGGTGGTGGCAATCGTGGACGCCGTGAAGGCGCCGGTGCCGGGCTTGAAGACCAGCAGGACCAGCTGCGGCAGCGTCTTGTTGGAGGACGTGTCGTTGAGGCTCGTCTTCACTGCGGCGAAGACCCGGCCCGAGGTGTCGGCCTGCAGGGTCTTGAGGTTCAGGTGGTCATCGGCTTGCCCGTTGCCCCTGATGGCCGGCTGCAGTTTCCAGTTGGAGTTCGCGGGCTTTCCGTCGGCATGGGTGGCCCACCACATGGTGTCAGTCCGCTGGTCGCTCCACATGACGCCGATCTGGCCGCCGCCGAACGCCACCACCGCGGAAATGTCATCGGGTGCCGGGTTGGGGCTGGCCACCGGAAGCACGAACGGGGTACCCCACGTCGCGCCGTTGTTGGTGGAATAGTTCACGTAGACGGTGTTGGTGAATCCGGATGTCGAGTTTCCGCCCACCTGCGTCCAGGTCGCCCACACGCCGCCCACGGAATCCGCATCGATCGTCATTGATTCACTGGAATTGTTGGTGATCGTGGTGGGAAACCCACTGTCCAGCGTGAACTTGCCGCCGGCGTAGCTGTACCTGTAGAGCTTGGCGGGCTGGCCGGAAAGCGATGGCTTGGGGGAGCCGTCGGTGCTGACGGTCACCACGTGGGAGGCGATGAACAGGTGGGTGCCGTCCCAGAGCGTATCCGCGAGGGTGCTGCCCCGGGTGTCGTTCACCACCCCGGTATCCACCCAGCTGTTGGAGGTCCGGTCCAGTCGGTAGATGCTCCATCCGGTGCCGGTTTTCCACATGTCCGCCCACCATGATCCGTCGTTCCACCACAGTTTGCTCTGCGGTTTGTCCGATGTGGGCGGGTTCGCCACCCCGGAGTAGGCCATGCCTTGGGTGCCGTACACGGTGTCGGCTACGGCGGCACCCGGTACGCCGAGGATGGAAGCTGCGAGAACGAGTGCGACGACGAGGGCCTGGCCCATGCGGTGGGAGATGTGTCTGAGCTTCATAAGGGAACTCCTGGGGCATTTAGGAAACGTTCAGGGGACGTCTGCCCGTTGGCCCAGAAACAAAGAGCTCAAGCCCCCAAGTACCGAGAAGCGTATGCCTGAACGCCGCCGCGGGCAATGCGGCGGAGATACCCAAATGGGGATTCTTTACACTCCCCTACCTAATGGCTTCGGCGCCGCAGCGATCCCCTATACCTAATCGGAAGCGCCATCACCGACCCCTCTACTTGCCTAACAGGGGGTAAACGACGGGTAAAAAGTGAGTACCTACTACTCGTGATACCCGGATTAGGTAGGGGGTAGTCTGCGGGAACGGCCAGAGGATTGGCGATGGGTTGCTGGGGGATCAGCGACCAGACCATGACCGGATCAAGCGTATGTGCCGCGGCAAATACCGCCGGCGGCATTGTCCAGAATCCGAACTGTCATGAAGTGGTGAGGCAATTGTCAATTTCGCCCCAACTGCCGGCTTTGTTTTCCCAGCCGGGACTCTTATTTCCACAAGCCTCGATCAGCGTTGTTATTCCGACGTTGAACGAGGAAAAGAACCTTCCCTGGGTTCTGCGCCGGATGCCCTCCTACGTCGATGAAGTAGTGATCGTGGACGGCCGTTCGCAGGACAACACTGTTGAAGTGGCCAAGGCCATTCGCTCGGACGTCGTGGTGGTCAACGAAACCCGCAAAGGGAAGGGAGTTGCCCTCCGTTCAGGATTTGCGGCCGCCAGCGGGGATATCATCGTGATGCTGGACGCGGACGGCAGCATGGATCCGCAGGAGATCGGGTGGTTTGTAGCGCCGCTCCAGCACGACTTCGATTTCGTCAAGGGTTCCAGGCACGTCACCGGTGGCGGCAGCGAAGACCTGACCCGCCTGAGGAAGGCCGGGAACCGGGCTCTGACCGGACTGGCGAACGCTGTCCTGCACAGCAATTACTCGGATCTTTGCTACGGCTACATCGCCTTCCGGCGCGAGTGCCTGGAAGTACTGGAGCTGGAGTCGGACGGCTTTGAAATCGAAACCGAACTCATCGTCCGGGCCGCCAAAGCGGGATTGCGGATCGCCGAGGTTCCCAGCCTTGAGCTGGACCGGATCTCCGGCGCATCCAACCTCCAGACCTTCCGCGACGGCTGGCGTGTGCTGCACACGCTGGCGCGCGAGTGCGCGGTGTGGGAAGCGCCGACTGCCGGCGCACGCCCCGAAGCGCTCCGCCGCGTGAAATACACCTACTCCAACGTCCGCTTCCCGCGGTTGCCCGTGGACCCGCACAGTGTCCTCACACCGGCGGTGAGCCACCATGCTTGATCGAATGAAACCACTCTCCGTGACGGTGGTGATCTGCGCCTACACCTCGGCGCGGTGGGGAATGCTGCTCGATGTCATCGAATCCGTCCGGCTGCAGACCTTGGCTCCGGACCAGGTGCTGGTCGTTGTTGACCACAACGAGGAACTGTATGACAGGCTCGTCGAAATCGTCGACGACGTGACAGTGGTGGAGAGCACCGGCCAGGCCGGTCTGTCCGGGGCCCGCAATACGGGCGTCGGGCTCGCTGAGTCGGACATCGTCGCCTTCCTGGATGACGACGCCGAGGCGGCGCCGGATTGGCTCGAACGCCTGGTTGCGCTGTACGACGATCCGGACGTCCTTGCGGTGGGTGGCAAGGTGGTCCCGCTGTGGGAGGCGGGCAGGCCGGGCTATTTCGCCGAGGAACTGGACTGGATCGTGGGGTGCAGCCACCGGGGCATGCCTCGGGTGGCCTCCGAAGTCCGCAACGTCATCGGCGCCAACATGTCCTTCCGGCTCGAGGTGCTGCGCCAGGTGGGGGGCTTCAACCTCTCGCTGGGACGCAAAGGCACCTTGCCGCTGGGTTGCGAGGAAACCGAAATCTGCATCCGGTCGCAGATGGGGTCACCCGGATCCCGCATCGTATACGAGCCGGCGGCGCTGGTCCGCCACCACGTCCCCGCATCCCGCGGAACGTTGCGGTACATGATGTCGCGGTCCTGGTCGGAGGGGCTCTCCAAAGCCCAGGTCAGCCAGTTGGTGGGCCACAAACGGGCGCTCGGACCTGAGCGCCGGTATGTCCGCAGCGTACTCCCGCGGGCGGTGTTTACCGGACTTCGTTCCTGGGGCCGGGACGGCAGCCCCGACGGCCTTGGCCGCGCGGGCGCTGTGATTGCGGTGCTTGCCTGCACCGCGGCCGGGTACTTCCAGGGGCGTCGCCTCCAGCATTGGACGGGGCCGGACGACGGCGGTGACGCCTTGGTGGCGGCCGGCGCGCAGTGGAGGGAAGTGCAATGAGCGAGGGCGCCAGCCGCGTACTTGAGGAGCTTCAGGGCGAAGCGCTGATCCTGGTGCCCGCCATGGAGTCCGTGTTACCTCCGGTCTGGCCGGGGGCCCGGTGGATCGGGTCCGTGGACCTGGAGGATCTTGCGGACTGTTCGCACTTTGAACTGGAGAACCATGCTGGATACGAACGGGCACGGCTGCTGGTGCGCGCGTCGGGGGTCGTGCGGGGATTTGTCGATGTGCCGTCGCCGGCGGGAATCGTGGATCGGGCTGTTTTCGAGGACGCCCTGGCGGCCTTGCCTCGTGTCACGTCATTCCCGCCGGCGGTGACGGCCCCGCACATCACGGTGGTGGTCTGCACCAGGGACCGCACGGCACAGTTGCGGGGGGCGCTGATGACCATTCTTGCGCTGGACTACCCCCGCTTTGACGTGGTGGTGGTTGACAATGCGCCGGCGACCCATGACACGGAAGAACTGGTGCGGCGTGACTTCAGGGACAAGCGGGTGCGGCTTGTCACCGAACCCGCTCCCGGCCTGTCCAACGCCAGGAATACCGGCCTGGAACACGCCCGGGGAAGTCTGGTGGCCTTCACGGATGACGACGTCGTTGTTGACAGGTCCTGGCTGTGGGAGATCGCCGCGGCGTTCGAGGCCGCCCCCGAGGCAGCATGCGTAACGGGGCTCGTCCCGGCAGGGGAACTTCGGACCCCCACCCAGGGCTACTTCGATGCGAAGGTCAGCTGGTCGCGGAGCCTGGTGCCCCGGGTCTACTCGCTTGAGGACCCGCCCGAGGGGTTGCCGAAGTTTCCCTTCAGCCCCGGAGCGTTCGGGACTGGAGCGAATTTCGCCCTCAAACGCCACGCCGCCCTCACTCTCGGCGGATTCGATCCAGCCTTGGGCGTGGGTACTCCCACCGGCGGCGGCGAGGATATCGACATGTTCACCCGGGTCATCCTTGCCGGGTACGCCCTGGTGGTCCAGCCGGCAGCGATCGTGTGGCACCGCCACCGGGACGGCCTCGCAGACCTCCGGGTGCAGGCCCGCGGCTACGGCACCGGCCTTGGAGCCTGGATGGCCAAGGTGATGATGGACCCGCACACCGCCAGGCTGGCGCTGGCGAGGAGCTGGGGCGTAGGGGTCGAATACCTGAGCCGCCCGCACGCCGGCCAGCCGGCGCTCCAAGGTCCCCAGGTCCATGGTTCCCTCGAGTCGCAGGTGGCCAGGCTCGCCTGGCTGCAGCTGTTGGCGGTGGCCTTGGGGCCCTACAAGTACCTGCAGTCCCGCCGGACTGCGGGCAGCTAGAACGAACAGTCCACCCAGTGCTGATACGGAGAACCGATCCGCCAGTGGCAAGCCAATCCAGGAGTTGAAACAGTATGGCGCTTCTTATCAGGGGTGACGTCTCCGGTCCCATGAACTCCCGCGCTTCGCATCGACGCAGGTCTGGTTATGCCGATTACGCCCTGGCCCTGCTGGGTGCCGTGACGGCGGCCCTGATCCTGTTCGACATCGGGGGTGAGTCCTTGGCCGGGATCAAACTCCTGGCCTGCCTTGCGCTGCCCGGCTGGGCGCTGGTGCGCTGGCTCCCCAGCGTGGATCCGGTAGCCCGGCTGGTGTTCACGGTCGTTGCCGGCGCAACGGCCTTCGCCCTGGCTGCCGCAGCCATGGGGTGGCTGCAACTCTGGAATCCCCGGCCTGTCGCCGTCGGCATCATGCTGGCATCCGCCGTCGCCCTACTGGTCCCAGGTCGGGCACGGACCCGGGCCGCTTCTTCCCCGCTGCCCCGCCCGCAACTGATCAACTATGCGCCGTGGCTGGTCTTGGTGGCCGCGATGGTCATGTGGGCGGCCTCTGTAGGCGCCACGAACCCGCGCCTGGGTGACTACGGGCTGCTCACGGCCTTCCCGGTTACGTGGTACGTCTCGCTGGCGCTCGTCGTGGCCTTGTGCATCTGGAGCATCTCGCGGCAGCGGCTGCATTCGGGCTGGCTTACGGGAGCCTCCATCACCGGACTGGTGGTCATGCTGTACGCCTCTGCCGGGTTGCTGACCTCTGTCCCGCGGCTGCCCTGGACGTACAAGCACATCGCCGTAACGGACCTGATCCAGACCACCGGGCAGTTCGATCCCAGCATCGACATCTACAACCGCTGGCCCGGATTCTTCCTCTTCAGCGCCTTCCTCGGCGAATCCAGCGGATACCAGGACCCGATGGCCTATGCCGGCTGGGCCGAACCGGTGTTCGCGCTCATGAGCGTCGCGTTGGTGCTGGCCATTGCCAGGACCCTGACCAGGAATCCGCGGATCTACTGGACAGCCGCCCTGGTATTCAGCCTTACCAACTGGCTCAACCAGAACTACTACTCGCCGCAGGCCTTTGCCTACACCCTGCACCTGACAATGTGCCTGATCATCCTCACGTTCCTGCGCGGCACGCCCGCCAACTGGGTGCTCAAGCTTGAGCGCCGGCTGTCGGCCCGGCTGTCCAGATCCGAACCGCAGGTGGAAGAACCCGCAACGTACAGCGGCCGCCAGCAGGCGATCGCAATCGTTGCGGTCCTGGTCCTGCAGGCAGTGATTGTGATGAGCCACCAACTGACTCCCTACCTGGCCATCCTGGGGCTCTTCCCGCTCTTTCTGACCCGCTACTTCAAGCCCGCCTGGGTTGCACCTGCACTGCTGCTGATGGCGTTGCTCTACCTCCTGCCAAACGTCGATTTCGTGGCGGGCAAGTACGGCCTTTTAGGTGGCTTCGATTTCTTCGCAAATGCCGGCTACAAGGCTTCCAGTGGAAGCCCGGGCCCCTCCCTTCTCTCCGGACGCTGGCTGGCACGCGAGGCGCTTGCCCTGTCTTTGTTCACCGCCTTGCTTGCCGGGCTCGGATTCATCCGCAATGTTCGCTTAGGCAACATCCGCACCACACTGATCGTGGGGACGCTGGCCGCAACGCCGATCCTTGGGCTTTTCGGCACCTCCTACGGTGGCGAGGGCAGGCTTCGCGTCTTCATGTTTGCCCTCCCGTGGCTGGCCATCGGCGCAGCCTGGTTCCTCTGGTCCGGCAGGGTGCCCAGCAGGAGGGCAGTGGTGGGGGCTGCGTCCTCGATTACAGTGTTGGCCGTCATGTTCACAGCGGTGTACTTCCAGAACGAGGCCAACGTCCGGGTGCCGGCAGCGGATGTTTCGGCCAGCCGCTGGCTCGATTCCAACGTCCAGAAGGGCGACGCGGTAGTTGAGACCAACTACCACTTGCCGTTCCTGATCGGCCCGCACTATTCCTTCTACCTGCGCACCGGGCAGCTGGTTTCGGTTGCCTCAAAGCTCCACAATTCCGCCAAGCCCTTCACCGGCGATGACATGGTGGCCTACGTGGACAAGACACGGGCAGGAGCGAACCTGCGGGCCTCCGACCGGCTGTTCGTTGTGGTCTCAGACCTGCAGCAGAGGACCTCAACGGGCGTCCTGCGGCAATTTTCCAAGGATGCCATGGTCCCGTTGGAGCACGACCTGAACGTATCCAAAGCCGCCGAGGTTGTCTTTGAGAACAAGTCGGTGCGAATCTATGAGGTTTCCCGTGCTGACTGGGGCAACTAGCGGCCGGGTGTACCAACTGTCGCTGGTCACTGTGACGTCCCTGTCCCTGGTTGGGGCGGCCTTGCTGGTCCTGCATGCCGATTCCTCACAGGTCAGCGGGGCCCCCCGCGGTGATCTGCCATCCTGGCGCCAGACCATGGTGCAGGACTTCAACGTCCGCGCGGGCGCTGGAGCGGTGGGCGGCGTCTACGGCCTGGACATGCGCGGTTATGACGGGCTCGCCGATTCCTCAGGGTTCGGCACCTACACCCCTGACGAGGTCCTGTCGGTCCACGACGGTTACCTTGATTTCCACCTTCACTACTCGAACAACAGGCCGCGGGTGGCCAGCGTCATTCCGTTTGGGTATTCGGGCCAGACCTACGGAAGATATTCCGTCCGATTCAGGTACGACTCCATTCCGGGGTACAAGATCGCATTCCTGCTCTGGCCGGCCAGCGACGACTGGAACGAGGGGGAGATCGACTGGCCGGAGGGAGCACTGGACGGATCCCTCTACGGAAACTCGGCCATAAAGGGAACCCGGACGCCGAACGGCATGCAGTTCGATCCCGGCGACAGGCGCTACTCGGCGGCACGGCCTGGCCAGTGGCACGTCGCCACCATCGAATGGCGTCCCGGGCGGGTCCAATGGTTCCTGGATGGCCGACTCGTGGACCAGACCACCAAACCCGCCGGTGTGCCGGACACCCCCATGCGCTGGACGCTTCAGGTGGAAACGGCCGACGACGCCTCCAGTACCTTTCCTGCACCCGGCACGGCCGGACACGTCCAAGTGGATTGGGTGGTGCAGTATGCCTACACACCCTAGGCCCCGAACAGTTTCGCACCATACCCCGGAGTTGGCTCCGGCAACCGATTGGAGGGTGGCGCCGTGGACGTACTGAATAACATGCCGGCAGGCGGCATCGGGACTGGGATCCTGCGCGTCCATCCCCGGGTGGCTGCCGTGTTCGACGCCCTCAATGGGTCCAACCGGCCGTGGCTGCTGCTCCGCGGGGAGGATGACCTTGCCCTGCCGGCCGGAGACGTGGATATCCTCGTGGACAGCGGCGTCCTTCCCCGGCTCGACGAACTGCTGGCCGCCGCCGGGTTCTGCCGGGTCCTGGCGCCGGGCCACGGCAGCCACCGGTTCTACTTCTGCTACTCGGTGGACGACGGTGCCTGGATCAAGCTCGACGTTGTGTCCGACCTTGCGTTCGGGCCCTACCAGCAGTGGCGTACGCCGTGGGCGCCCCGCTGCCTGCGCCGCCGGGTCCGCCACAGGTCGTACTGGATGCCGGACCCGGCCGACCAGGCATGGCTGCTCCTGCTGCACCTGTTCATGGACAAGGGCGGCATTTCCCCGGAGCGGCGCGCGTTGGCCCTCGCCGCAGCCAGGACGGCGGCCGACGGCGGGCGCATCGCGGAGTCGGTCAGGCGCCGGGTGGGTGCCGGGCCGGTGGCCGACATGGTGGACCTGGTCCTGGGCGGACGGTTCGACGACGTACCCGCGACCGCGGCCCGCATGCGTGCCGCCTGGCACGGCGGCGGCTTGAGCCCGCGCCTGATTGCAGGAGTCAACAGGCTGCTGAGGCGTTCCGGGGCCCAGGTCCGCGGGCATACTCCGCTGTTGGGAGTCATGGCTCCGGACGGGGCCGGCAAAACCACTTTGCTGAACGGCCTGCATGCCGACGTTCCGTTGCCCACCAAGTACGTCTATATGGGCCTGTGGGGAGCCGGTCCCTGGGACAAGGTCCTGGACCGGATTCCGGGCGGGCGGACCGGAAAGAAGATCTACCGGCTGGTGCGGGGCGGAGTGCTGGCACGGTTCTACCGCCGCATGGGCAAGGTGGTGCTGATGGACCGCGTGGCCTATGACGCACTGCTGGGCGGGTCCGGCGGCGGACCCCTGGCCGGCATGAGCAATGCACTTGCCCTGGCCGTGATCCCGGCCCCGGACGTCCTCCTGGTGCTGGACGTACCCGGCCCCGTGATGTTTGAGCGGAAGGGCGAGCACAGCCCGGAGCTGCTGGAATCGTGGCGGCAGGACTACCTGCAACTGGCCGGGCGCCTCCGCGGCGGCCGGGTAGTGGACGCGGCGCAGCCCGCGGAGGCCGTTCAGCGTGTGGCCACCGGTATTGTCTGGGAGTCGTTGTCCCAGGCTGGCGCCCGCCGGGCCCACCGTCGTCGCCATCCTGTTGAGGGTGGCTCCGCCGCGCCGGAAAACGCGGACCCCGTGGCCTCGGAAGCCGCGCAGGAATCCGGCGCGGCGGAGGCATTGGCCTTGCACCTCTGGCACCTCCTGGACTGGCGCTTCCTGCTCCCCATCCTGCAGCCGCGCACCCTCGGCTTCGCCGGACGGGTAAGCCAGGAAACGGAGTCGGCGTTGCGGCTGTTGGACCCGGAAGCCGTGCGCCTGGCCGGACCGGACTCCGGTCCGGACGGCGCGTCATGCGACGTGGTGCTGCTGGCATCTCCGGGCCGCAGCCACGTGGAAAGCGCCGGGCTGGCGCTGGAACCCGGAGGATGGATTTGCGTGGAAGCCAGCCGCTCGCTGCTCCAGCGTTCCGGGCCCCGGACGCTCAGGGGCTGGAAACGCACACTGGAGCGGCGCGGATACCAGGACGTCAACCTGTACTGGAATGCCCCGAACCGTGACCGAACCGCCAGGCTGGTTCCGGTACAGTCCGCCGTGGCCATCCGCGACACCCTGGCACTGCGGAAGGATGTGCGGTTTGGGTCCCTCAAAGCGGCCGCGGCCCACCTGGCCCTGGCACTTCACGTCTTCGACCTCATGGTCCCGGAGGGCACAGTCACGGGAAGACGTCCGGAACGGGGCGGGCCATGAGTTTCGTTGACCGGTTCCTCCGGGACCACTTCGAGGAGTTCGCCCTTGACCAGTACGGCCTGGGCAGCCGGTGGGAAACGCTGCTGCTCACACCGCGTTTCACCACCTCCCGGCACGTGGTGGCCCTGGTGTTTCCGTCCCGCGGAAGCGAACCCGCCCTGGTGGTGAAGATTCCACGCCAGCCCGGTGACAGCAGCGGAGTCCGGCGTGAGGCCGCCATGCTGGACCAACTCTCGGCCGCCGTCGGCAGCCCGGGTGTTCCACGCCTGGTGGGAATCCGGGACGAGGGGCCGTACACGGTCCTGGTCGAAACAGCGTTGACCGGCATACCCCTGGACCCGCGGAAGGTGGCCGCCGACCTCCCCTCGGCCGTCGCGGCCGGAACCGGCTTTGTGGGGTCCCTTCCCTGCACCCATGCTGCAACCGACAACCCGGACTGGTACCAGCGAGCGGTCGCCGCTCCGTTGGCAGCACTGGAACGGCTGGCCGGCCCTGACGCCCAGACCGGCCGCCTGGTTGAGCGCACCCACCAACTCCTCGAACCCCTGCGTACCGCCCAACTTCCGGCGGTTATTGAGCACGGCGATCTGAGCCATCCCAACCTGCTGGTCAAGCCCGGCAATGGATTGCAGGTGATGGACTGGGAACGCTCCCTGACCGACGGCGTCCCCGGTCACGACCTGGTGTTCTACCTCCAGTACCTCAGCGAGTCCAGCGAGCAGGCGTTTGCCAGGGATGCCCAGATCGCTGCCTTTGAGAAGGCGTTCGGCCAGGGCGGCTGGGCGCTGGACCCGCTTTCCCGCCATCTGGGCCTGCGGGGAGTGGACGCCTCGCTCCTGCCACTGCTGGTGATCACCACCTGGGCGCGGTCCACCGCGACGCTGGCCGATCGCCTGGCGCAGGAAGCAGAAGCTGATCCGTCGCAGGGCAACGGAAAGGTCCGTGCCGCGCTCGAGGCGGACAGGGACTACTGGTTGTGGCGCCACGTGGTGACATCGGCGTAGGAGTCGTGACATCCGCCCCGGACGCGGCATTATATGGGAAAACGGCCGCCCCAAGGAAGAAGTGCACCCTTAAGGAACGTGGTCGGGTGCCGGTCCCGAGGAGTCGTGGTGGCGCTTGAAAAGCCCCAGGACGTCATCGTGCAGGCCCCGGTAGCCGAACCGCAGCACTGCATAGACCAATCCGACGCCGGCAACCACCATGACAGCGAGCGTCAGGACCGGCCCCAGTGCATGCCGTGACAGGTTGAGCAGGCCAACCAGGGACACAGCCGCCCCGCAGACCAGGCCCGGTGCAGCAGCACGGAGCATCCGGCGCATCCTTGTCCCCAAGACCTTGGCGGCGACCACCTGCATGCCGAAGGCGAAGACCACTGCCACCACCATCTGGGCGCACGCAACGCCCACAATGCCCCAACGCGTGGCGAAGACCAGGGCCGGGAGCAGGACAACCAGCCGGACCACGGAGATCCAGATCGATAGCCCGGGCCTGCCCAGTGCTTTATAGACGTCGTTTGCGCCGGCGCCCAGGGAACGCGCCGCTGCATACAGGGCAAGGAACACCAGCGGCGTCACGGATTCCTCCCACTGCTGCCCGAAAAGGACCGGCACCAGGACCGGTGCCACCACGGCAAGGCCCACCCCGGCCGTGATGCCGTACAGGGCCTGCACCGTGACACTTTTCAGGTACCCGTCCCGCAACCGCTGCCGGTCACCGCGGACTTGCGTATAGAGCGGAAACAGGACCGTGGAAAGCACGAAGAACACGTTGAGGATCAGGGCCTCGGGCAGCCGGAAGGCGAGTGTGTACAGGCCCAGTGCGTGGGCCCCCAGCACGATCCCGATCACCAGGTAGTCGACGTCGAAGATGGCCCGGGCCAGCATGGTGCTCCCCGCCACGGGGGCACCGAATCGGATGTTCTCGCCCAGGGCGCTCCTGCTGACGCGCCAGAGCTGCCAGGGCGCTTCGTGGCGGATCAGGAACCAGCAGGTGGCTGCGTAGGCGACCGAACCCGCAGCCGTTCCGACGGCGAGCGACCAGGCGCCGTGGCCGGTGAAGGCCAGGTAGAGGGTCACCGTTCCCATGGTGGCGGCCCGCAGCACCGGAGCGGCGGTGAGTTGCCGGAACTTCAGGTCGCGGCGCATGATCGCCTCCGGGACGGCGCCACAGGCGGTGGCCAGCACGGAAATGCCAAGCACCTGCACCAGGGGAGCCACCCCGTCGAGCCCGATGAGGTCTTCCACAGCGTCAGCCGCAAGCACGGCCGTCAAGGCCAGCACCGCGCCCAGGGTTACGGAGAGCAGGAGCGCCGAGCGGACAATCACCTTCGTCTTGGGCAGGTAGACCAGCGCCTGGCCCACCCCGGCGTCGGCAATGGTCTCGGCGTATGCCATGAGCACCAGCGCCAGGGCAACGAGGCCGTACTCTTCGGGCGACAGGAGCCGGGCCAGCACCACGGTGGTGACCAGCACGATGACCCGTCCCGAGGCGAAGGCCAGCCCCTGCCACAAGGCTCCCCGGACTCCTTTGCGTTCCAGCTCGCCGGGCGCGTAGGTCACAGTTGCCTTGCGGTGCCGGATAAGTCCCCGGCGGGGGACGACGAAGCGACGGCAGCCCGCACCTCAGCCAGGTACTCCCCGGCCACCGTGTCCCAGGACCGGGCGGTGCCGGCGGCCTGTACCGCAGCGCCGCCGGGAGGGCTGTGCGGCCGCCGGGGGGCTCTGAGTTGTTCCACGACCTTGCGGGCCATCGCGTCCTGGCCGGACACAACATTGAGCAGCGGGTGCGGCGGAAGTTCCCGTGCCGCCACCGGGGATGCCACCACGGGCAGCCCGGCCGCAAGTGCCTCAAGCACGGAGTTTCGGATGCCCACGCCGTGCTGGTCGGGGAAGACGGCGACGTCGGCCCCTTGGAAGATGTCCAGGATTGAAGGGACGTTGGCCAGGACTTCAACCCGGGGACCGGCCAGGGCCTGGACCGCGGCTGTGGGTTGCCGTCCGGCGATGACGAACCGGGCCTCCGGAACTTCCCGCCAGACCAGGGGAGCAATTCGGGTGGCCAGGAGCGTGGCGCTGTCAACGTTGGGGCCGTAATTGAGGCTGCCCGCGAAGCATACGACCGGCGCAGTGCGGTCCCGGCGTGGGCCTGCGGTCGCCGCTGTTCCGTTGGGGATGGCTGCTACGGCCCGGCCGAGCTTCGCGGACCAGGCCGCAGCGTCCTGCGCTCCGACGGTCAGCAGCCGCGCCTTGGCAGGCAGCCCCCGCTCAGCCCGTTCGGCGAGGAGTTCCCGCAGCCGGTAGGCAGGCCGGAAGGTGCGCGCAATGGCGGTGTCCATGCCGGCGCGGATGGACCAGGGGTCCACGGTCTGCAGCACCATGGGCCCGGCCACGTGATGGGACAGGAAAAGGGCGTGCGGGCCATGGATAAGGGTGGCGTCGTTGCTGCCGGACAAGGTGGCGGCCGCTGCCCGCGCCGAGGGGGTGGAGCGCCGGTGTTTGCCCAGGCCCGTGAGGCCGCCCAGGGAGCGCGCAAAAGCGGACAGATCTCCCCGTTGGGCAATTTCGTGGACGGTCGCGCAGCGGGCCCGGATTTCCGCCGGTACCGGGACGGGGCCGGAAAACGTCAGCAGGGTGACGGCCACATCTGCGGGAAGGTGCAGGATCACTTCGTACGGGATCATGGAGCTTCCGTCGCCGAGTTGCGGGTCCCGGTTTGGCACGCTTTCAGTCACGTACAGGAGCTTCATTGCAAGAGTGTACTGGATCACACTCGGGCGGCAGGGGTTGCTTTGGGCAACTTTGTGGGGAACCGCAGGAAGCCAAAAAGGGGCGACGGCGGGAGGTCCCCGCCGTCGCCCCTTAAACCGAAGCGCGTGGCTGGCTACTGCCAGGCGCGTACGTAGTCCACCAGCAGCTGGGACTGCGGGCCGTAGACCGGGTTCGTCGACGAAGAGCCGACGTTCAGGACGATGTACTGCGGGGCGTTTCCGTCGTCCGTCGGGTAGGACTTGACCTTCACGCCGTCGAAGTAGACGTCGGAGGAGTTGGCCATCCGGTGCAGGCCGAAGGTGTGGTACTCGTTGGCCCAGTTGCCGCCGACGGTGCCTTGGTTGTGTGCGCCCGAGCTTGAATGGTAATTGACCGTCATCTTCCCCTGGAGGACTTCCGCGATGTCGTTCTCGCCGGTTGCGGGCCACGACTGCCCGGTGGTCCAGAACGCCGGCCAGTTGTACAGGCCGTTGGCGTTGCCTGGGAACTTGATGCGGGCCTCCACGTACCCGGTGGTGAACTGGTAACCGGTGCCGGCCCCGCCCTTCGGGTTGGTGGACACCAGGGACCCGGACGAGGACGAGGCAAGGCTGAGGGCCAGGTTGCCGTTGCCCACGGAGACGTTGGCGGGGCTGGTGGCCGCCTTATTCATGGTTCCGCAGTTGGGGGCGAACCAGCAGTTGGACCACTTTGCGCTGTCCAGGCCGGAGCCGTTGAACTCGTCGGCGAAGGTCATGGTCCAGTTCCCGGGGACGCCCGCGGGCATGGGCGTCCCGCTGTTGGCCAGCTGTGCCGCGGCGGGCGCCACGACGATGGGGGACTGCGGGGCCGGAGCCGCCGCGGCGGGGGCCGGGGCAGGAGCAGGAGCAGCAGGTGCCTGCGCGGGAGCCGGCTCCGGGGCGGGTGCGGCGGCCGGTGCCGGGGCGGGGGCCGGAGCGGACGAGGCCGGAGTGGAAGGGGAGGCCTGCGTCTGGACTTCGCTGCCGGCGTCGGCGGCGCTCGCCACCCGGGAGACATCTGCAGTCTCGTTGCCGTTGGCCAGGCCGAGGCCCAGGGTCGCCGCGCCGAGGATGGCTGCTGCAAGGCCGGCGGCCAGGGGCAAGCGGCGGCGGGAATCTGTGGATGTCAGAAACGGCCGGCGCCTGGCCGTTGTGGTCTCATTTTGATAACGGTGCGCGCGTTTGGCGCTCGCTTTGCGGGATGCGGGCATGGGAATTACCTCTCAACGCCTGCGGAGTTAGCTGTCGGGTTCGAATGTTGCCACTCGGCCGCTCGTTGCGGCTTCACCCCGAGGGCAGGCGGAAGCCTTACCCGTGACGCTTGGGTCCCCCGCCTCTGCCTGGAACCTGGGGATCGCGGAAGCGGCAGAGTTGGGCGTCTTCCGGATTGGGGCCGGCTGGGGCGGCCCACTCGAAGACCGTACACGAAAATCCACGCAGAATCACAATTGGGTAACGGAAGCAACATCACGGGCGTGGCGTGCCGCCCGATCGCCGCGCGGGCCTTTAGGGGGTGCCGGACTGCTCGCGTTATCCACATATGGGCCAGCGGGGCTGCTGCTGCCACACCACGCGGCTAGCCTCGAGTCAAGCGCGAATCGCCTATCAGGTCCAGATGCACTAGGATATTGAAGTCTGTGCTGCGTCCTGCCTCCGTACCGGTGGCAAGGCACTGCACGGAATCGCAAATGAACCTCCTGTTACGGAAATGCCGTAACCGCTTAGCCCAAAGGAGGTGGGTTCACATATGCGTCCTTACGAATTGATGGTAATCATCGACCCCGAGGTCGAAGAGCGTACCGTTGAGCCGTCGCTTCAGAAGTTCCTGAACGTCATCACCAACGATGGTGGAACCATCGAAAAGGTTGACATCTGGGGCCGTCGCCGTCTGGCTTACGACATCAAGAAGAAGTCCGAAGGTATCTACGCCGTGGTGAACTTCACCGCCAAGCCGGAAACCGCCAAGGAACTTGACCGCCAGCTGTCTCTTAACGAGACCATCATGCGCACCAAGATCACCCGCCCCGAAGAGCAGAAGGTTGTTGCTGAGTAATTCAGCACCGGTTTTCATTCTTTACCCCGCAGGAAACGCACTCTTCACCCAGGATCGAACAAGGAGGCAGTAGATGGCAGGCGAGACCACCATTACGGTCATCGGTAACCTCACCAATGACCCGGAATTGCGGTTCACACCGTCCGGTTCGGCAGTAGCGAACTTCACCATCGCTTCCACCCCCCGCACCTTTGATCGCCAGTCCAACGAGTGGAAGGACGGGGAGACCCTGTTCCTCCGCGCCGCTGTATGGCGTGAAGCTGCCGAGAACGTCGCCGAATCCCTGACCAAGGGAATGCGCGTGATCGTGACCGGTCGCCTGAAGAGCCGTTCCTACGAAACAAAAGAAGGCGAAAAGCGCACCGTAATCGAGCTTGAGGTCGACGAAATCGGCCCCAGCCTGCGCTACGCCAACGCAAAGGTCAACCGCACCCAGCGCTCCGGCGGACAGGGTGGGGGCGGCTTCGGCGGCGGCAACGGCGGCGGTGGCTTCGGAGGCGGCAACCCTGGTGGAACCCAGGGCGGCAACTCCGGTGGAAACTGGGGCGGCGGCAACCAGCAGGCTGCACAGGATGATCCCTGGGCTACGCCCGGCGTGTCCAATGCAGGCGGCTGGGGCAACGGCCCCGATTCCGAACCTCCCTTCTAAAACCCAAACAACGGCCCGACGCCGGGACTGCCCGGGAGCCGCAAGGCACCCAAGGTTTTGCCGCCGTCGGACCACCACCATCCCGTGGATCAATATCCACGGGCTCCCTAGAATAGGAGCTCCACGATGGCTAAGGCTGAACTCCGTAAGCCCAAACCAAAGTCCAACCCCTTGAAGGCCGCTGACATCACTGTCATCGACTACAAGGACGTAGCATTGCTGCGCAAGTTCATCTCCGACCGCGGAAAGATCCGCGCCCGTCGCGTCACTGGCGTCACGGTGCAGGAACAGCGCAAGATCGCCCAGGCAATCAAGAACGCCCGCGAAGTTGCTCTGCTGCCTTACTCCGGCGCTGGCCGCGGCTAAGGAAGGGATTAACTAACATGGCAAAGCTCATTCTGACCCACGAAGTAACCGGTCTCGGTGCCGCTGGCGATGTTGTCGAGGTCAAGGACGGTTACGCACGTAACTTCCTGCTGCCCCGCGGCTTCGCCCTGACCTGGACCAAGGGTGGCGAGAAGCAGGTTGAGTCCATCAAGGCTGCCCGCGCCGCCCGTGCGCACGCTTCCGTTGAAGCTGCACAGGCACAGGCCCAGGCTCTGTCCTCCAAGAAGGTCAAGCTCGAGGTGAAGGCCGGCGAGTCCGGTCGTCTCTTCGGCACCGTCAAGCCTGCTGATGTCGCTGCCGCTGTTGAGGCCGCCGGCCTCGGAGCCATCGACAAGCGCAACGTTGAACTGCCGAACCACATCAAGTCTGTCGGTTCATACACGGCCAACGTCCGCCTGCACGAGGACGTTTCCGCTGTCATCGACCTTGAGGTCGTTGCCGGAAAGTAGTTTCCGCACTGCAGTTGAATGGCCCCCGCCCGGTCCGGTGCGGGGGCCATTTGCGTTCAAGGTCACTGCCCGGGCTCCCCGCTGCCGGGTGCGGGCAACATAAGCTGGCGGGATGCCGGCCCTCCGTTCCTGGCCTGCACCACTCCACCGTTTCCACGGAAGGTCACCCAGCTTTGCCGTTCCTCGCCGTCAGCAGCATCCTCCTGGTGGCCGCAGCCGTCAGCTTTGCGACGGACCGGAGGCGCCTGCGAAACGGCGTCTTCCTCGTCTCCGGGGCGGTCCTGGGCTGGCTTGGGCTCCTCGTGGTCTCCGGGAACAACTCCGTGCCTGTCCTCATGACCCTGGCCCTGGGCTTCCTGCTCATTGTCTCAGTGCCCATCCTGGCCGTGTTCCTCGTCCTCAACGGCCTCATCATGCTGCGCCGCGAAGGCCGCAGCCTGGCAAACCTGCTGTCCCTGCTGGCGGGGCTGGCCGTGGTGGCCGTTCCCCTTGTACTGGCCGCCCTGCAGACGGCCGTACCCGCGCTAAGGGCGCTCACGTCGGCGGCTGCGCTGCTGACCGGCTACGTGGGCTTCGTGTTCGTCAGCTATCTGGTCTATTCGCTGATTTACTCGCACCTGCCGCCGCGCCGCCATCCCGAATACGTGGTGGTGTTGGGTTCCGGCTTGGCCGGCAGCTCCGTTCCGCCCCTGCTGGCCGCCCGACTTGACGCGGCGGCGCTCCTGTACCGGGGCAAGCATGGCGGGTCCATCAGGGCTCTGATTCCCAGTGGCGGGCAGGGAGCCGATGAACTCCTCGCCGAAGGGACAGCGATGGCCCGCTACCTGCAGGAGCAGGGTGTTCCTGCCAACAGGATCATCGTGGAGGACCGGGCAGCTACCACCATGGAGAACCTGCACTTTTCGCGCGCGCTGATGGAGCGGCCGGACGCGCCCGTCACGGTGGTCACCAGCAGCTACCACGTGTTTCGCGCGGCCATGTTCACCCGGCGCGCGGGCCTGCGCGCCCACGTCACCGGGGCCAGGACGGCGGGCTACTTTATCCCCAGCGCGTTCCTTCGGGAATTTGTCGCCATCCTCGCAACCTACCGGTGGATCAACCTGGGCTTTTGTGCTGTGCTCACCGCCGTTCCGTTGGCCGCCATGTACCTGCCGCTGCTCCCTTCCTAGGGCCGGCAGTCCGCCCGGCGGGCCGGTGGTAACCTGCTCCGGTGAACCCGACACCCAGCAGCCGTCCTTTCCACCAGGTGGATGTTTTCGCCGGCAATGCCTACCGCGGCAACCCGCTCGCCGTCGTCCTCGATGCCCACGGTCTTGACGCGGCAACAATGCAGCACTTCGCGAACTGGACCAACCTCTCGGAAACCACCTTCCTCCTGCCCGCGGAGGATCCCCGCGCCGACTACAAGGTCCGGATCTTCACGGGGAGCGAGGAGTTCCCGTTCGCGGGGCACCCCACCCTGGGATCCGCGCATACCTGGCTGCAAGCCGGCGGAGTTCCGAAGTCCGGCGACTACGTGGTGCAGGAGTGCGGCGCCGGGCTGGTCAGGATAAAGCGCGACGCCGGCCGGCTGGCTTTCGCGGCGCCACCCCTGACCCGCTTCGAGGCCGTGGAGGAGCCCGTCCGGCAACAGCTGGCCGACGCCCTCGGGATCACGGCCGGTGACATCCTGGACGCATCATGGCTGGTGAACGGCCCGGAGTGGATCGGCGTCCTGCTGGGTTCGGCGGACCAGGTGCTGGCCCTTGCGCCGGATCCGGTAGCCATGGGGAACCTGAAGGTTGGAGTCATCGGGCCGCACGCTCCCGGCGGTGATGCCGACTTTGAGGTGCGGACGTTCATCCCCGGTGACGCGATGGTGGAGGACCCGGTGACGGGCAGCTTCAACGCAGGTGCGGCCCAGTGGCTCATTGGAAGCGGCAGGGCGCCGGAGCGCTACGTGGCCGCGCAAGGCACCGTCCTGGGCCGGGCAGGCCGTGTGCACGTCACTGCCGAGGGTGGTGATGTGTGGGTTGGCGGAGAGTCCCGTACGTGCATCCAGGGCACCGTCCTGCTCTGATTCAGGTCCCGGGGAATACAACAGCTGCGGCCGCCGTTCAGGGATATAGATGCAAATGCATGTATGATCGAATGAATCAGCACCAGGAGAATGCCATGGAAACCCGCCGTATCACAGTCCTCTCCGCCGGACTTGGCGTCCCGTCGTCCAGCCGGCTGCTGGCCGACCAGCTGGCGGCCGCTGCCGAGCGGCGGCTCACCGCCGGCGGCCACGAGGTGCTGGTCGACGTCGTCGAACTCCGGGACCTCGCCGTGGACATCGCCAACAACTTCGTCACGGGATACGCCGCACCGCGCTTGGCGGAAGTCATCGCCGGGGTGGAGGCTTCCGATGGGATCATCGCCGTGACGCCGGTCTTCAGCGCCTCCTACAGCGGCCTCTTCAAATCCTTCTTTGACGTCCTGGACCCCAAGTCCCTGGACGGCAAGGCCGTCCTGCTGGGCGCCACCGGAGGTACCGACCGGCACCAGATGGTGCTGGATTACGCCTTGCGCCCGTTGTTCAGCTACCTGCGCACCCGCACGGCCGCCACGGGAGTCTTTGCCGGGCCCCAGGACTGGGGAACCGCGGAAGAGGGTGGCTCGTCGCTGGCCGACCGCATCGAGCGCGCTGCCGCCGAATTTACCCTGCTGTTGGAGGGTCCCCAGCCGGGCCGGAAGCCCGCACCCCTGGAGTCCCTGCCTTTCGAGCAACTCCTGGCCGGAATCGCCGGATCCCGCTAGTCGTCCAGCAGTGCGATGAATTCCCTGGCCTGCACCGGTGAGATGTCCGAGTGCCGGGTCAATGCGTTGACGGCGGCCTCGGTGTCTCCGCTGCGGGCCAGGGAGCGGATCCGACCGTAAATTTCGTCGTTGAGCATATTGCTGCTCACCTCGCGGGTCACATCGCCCTTGCTGGCAATGGCCCGGTAGCGGTACGGGAACCGCTGCGGCTCATCATCCTCCTCGGCGGCCTCCACCGGTTCCTGGTGGCGGTAGGGCTGGGGGTGGGCTGCCAAGGCGCCGACGGCGTCGCGCGACGCCCGCAGCCCCTCGCCCGTGACCTCCTGGTAAAGCCTGATGGCGGCCATCGCCTGGCCCTGCGCGATCATCGCGTACAACCGCCGGTGTTCGCTTTCGGATAACTTGTCGCCCGCCGTGCGGGCCAACTCCTGTGCTGACTCCCGTGCCGGTCCGGCCGGACGGGGCTGGTCTCCTCCGGCGGCCGCCTTGCGGCCCCGGGCGGCGCGGTAGGCAACGATGACCCCCGCAACAACGGCGAGCAGGATGAGGACCGGGACCACCAGGGATTCCATTTTTACGAGCCGTTCTCTGTACTTCCTGGCCGTCGCCAAGGCGGTTGCGTTGCCGGCTGTCCGTCCAGCCATGGCTATACCTAGAGCTTAATCCAGAACCCGGTTATCCACAGCAATATTCACCGCGCTGCATACAGGAGCGTTCCCCGGCCGGTCAAACTCCGCCCAGGGAATATGAGCAGCGCCACGCGGCCGGGTGCGGGCTTGCCGCGGCCGGCGCCCGGGCCGGCCCCGCCGCCGGTGCGCAAGGGAACCTGTGGATGAAATTCCTGCAAAGAAATATTTACTCCACATGCTGGTGATGACGTTTGCGCAGGTCAGAGCGGTTTCAGGGGATAAAAAATTCCTGTATCCACAGGCTTCCCCACAGGCTGTGCACAAGCTATGCCTCGTAGTGCACAGGTTATCCACACCCGGCCCGGCCCACTGGCTTTGCGGCTGGACCGGCGGCGGCTACCGTAGCGGGGTACCTGTTTTCCACGGCCGGACCAAGGCCTGTGCACCTCGATCCCGGCCCTCTCCAGGGCCTCATTGGGGCGTTCTGTGGAAAAGCTGTGGATAGTGGGGATAACTTCGGGCCGGCGGTGGCATCCGGGCCCGCGGGTGCCTCAATGTCAGAGCCTGCGGGTAGGACTGGACGCGTGGCGGGTTCCGTTTCGGATCCGCAAACAGGATGGAACACCGGGCGCCTGGCCCGGCACAAATGGAGGACGGCAGCTTTGACAATCGCGCATCTGGACCCGGTGGAAGCAACCCGCGGATCGGACGCGAGCCGCAAACCTCCCCAGGACATCCCGGCGGAGCAGTCGGTCCTGGGCGGCATGATGCTGTCCAAGGACGCCATTGCCGACGTCGTGGAGATCCTCCGCGGACAGGACTTCTACCGCCCGGCCCACGAGACCATCTATGAGGCCATCATCGACCTCTACGGCCGCGGGGAGCCTGCGGACGCCGTCACGGTGTCCGACGAACTGACGAAGCGCGCAGAAATCAACAGGATTGGCGGCCCTGCCTACCTGCATGAGCTCATCCAGACCGTACCCACTGCGGCCAACGCCGGGTACTACGCAGAGATCGTCGCCGAACGGGCCGTCCTTCGCCGGCTGGTGAACGCCGGCACCAAGATCGTCCAGTTGGGCTACGGTTCGGACGGCGAGGTGGAGGACCTGGTCAACCAGGCGCAGGCCGAGGTCTACGCCGTGGCGGAACGCCGCACGGCGGAGGACTACGTGGTCCTCAAGGACGTCATGGAATCCACGGTGGACGAAATCGAGGCGTCCGGCCACCGCGGCGAGGGCATGACCGGTGTGCCCACCGGTTTCTATGAACTCGATGAGCTGACGCACGGCCTCCACCCGGGCCAGATGATCGTCATCGCGGCCCGCCCCGCCGTGGGTAAATCAACTTTCGCGTTGGACTTCGCGCGGTCTGCGGCCATCAAGAACAACCTTTCCACCGTCATGTTCTCCCTGGAAATGGGCCGGAACGAGATCGCCATGCGCCTCTTGTCCGCCGAGGCCACCATTGGCCTGCAGGACCTCCGCAAGGGAACCATCAAGGACGAGCAGTGGTCCAAGATCGCCACCACCATGGGCCGGATGAACGATGCCCCGCTGTTCATCGACGACAGCCCCAATATGTCCCTGATGGAAATCAGGGCCAAGTGCCGCCGCCTGAAGCAGCAGCACGACCTCAAGCTGGTCATCCTCGACTACCTGCAGCTGATGAGCTCGGGCAAGAAGGTGGAATCCCGCCAGCAGGAAGTTTCCGAGTTCTCCCGTGCGCTCAAGCTCCTCGCCAAGGAACTCCAGGTGCCCGTGATCGCCCTGTCCCAGCTGAACCGTGGTTCGGAACAGCGCCAGGACAAGCGGCCCATGGTTTCTGACCTCCGCGAGTCCGGCTCCATTGAACAGGACGCCGACATGGTGATCCTGCTTCACCGCGAGGATGTCTACGACAAGGAATCACCCCGCGCGGGCGAGGCGGACATTCTGGTGGCCAAGCACCGTAACGGCCCCACCAAAGACATCGTGGTGGCATTCCAGGGCCACTACTCCCGTTTCGCCAACATGGCGGGCGACTCCGGGGGCGGCGGCTTCTAGGCTCCGTTCGGCACGGAGGCTACAGGTGCTGCGCCGGCCAGCAGGTGGTTGGGCAGCCGGTTCCCCGGCGCCGTTCCCCGGATCTCCAGCAGTTCGCGGGCGTGGGCGTGCAGCCGCTTGTCTTCTTCGCTGACAGGCACCCAGGGCGGGACGGGCACGGAGTTTCCTTCGTCGTCGCGCGCCACCATCACGGTGAGGCAGTAGGTCGTCAGGTTCAGCTCCCTGCCTTTCGGGTCGCCGGAGCGGACGTGGACGGCGATGTGCGTGCCTTTGATTCCCGTGTACACCAGCCTGGCCTCCACCTCCACCACATGGCCGATCAGCAGGGGCCGGTAGAAGCGCACGCCGCCGGAGAACACGGCAACCGTGTCCCGGCCGCAGTAGCGTGAGGCACACAGGTAGGCGGCCTCGTCGATCCACTTCATCACGATGCCGCCGTGGACCTTGCCGCCCCAGTTCACATCGGTGGGGGCGGCCATGAACCGGAGCGTGACGCGTTCCGCAGTGCCGGCGTCGGTATATTCCTGATGGTTCATGGCTTCCACGATCTGTTCCCGCACCTTGATCCTGGCCAGGGCGTGGTCCCGCTGCTCGACCTGATCGGGAGTAGTGGGTTCGAACTGGGGGACCGGGATGGGCTTGCCGTCAGCCCCCACGGCCACGAAGATCACCATGCATTGGCTGCGCATGGTGGCCGCGCCGCCTTTTGGATCCCCGGACGAGACCACGGTGCGGATATGCATCGAGGAGCGGCCGGTATAGACAATGGTGGCTTCCACCTCCACCATGTCGCCACTGTTGACCGGGTCCGCGAAGTGGATGTTCCCCACATAGGCGGTCACACAGTAGGACTTGGCCCAGCCCACGGCGGTCGCATACGCGGCCTTGTCCACCCATTCGAGCACCGTGCCTGCGTCTACGGAGCCGCTGTGTCCCACGTCGGTGGGGGCGGCGAGGAAGCGGAGGGTCACGGAGTTGGGGTGGCCGGTCTCAGTCATGCTGCGATCTTACTGACGGCGCAGGTTACCCGCGGGTTCGCGCCGGAGCGCAGCGCCGGACTAGGCCAGCACGGCCAGCCGGGAGGTACGGCGGCCGAACAATGCCCGGTCTACGGAGAGCCGGCCCGGCCCGGCCAATGCCAGCGTGAAGGCTGCCGCGGCCAGGAGCAGGACCAGTTCGTAGCCGCCGTTCGCCGCGAAGACACCTGCGGGAGCGTGGACGAGGAAGAGCGCGCCCAGCATGTCGAGGACCAGAAGGGCGGCCACCACCCGGGTGAGGATCCCCAGGATCAGGGCTGCGCCGCCGGCCAGTTCAAGGACGGCGACGGCCGGAGCCATGATGTCCGAGGCAGGGACGCCCATCTTGGCGAAGGAGGCCTGGGTGCCGGCGATGGTCCATTCATTGAACTTCTGCCAGCCGTGGGCGGCGAAGAGGAAACCCAGGATGACGCGCAGGACGGTGAGGGCAACTGTGGTCAGTCGTGACTGGTTCATGTATTCCACTCTTGCCGACAAATAATTGAAGAGTCAACTAAACCCGGATGATTGTGGGCTTTGTCACGCCCTCCCTCCATGCCGTTGCGCAAGGTTAAGCTGGCACGGTGCCCACAGAACCCGCACCCGCCGCCACGGCCGCCCCCCGGAGCCATTCCCGCGAGATACTCCGCCTCGCCGTCCCCGCCTTTGGAGCCCTGGTTGCCGAGCCGCTCTTCCTGCTGGCGGACTCAGCCATCGTGGGGCACCTTGGGGTTGCCCAGCTAGCCGGGGTGGGCCTGGCCTCCGCGGTGCTGCAGACCGTCGTCGGACTTCTGGTGTTCCTGGCCTACTCCACGACGCCCGCTGTGGCCCGGGCCATCGGCCAGGGCCAGGTGGGTAAGGCCCTGGCCGCCGGGCGCGACGGCGTCTGGCTGGCATTGCTCCTCGGCGTGCTGCTGGCGGTGGCCGGGTTCCTCGCCGCGGAACCGATCATCGGCCTCCTTGGCGCCGACGGCAGCGTGCGCCGCTTTGCCATCGACTACTTCCGGTGGTCCATGCCCGGACTGGTGGCAATGCTGCTGATCTTTGCCGGTACCGGCGTGCTGCGCGGGTTGCAGGACACCAGGACGCCGCTGAGGGTGGCCACCACTGGGTTTGGGGTGAATATCGTCCTGAATTTGTGGCTCGTGTACGGGCTGGGCCTCTCCGTGGTGGGTTCGGCGGTGGGTACCAGCCTCGCGCAATGGGCCATGGCCGCCGTCTACCTGGTCATGGTGCGCAGGAATGCGGTCCGTCATGGCGTCAGCCTGCTCCCCAGCTGGCGGGGCATCCGGGGCATGACCCGCGTCGGGTCCTGGCTCATGCTGCGCACCCTCAGCCTGCGGGCTGCGATCCTGGCCACCGTGGTGGTGGTGACGGCCCAGGGTGAGGTCAACCTTGCCGCCCATCAGCTGGCCATGACCATCTTTTCCTTCCTGGCGTTCGCGCTGGATGCCTTGGCCATCGCCGCGCAGGCGCTGATAGGCAAGGAACTGGGCGCCTCCAATGCGGCCAGGGCCCGGCTGCTGACCAGGACCATGATCCGGTGGGGATCGGGGTTCGGCGTGGTGACCGGCCTGCTGCTCGCCGCAGTGGCTCCCTGGGTGGGGGTGCTGTTCACCTCGGACGCGCAGGTCCAGTCGGTGCTCGCCGTTGCGCTGTGGGTGTTGGCGGCCGGCCAACCCATCGCCGGGTACGTCTTCGTCCTGGATGGGGTGCTGATCGGTGCCGGCGACGCCCGGTATCTGGCGCTGGCCGGCCTGGTGAACCTCGCTGTGTACTTGCCGCTGCTGGCGGCGGTGGCATTCTCCGGTGCCACCGGCGCGAGCGGGCTTGGCTGGCTCTGGGCGGCTTTCGCCCTGGGCTACATGGCGGCACGCGCCGTCACGCTCGGACTGCGTGCCCGGTCGGACCGCTGGATGGTGCTTGGTTCGGCCTAAGCCCCTGTGTTGGGACCTGTGGAGGGGCAGTCCGGTTCGACCTTCCGGCTGCCCCTACTAAACTGGACCGGTGACGCAACCATCGACTCCCGCGGGCGCAGCTCCCGGAACCACCCCCCGCAATGATCTCTGGAAGCCGGTCCTGCTCCGTTCCGCTGTGGCGCTGATGTTCGGCGCCGTGACTGTCTTCTGGACATCGCCGTCCGTTGAAGTCATGGGCTGGGCCGGAGGGCTCTACCTGCTGGCCGCCGGCGTCGTGTCCCTGCAAGCCATCCCGGCGGCCGGGTTCCCCCGCAACTCGGCTCCCGGCAAGCTGCTGTCTGCGGCGGGTTCGGCGCTGGCCGGCGCTGGCGTGGCGGTGATCCTGCTGCACAGTGACTTGTTGTTCGGGGTCATCGCTGCCTTGGGGCTGGGCGTGGCCGGTGCCCTGGAGCTCGCATGCGGCCTGAAGCACCGGGGGCGGCACGTCCTGGCGCGGGACTGGATCGCCTCCGGGGCAATCGGGATTGGAACGGCAGTGCTGCTGCCGTTCTTCATCAACCTTGGCGCCCATGCGCTGCTGGGCGTGGCCGGCGGCGGCGCGATTATTTCGGGTGTGCTCTGGGTGCTTTCCGGACTGACGCTGCGGCACGATGCCCGCGCCGGTGCCGTAAAGCCGTAAACTAGGAAGAGCGCCCTTCTACTAGCTGTAGAAATTTTGGGGCTACACCGCAATTCGTGAACCAGGCCGGCCGTGTGCCGCCTGCAGGGAGGAACCACCGTGGCTGACCAGCATCCAGGAAAACCGCGCAAGCTGCGGACCTCGGTGAAGGGGCCGCTGATGTTCTCGGCATTCTGGGCCGTCGTCGCCTTTGTTGCCGTGTTGATCTTCGCATCCGGCGGAAGCGCCCGTGCTCCCCGCTTCGATCTCGCGTTCACCGCAGCCGGCATCGCCTTCATCGTCACCCTGGTGGTGGCCGCCATGTTGTCCATGAGCTACAAGGAAAACGCTGAACACCTCGGTAAGGGATCAGGCGTGAACCTCAGCTCAGCACCCAAGCCTGGTCATGGTTTCGGTACCTCCACCAGCAAGAACCCGTCGCCGTCCGATGGCGACACGGACGGTTCCTCCCAGGGCCAGGGATAATTCCTCCGCGGCGGCTCGCCTAACCTGCGGCGGCCTGCCTGGCACGGTAGGCCGCAACGTGCGCCCGGTTGGCGCAGTTGCCGGTATCGCAGTACCGCTTGGAGCGGTTCCGGCTCAAGTCCAGGACGGCAGCATCGCAGTCCTCCGATTCGCATGTCCGCAGGCGGTCCATTTCCTTGCCGCGGATCACGTCTGCCAGGGCCATGGCCGCTTCGGTGCTCATCCGGTCCGCCAGCGGGGCCTCGGGTGCGGTGGCATGCAGGTGCCAGTCCCAGCCGTCGTGCTTCATCAGCTGCGGCAGCGCATTGGCGTCCCGCAACAGGCGGTTGACGGTGTCCACGGCGCCGTCCTCACTGGCTGTCCACACTCCCGCCAGCTCTCCGCGCAACTGCCGGACGCTCTGCAATTCAGCGGCGTCCCGTGTCCTGGACCCCGAAAAGCCCTCGGCCGCCAGGAAGCTGTCCAGGTCCCCGACCGAGGCCAAACCTTCCCGGCAGTTCGCGGCCGTGTTGATGAGGTTCACCACCGTGCGCAGGGCCACCTCAGTGTCAGGGGCGAAAACCATGTTGACTCCTTACAGTGCGGAAGCGTACTGTCATGACCATTACCCCACTTTACTCCTGACAGGAGGCGACGGTGCCTGCCGCCAAGAACCATACACACCCGCAATCGCCCATCAGGCGGCCCGGTTTCCTTGCCTCCGGGCTTGGCGTGGCGCTCTTTTCCTCCGCCGTCTTCGGCCTCTCCGGGTCCTTCGCCAAAGCGCTCCTTGAGACCGGCTGGTCCCCCGGGGCGGCCGTCACCGCCCGCCTCACCGGCGCCGCGCTGATCCTTGCCCTGCCGGCGGTGTCCGCGCTCAGGGGCCGCTGGCACCAGCTGCGGGACAACTGGATCACTATCGTGCTGTTCGGGCTGATCGGAGTGGCGGCCTGCCAGCTGTTCTACTTCAACGCCGTGGCGCGGTTGTCCGTGGGGGTTGCGCTGCTGCTCGAGTACCTGGCCCCAGTGATCATCGTTCTGTGGCTCTGGGCCGCAAGCCGCCGGCGCCCCCGGCTGCTGACCTTCGGCGGGACGCTGCTGTCCCTGGCCGGGCTGGTGCTGGTCCTTGATCTCACCGGCGCCGTCAAGGTTGATCTGGAAGGGGTTCTGTGGGGCATGGCCGCCGCTGTCTGCCTGGCCATCTACTTCTTCATCACTGCCAAGGAAAATGACACCCTGCCGCCCATCGTCCTGGCCTCGGGCGGACTCCTGGTGGGTGCGGCCGTGATGTGGTTGGCGGGTGCGCTGGGCGTGCTCCCCATGGCGTTCAGCAGCGCGGACACCCGCCTGGGCCCCTGGACCATGCCGTGGTGGGGACCGCTGGCGGGGCTGGTGGTGCTGGCCACCGTCCTGGCTTACACCTCTGGCATCATGGCCGCCCGGGCCCTGGGCTCCAAGGTGGCATCCTTCGTGTCGCTGACCGAGGTTCTGTTCGCCGTCGTCTGGGCCTGGTTGCTGCTGGGCGAGCTCCCGGGCGCCATCCAGCTGCTGGGCGGCGTGCTCATCGTCGGCGGAGTCATCCTGGTCCGGCTCGACGAGCTCCGCGCCCACGCAACGGCAGCCGGCGGCAAAGCGCCCGGGGCTCCGGTGCCGGCGCCCCCGCTGGAGCACGCGAACGACGTCGAGCCCGTGCCTTAGGCCGCATCCGTCCGGTCACCGGAGCCCGCGCCTTAAAAGACGACGGCCCGGGCACCTTGCGGTGACCGGGCCGGTCCGGCGGCACAAGCGCGCCGCCCCAGGCATTAGCCGTTCGAGGCCTGGCTCTGCTGCTCAGCGTTGCGCTTGGCCTGGCTGCCGGCCTCTTTCAGGGCCTCGGCAACCTTGGTCAGCATGGTGACGTGCTGGCCATCCCATTCGCCCTTGAACTTGTCCGCGTCCGGGCCCTTCCAGTCGGTCCCGTGCAGAAGCTTGGTAAGTGTGGATTTCTGCGTCTCGATCTCGGACGCCCCTGCCTGAAGCTTGCTGCCGAGCTGGCGAAGCTGCTCAACGTCTGCACCCCAAATAGCCATCAGTTTCTCCTTGTTAGATCGTGGATCCGAACCTGGTCGGCATCCCCAGCGGCCCCCCGGCTCATCCGGAAGATCCATTGCCTAAAACCTACCCCGGCCCGTAAAACGGTGTCGATGGGCAGCCCTGCCCATGCAGGCCTCCCCATGGACTCCGCGTGTGGACCACAAAAAGGGGTCGATCCCAGGCGTTCGAAGAGCCTAGCATGGCGGTATGTGCCGGAATATCCGAACCCTTCACAACTTTGAACCGCATGCCACGTCGGAGGAAGTCCATGCTGCCGCCCTGCAGTATGTCCGCAAAATCAGTGGCAGCACCAAACCGTCCAAGGTCAATCAGGAAGCCTTTGACGATGCGGTGCACGAGATTGCGCACATCACCCAGCACCTGCTCGATGCTTTGGTGACGCAGGCGCCGCCCAAGGACCGGGACGCCGAAGCGGCCAAGGCCAAGGCGCGCGCGTCAGTGCGGTACCGCACCGCCTGAGCTCAGGGCCGGGGTTTGCCGAAGCTGCGCAACCGCAGTGAGTTGGCAACCACCAGGACGGAGCTGGCGGCCATCGCAGCGCCGGCAATCATCGGGTTGAGCAGGCCGAGGGCGGCCACCGGGATGCCCACCGCATTGTAAAAGAACGCCCAGAACAGGTTGGTCCTGATGGTGGCCAGGGTCTTCCGGGACAGTTCAATGGCCTGGGCCACCTGGGCCAGGTCGCTGCCCATGACGGTCAGGTCAGCGGCTTCGATGGCGACGTCGGTTCCGGAGCCCATGGCAATCCCCAGATCCGCCTGGGCCAGGGCCGCGGCATCATTCACGCCGTCGCCGGCCATGGCCACCGTGGCGCCGCCGGCCTGGAGCCTGCGCACCGCTTCGACTTTGCCCTCGGGCAGGACGCCGGCGTAGACATCATCCGCGGCGATGCCGACGGCGGCGGCAACCCGGGCGGCGACGGCGGCGTTGTCCCCGGTCAGCAGGATGGGCCGCAGGCCCAGCGCCTTCAACCGGGCGACGGCGGCCGCGGAACCTTCCTTGACGGTGTCCCGCAGGCTGATGATTCCGGCCGCCGTGCCATCCACCGCGACGCAGATGGCCGTGGCGCCGCCGTCCTCGGCAGCTGCCAGTTGTGCCTGTTGCCCGGCGTCCAGGGGGACTCCGTTCTGCCCCAGCCAGCCACTCCGCCCTGCCAGCAGCTGCCTTCCCTGCACGGTTCCGGACACCCCGCCGCCCGGGGCGGAACTGAACCCCTGCACGGATGGCAGGCCGCCGTCGTCGTCCGTTGTGCCCGGAGAATCTGTGGCGGAAGCCGCCGCCGCGGCAATGGCGCGGGCCACCGGATGTTCGGAGGGGGCCTCGAGGGCGCCGGCCAGCCGGAGGAGTTCGTGCTGGTTGAAACCGGGGAATGCCAGCACGGCGTCCACGGCCAAGGCGCCGGTGGTGACGGTGCCGGTCTTGTCCAGCAGGATGGTGTCCACGGTGCGCGTATCCTCAAGGACCTGGGGGCCCTTGATCAGCAGGCCCAGCTGCGCTCCGCGGCCGCTGCCCGTCAGCAGGCCGACGGGGGTGGCCAGGCCCAGGGCGCACGGGCAGGCAATCACCAGCACGGCGACCGCGGCGGTGAACGCCTGCCGAAGGTGCCCGCCGTCCGCGTCCGGACCAGCGAACAGGAGCCACAGCACGAACGTGAGGACGGCAACGGCCAGGACCACCGGAACGAAGACGGCACTGATGCGGTCCGCGAGGCGTGCGATCGGGGCCTTGCCGGTTTGGGCCTGGGATACCAGGCGGGCCATTTGGGCCAGGGTGGTCTCGGATCCCACCCGGGTTGCCCTGACCAGGAGGCGGCCGGAGGTGTTGATGGTGGCACCCGTGACGCGGCTGTCCGGGGCCACCTCGACGGGGACGGACTCGCCCGTGACCAGCGAGGTGTCCACGGCGGAGTCGCCGTCGATCACCACGCCGTCGGTGGCGATCTTCTCGCCCGGGCGGACCACCATGACGTCGCCCACCTGCAGTTGGTCGGCGGGGATCTGTTGTTCGCGCCCGTCGCGCAGGACCGTGGCGTCCTTGGCGCCCAGGTTCAGCAGGGCCTGGAGGGCATCGCCGGCTTTGTGCTTGGCGTTGGCCTCCAGGTAGCGGCCAAGGAGCAGGAAGGTGGTGACCACGGAAGCCACCTCGAAGTACAGGCCGCCGGACATGCCCTCCGTGCCCGGGTGTTCGGTCATGCCGGGCTCGGCCAGCAACTGCCAGGCCGAGAAGAGGTAGGCGGCGGCTACGCCGAGCGACACCAGGGTGTCCATGGTGGATGCCAGGTGCCGTGCGTTGACGGCTGCCGCCCGGTGGAAGGGCCACGCCGCCCAGGTGACCACGGGAAGAGACAGGGTGGCCACTGCCCAGCCCCAGTTGGGGAACTGGAACGCGGGAACCATGCTCACCAGGAACACCGGGACGGTCATGATGGCAGCGAGGATGAGGCGTGGGCGGAGGGTTTCGGCGTGCTCGACGTCGGGTTCAGCCTTGCGTGGCGCACGGACCTTCGCCGTGTAGCCTGCGGCGCTGACCGTTTCCACCAGCTGTTCGTCGGTGATGCCCTCGGGGACCGTGACGTAGGCCTGCTCCAAGGGGAGGTTGACCGCGGCTGCCACGCCGTCGAGCTTGCCGAGTTTCTTTTCCACCCGGTTGACGCAGGAGGCGCAGGTCATCCCCTGGATGTCCAGTTCCACCACGCGGGTGCCTGGCGGGTGCAGCAGTTCTTGGTGGCTCATGTCCGCTTTTCCGGTGTTGGAGGGGGTTTTCAGGCGTCGTTGGCGACCATCAGGTAGCCGGCCTCGGCCACGGCCTCACCGATGTCCTGGGGCGAGAGTTTGCCGCTGGAGGTGATGGTCACGGTGGAGATGCCGCCGGCGTTGAGGTCCACGTTCACTGCTTCGACGCCCTCCAGGGCTTCGAGTTCTTCACTGACGGCAGACACGCAGTGGCCGCAGGTCATGCCCGAGACACTGATGGTGGTGGTGGCGGGGGAGGTGGTGCTCATGGCGTGCTCCTTCATACTGGCCGGCGGTGGCCGGGGAGGGGGTTTCTGTTGTCAGCGAAGCAGCCGGCCGATGGCATCGGCGGCTTCCTTCACCTTGGCATCGATCGCCTCGGCGCGCGCGGCGGGGTCCGGTTCCGAGGCTGCGCCCACGACGCAGTGGCCGATGTGTTCCTCGACCAGGCCCAGGCTGACAGCATGCAGTGCCTTGGTGACGGCGGAAACCTGGGTCAGGATGTCGATGCAGTACTTGTCCTCATCCACCATGCGGGCGATGCCGCGCACCTGACCCTCGATGCGCTTCAGCCGCCGCAGGTAGGCGTCCTTGTTGCCCGTGTACCCGTGCTGGGGCGTGGCATCGCTGCCCGGGACGGCATGTTCCACCGCCACGGCTGCTTCTTCGGTAGGGTTCATACCCTAAAAGCTATACCCCATGGGGGTATATCGCAAGTACCCCGAGGGGGTATGCAGGGATGTATGCGGGGATGCGGCTGTCTTGCTGTCTGGACGGAAAAAGGCACAAAAAAGCTCCGGAGTGCGTTATTGGGGGATACGCACTCCGGAGCAGCATTTGGGCAGTTTCACGTCTCCACTTTCGCGGAACCGGACTGCTTGAACCAGCTTACTGGCTGGTAGTGCACGGCGCCAGCTACGCGAATAACTACTTTCGCTTTACTTTAAGCGGCCCTCCAGCGCGCTGTTCTTACCTGGGAATTGCGGGTCATGGCGCGTCCTCATGGGCGGCCATCCGGTAGGGGACCACCAGTACGGGGCGGCTCTGGTGATGGCTGAGCCACGCGCCCGCGGATCCGCTGAGGGCCTCCGAAAGGCGGTGCGAAAAGCCGCGCTCGGAGGTGCCCACAATGATCATCGGGGCGTCCAGTTCGGCGGCGAGCTGCCCCAAGGCGCGTGCCGGATCCCCGGCGAGCGTGCGGAGTGACCACTCCGGCGGACTTCCACCGGACGCTGCTTTGTCAACGGCGGCCTGGACCTGGGCCTTCAACTCCGCCGTCAGGCCCCGGATGTCGCCGTCGTCGCCCGGGTGCAGGGAAAGGCGGTGCGCGGAGCGGGCAGGGTCCCACTCCACCAGGTAGCTGGCCTCGTCCACGTAGGCGCACACCAGGGGCGCGGCCAGCCTGACCGCAAGGTTGGCAGCGGTTTGGAGTACCTCGGGGTGTTGATTGGGCGTGACCCCCACCAGCAGTGGAGCACCTTTAGCGTATTCCCACGTCATGCTGCCCATTGTCCGCCCAAGAGGTGCGGCGTCAACAGGTACCTCCGGGCCGCCGGCCTTGCTGGTGCCGGACCGCCGCTCCACTGATGCCGGCCCCAAGGGTCAGGACGCCGGGTAGGCCGTGACCACAACATTCTTGCCCCACGGATCCTCGGTGTAGCAGCTGATCAGGACCAGCCGGTTGGGCACCATGTCCCAGATGGGGCTGTCCTTGAGCGTGGACTTCACGTAGGTGGTGATGCTGTCCACCTGGTAGGTGATGGTGCCGGCAGCGGTGTCCAGCTCAAAGCGGTCGCCGACGGCAGCCGCTGAA
This sequence comes from Pseudarthrobacter sp. YAF2, assembly GCF_052113345.1. NCBI lineage: Bacteria > Bacillati > Actinomycetota > Actinomycetes > Micrococcales > Micrococcaceae > Pseudarthrobacter > Pseudarthrobacter sp. YAF2. The sequence continues at coordinate 100,934 of NZ_JBFRDA010000003.1, read as the reverse complement.
CTGAGGTGGTTGAAGGGAGCGTCCGCGCCCTCCCAGCTGTGGCCGATGATGTAGGTGGTGTTGCCGGAGCCCTTGCCGGGGATACCGAACGGCGTCAGCCAGTAGCCGTCCTTGGTGGCGGGGGGCTCGATGGTCCTGCTGGATTGGGCGGCGCCATCGAGGTCCAGAGGATGGATGGCCGCATCGACGTCGGCGGATGGGTAGCGGATGTGGACCGGCTGCGCGGCGGCCGGGAGTTGGGGTCCTGCCGGGGCAGCCGCTGCCGGAGTCGCCTGGACGGGCGCGGGCGTGGCATCCGGCGTGCCTGTCACGGCGATCGGGGCGGCCGCATTGCCGGACGGCAATGCGGCCGGAGTCATGGGGGCTGTGGCCGGGGCACTGACGTGGGCCGCCAGTTGTCCCTGCTGGAACACTGGACTGCCAAAGGTAAGCGACAGGAAGGCCACCACCCCGCAGGAGAGGATGGCCAGGTCGCCCCGGTTCAAGCGCCGCCACGGCCGCCTCGTACGGGCAGCGTGCCGGCTCCGTTCCTGTGGCATGGCACTCCTCCTGCGTTGGTGCGGGGTTGGAAGGAAGGCGTCCTGCCGGGCACTGGCAGGACGCCTTCCTTGTCACGGGGCCACCGAAGCGGCCTGTACCGGCTAGCCGGCGGTATTCACGGAGCGGGACCGGCGGCGTACTGCCACCGCGGCTCCTGCAGCTGCCAGAGCTCCCACTCCGGCAAGCCATGCCGGCCCGCCGTCCCTGGCGTCCACCGCCGTCTGGGCGTTGAAGCCTTCGTTGGTTCCCACGCTGACGGGAGCCGCCTGCGGAGCCGCAGCAACCTGCTGGACTGGTGCCTGCTGGACTGGTGCCTGCTGGGCGGGTGCGGCCGCGGCGACTACGGCCGCCGGCGGCTGAACCACAGGCTGATCGACGACGACGGGCGCGGTCACCACCGGCGGGTCGACAACGGTGGGCGGGGCCACGACGGGCGGGTCCACCACCGGCGGGTCGACGACGATGGGTGGGGTCACGACGGGCGGGTCCACCACCGGCGGGTCGACGACGACGGGCGGATCGATGACCTCACCGGGGGGCAGTGCCGCGCCGCATTCGTTGACGTACCGGATCTTTCCCGCGTTGTCCCAGTTCTTGCCTGCCGGCAATTTGGGGGTTGGCGGGATGATGTCTTCGGCGTGCTGGTCGTGTCCGCCCGTCCCGTTGGTGTTGAACGACATCGGCGTGAGGGTACTGCCGTCCCAGTGGCAGACCACCACTTGGTCAGAGGCCGCCATGGCAGGCGCTGTGAGGCTGAGCAGGCCGAGCCCCATCACCCCGAGTGTGGCTAAGGTGCGTTTCATGTTTTCTCCCCATATATATGTGTGAAACGGACCATGGTGAGGAAAGGGCAGCGGTGGCGCCATCAGCCCCAGCAGCACGGTCAGCTTGCGTGAGTTTTCAGGCTAGGGGCGTCCCCGGAGGCAGTCGCGAGTAGCGGCTACTCGTCTTTTTCGCGGCCCTGGCGGCCAGGTTACTTGCCAGTACCCTAAATGCGGCGTGGCCCACCTGCTTCCGCAGTGAAGCCTTGTCCGCCACCTGCGCCGCGCCTAACGTTTTAACTGAGGCAGGGAGGTGAACATGGAAATCTTCATGTGGTGGCTGGACCTGGACCTTCCAAGCAAGGAATGGCTCCGGGAAAACCTCTATGCGGAGGAACTGCCGCTCCCGGTACTCCAAGGCATTGCGGAGGCCGGCGGACCCCACCCGGGCAATCCCGCGGCCGTCCTTAACGCCGCCGACTGGGACTTCATCCAGACCCAATCGGAGTTTGTGGACTGACAGCCCCGCGGCCCTTGAAAACCGTTGCGCGCTGGTCCATCGGATGGTTGCATGGTGCGCATGGCAACGGCGCAAACATACCTCCTGGCGATCGGCACGAAAAAGGGACTGTGGCTGGCCACAAGCCAGGACAGGCAGGAGTGGTCCTTCACCGGCCCCCATTTCCTGATGGCAGAAATCCCCAGCATCGGGATCGACACCAGGGAGGGCCGCACCCGGATCATGGTGGGCGTCAGCAGCCCGCACTGGGGTCCCACTGTGGCGCACTCCGATGACCTCGGCGCCACATGGACCGAGCCGGAGCACGGCGCCATCAGGTTCCCGGAGGACACCGGCGCAGCCTTGGAACGCGTCTGGCAGATCTACCCGGACGCGGAGTCCCGCCCGGGCGTGGTGTGGGCAGGAGCCGAACCCATCTCGGTCTGGAAGTCGACCGACGGAGGGGAGCACTTCGAGTTGAACCGCGGCCTGTGGGACCACCCCCACCACAGCGAGTGGGGAGCCGGCTACGGCGGGGCGGCGGCACACTCGATTGTGGTCCACCCCGCGGGTGAAACAGTCCACGTGGCCATGAGCACCGGCGGCGTTTACCGCTCGCTCGACGGCGGCACGTCCTGGGAAGCGCGCAACAAGGGCATCTCGGCGTACTTCATGCCGGACCCGAACCCCGAGTTCGGCCAGTGCGTGCACAAGATCGCGGCGGACGCAGCGGTGGACGGGCGCCTCTACGCCCAGAACCATCACGGGGTCTACCGGACGGACGACAACGCTGAGAGCTGGGACTCCATCGCTGAGGGCCTGCCGGCCGATTTTGGCTTCGTCATGCTGACCCACCCCCGCAGGGAGGGGACAGCATGGGTGGTCCCGCTGAAAGCCGACGGCGAACGCATCCCCCCGGACGGCAAGCTCGCCGTCCACCGCACGGACGACGCCGGGAGCACCTGGAAGAGGCTGGACGCAGGCCTCCCGGAAAGGGAATACAACAGCGTGCTCAGGGACGCGGCGTCAGTGGACACCGCAGAGCCGGCAGGGGTGTACTTCGGCACGCGGGGCGGGACCGTCTACGCGAGTGCGGATGAAGGCGAAACGTTCACGGAAGTGGCCGCACACCTGCCGGACGTCCTGTGCGTGCGGGCGGCAGTGGTGGCCGTTGCCTGACATTTCGCTGCTGCTGCCCAGCGTCCTGCAGCCTCTGGCCGGCGGGCAGTCCGTACTGACTGCACCCGCCGACGGGCCGGTGACGGTGGGAAAGCTCCTTGATGCGGTGTCCGCCGACTACGCCATCCTGGGCCGGCGCCTCCGCGACGAGACCGGCGCCCTGCGGCGGTTCGTCAATATTTATGTGGGCGGTGACGAGGTGCGGCGGCTGCAGGGCCTGGACACCGAAGTTGCACCTGGCCAGGAGGTCCTGGTGATCCAGTCGGTGGCCGGCGGCTGAAGGTCAACGCCCGGGTTGCCTGGCGGCGGGCAGTCCTGACTGACTGCGCCCGCCGCCAAACGTCCGGTGCCTAAGCCACGCGCCACACGCTGCATTCGTCGGTATTGATGGCCTTCCGGACCCCCGTGATCCGGTCCAGGATCCACACCACGCCGATACCTGGGGCGGTTTCCTGGACGCTGCCGCGGCGGATCACCACGTCGTCGTAGGAGGGCCCCACCGAGAGGCGGGCTTCGATTTCATCACCGCGGTGGAGCTGGTCCAGTGCGCGGACTCTGGTTACATGCGTGGTCGCCTTCTTCAACATCGCGGGACCTCCTGGCTGGAGCTGGTGCGGGCTCTTGCCTGCGTAATCCAGTGTGGGCGCGGAATGTTGCGTACCGGTTTCCTCGCGGTTAGCGTGCGGTTAGTTCTTCGCGCCGCGACGGTTTCATGCTGCTGTTCCGCCCCGGTAGGCGGCCAGGAAGGTGGAAATCCTCCGGACGGCTTCCTCGATGTCCAGCACCGAAGGGAGGATCACGAAGCGGAAGTGGTCCGGTGCGGGCCAGTTGAACGCCGAACCGTGGGAGACCAGGATCTTTTGGTCCCGGAGCAGGTCCAGGACGAACTGTTCGTCACTCTTGATCGGGTAGAGCTCCGGATCCAGGCGCGGAAACAGGTACATGGCGCCCGACGCCGGAACGCACGTCACGCCGGGGATGGCAGTGAGGAGCTTGTGGGCGAGGTCGCGCTGCTCCCGAAGCCGGCCGCCCGGCTTCACCAGCGCCTCGATGCTTTGGTAGCCGCCCAGGCAGGTCTGGATGGCGTGCTGGGCGGGTACGTTGGCGCACAGCCGCAGCGACGCGAGCAGTTCCAGGGCTTCGCGGTAACCGGCGGTGGCGGCCAGCGGCCCGGTGATGGCCACCCATCCGGCCCGGTAGCCGGGCATTCGGTAGGCCTTGGACAGGCCACTGAACGTCAGGCAGCAGATGTCCTCGGCTACGGCCGCGGTATGGATGTGCTTGGCGTCCGCATACAGCACTTTCTCGTAGATCTCGTCGGAGAACAGGACCAGGTTGTGCTTCCGGGCCAACTCCGCGAACTGCTCCAGGATGTGGCGCGGGTAGACGGCGCCGGTGGGGTTGTTCGGGTTGATGATCACGATGCCCTTGGTGCGGCGGGTGATCTTCGCTTCCACATCGGCCATGTCCGGCCACCAGTTTTCCGCTTCGTCGCAGAGGTAGTGCACCGGTTTTCCGCCGGTCAGGGTCACGGCCGCCGTCCAGAGGGGATAATCCGGTGCCGGGACCAGGATTTCGTCCCCGTTTTCCAGGAACGCCTGCAGGCACATGTTGATCAGTTCGCTGACGCCGTTGCCGATCACGATGTCCTCGACACCGATATTCATCAGGCCCCGGGTCTGGTAGTACTGCGAGATGGCGGTCCGCGCCGTGAAGATCCCCTTGGAATCGCTGTAGCCCTGGGCGCCGCGGAGATGGTGGATCATGTCGACCACCACGGACTCCGGCGCTTCCAGCCCGAAAGGTGCGGTGTCCCCAAGGTTCATCTTGAGGATCCGGTGGCCTTCGGCCTCCATGTTCTTGGCCGCCTGCAGGATGGGTCCCCGGAGTTCGTACCGGACGTTCTGGAGTTTGCTGGAGTGTTGCATGGCATGCATGGTTGATTTTTTCACACCGGCGGGCCCGCGGCGTCCGGTGGCCCACGTCGTGGACGCCCGCCGCCTGCGGGGCACTTGTTCGATAAGTTGGGTACTTGTGGTCCCGCCGGTCCCGCACCGGGCAGAAGTCGCGGGACCGGAAGGAAGTACCTTTATGGGCGGAGTGCTCATTGGCCTCGCCGTGATCGGCGTCGTCATCGCCGTGGGCTACCTCGCCGCACGCTGCGGCCTGGGCGATGAACCCACCATCATGGCGCTGACGCGCACCGCCTTCTTCATCACCAACCCGGTGTTGCTCTTCACGGTGGTGCTGAAGTCGGACCTGTCCGTGGTCTTCTCTGCTTACGTACCGCTGGCCATGATTACGGCCGCCGTCACCGCGCTGCTGTATGTGGCCGCCAGCCGGATCTGGTTTCCGCGGCCGCTCGCCGAGACAGCCGTCGGCGCAATGGCGGGTTCCTACGTCAACGCCAACAACATCGGTATCCCCATAATGCTCTATGCGCTGGGGGACGCCACGCCGGTGGCACCCGTGCTCCTGGTCCAGCTGCTCCTTTTCGCCCCGCTGGTCCTCACCCTGCTCGACCTGTCCGCCGCAGGGCGGTTCTCGCCCCGGCTGATGCTTACCCAGCCCTTCCGGAACCCGATGATCATCGCCTCGCTCCTTGGCGTGGTCCTGGCCGCACTGCATGTGGAGCTTCCCGCCCCCGTGATGGCCCCGCTGACGCTGCTGGGCGGGGCGGCCGTCCCGGTGGTGCTGCTGGCGTTCGGAATGTCGCTGCGGGGAACCACCATGCTTCGAAGCGGCGGCCACACCCCTGAAATCCTCACTGCCACGGCCCTCAAGTCCGCGGTCATGCCGGCGGTGGCGTTCGTCATCGGACACTTCCTTTTCAACCTTGACCACCACATGCTCCTGGGCGTGGTGCTCATGGCGGCGCTTCCCTCGGCGCAGAACGTGTTCCTGTTCGCCAGCAAGTACGGCCGGGGCGTGGCCGTGGCGCGGGAGACAATCCTGCTCTCCACGGCCGCCGCCGCGCCGGTACTGGTCCTGATCGTCTGGCTTTTGGCCGCCTGAAACCGTGCCGCCCTACCGGCCGGGGCCCCGGTCGGGCAAGAATGGGCGCTATGGAACTTCCCGTGATGCCGCCCGTCCCGCCCATGCTCGCCAAGGCCGTCAGCGGCCTCGACGGCATTCCGGCTGGCGGGGACCTCAGCTACGAGCCAAAATGGGACGGCTTCCGGTCCATCATCTTCAGGGACGGGGAGGACCTGGAGATCGGCAGCCGCAATGAAAAACCCATGACCCGTTACTTCCCGGAGCTGGTGGCCGCCCTGAAGGAGAACCTGCCGACGCGCTGCGTGGTGGATGGCGAGATCATCCTGGTGGGCGCCTCCGGAGACCGGCTCGATTTCGATACCCTGCAGCAGCGCATCCACCCCGCGGCCAGCCGGGTGAAGCTGCTGGCCCAGCAGACGCCCGCGTCATTCGTGGCCTTCGACCTCCTGGCGCTGGGCGATGAGGACTACACGGGCAGGCCGTTCTCGGAGCGGCGGGCAGCACTGGAGAAGGCGCTCGCGGGCAGCAGCGCCCCCGTCCACCTGACGGCGGCCACCACTGACAAGGACACCGCCGCTCAGTGGTTTGAACAGTTCGAGGGAGCCGGGCTGGACGGCATCGTGGCCAAGCGCCTGGAGGGCCGGTACGAACCGGACAAGAGGGTGATGTTCAAGGTCAAGCACGAGCGGACCGCTGACTGCGTGGTAGCCGGCTACCGGCTCCACAAAAGCGGGCCCGACGCGATCGGTTCCCTGCTGCTGGGCCTGTACAAGGAGGACGGCGGCCTTGCCAGCGTGGGCGTGATCGGCGCGTTCCCAATGAAGCGCCGCAAGGAATTGTTCGAGGAGCTCCAGCCGCTCGTGACGGACTTCGACCACCACCCGTGGGCCTGGGCCAAGCAGGAGGAGGGCGAGCGGACACCACGGAACGCCGAGGGCAGCCGGTGGAGCGCCGGCAAGGACCTGTCCTTCATCCCGCTGCGGCCCGAGCTCGTGGTGGAGGTCCGCTACGACCACATGGAGGGCGAGAGGTTCCGCCACACCGCCCAGTTCAACCGCTGGCGGCCGGACCGGGAACCGGAATCCTGCACCTACGCCCAGCTCGAGGAGCCGGTGAACTTCGACCTCGCCTCGGTTCTGGAGACCGGCCGGCCGTAGGGACCGCTGCCGAAGCAGCCCATCTTTGGCAAAGGAAAGCCCGCCATTTGGGGGAATGGCGGGCTTTCCGGCTCTAAAAACCGGGCTGGTTCGGCGCTTCCGCTGCCTACTTCAGGCCGAGCATCTTGGTGGGCGTCCGGAAGGTCTCCTTGGCAGTGAGCGCCGAGATGGCTGCAATGGCGCAGATGATGCCGGTGAAGATGGTGATCTGCACCCAGCCGCCGGGCTGGATGCCGCCCATGGCTGCGACGATGGCCGGTGCGAAGCCTGCCATCAGGAAGCCGAGCTGGGTGCCGATGGCCAGGCCGGAGAAGCGGACCTTGGTGCTGAACATCTCGGCGTAGAAGGACGGCCAGACCGCATTGGCAGCCGCATAGCCGCCGGAGAAGTAGCCGATGGCGGCCAGGAACATGAGCGGAATGCTGCCGGACTCCAGGCTGAGCAGGAACACCGGCGTGAGGAGCGCGCTGGCCACGGCGCCGTAGATGAAGACGGGCTTGCGGCCGATCTTGTCTGCGAGCTTGCCGAAGAGCGGCTGCGTGCCCAGGGCCACCAGGTTTGCGCCAACGACGAGCCACAGGGTGGTGGTGCCGTCAACTCCGGCGACCGTCTTGGCGTAACTGATGGCCAGCGTGCCGAATACGGTGGAAACGGCGGCGATGAAAGCGCAGCAGATTACGCGGAGGACGTCGCGCCAGTGGCCCCTGAGCAGGTCCGCAACGGGCAGTTTGGCGATCTGGGCGGTCTTGCGGGCTTCCTCGAAGGCGGGCGGTTCGTGCAGGGTACGCCGGATCAGGAACGCAACAACGACCACGACGGCGCTGAGCCAGAACGGGATGCGCCAGCCAATGCCGTACTTGATCTCGTCCGGCAGTGCGAGGACGGGAATGAAAACCAGCGCTGCGAGGATCTGGCCGCCCTGGGTGCCGGTGAGGGTCCATGAGGTGAAGAAGGAGCGGCGGTTGTCCGGGGCGTGCTCAAGCGTCATGGAGGAGGCGCCGGCTTGCTCGCCTGCGGCTGAGAGGCCCTGGCAGAGGCGGGCCAGCACCAGCAGGACCGGAGCCCACCAACCCACGGTGTGGAAATCGGGCAGGCAGCCGATCACGAACGTGGAGGCGCCCATCAGCAACAACGTAAACATCAGGACCTTGCGGCGGCCCACCCGGTCACCGAAGTGGCCCAGGATGACGGCGCCCACCGGCCGGGCCACGTAGGCGAAGCCGAACGTGGCGAAGGACATGATCGCCGCGTTGGTGTCGGCATCGGGGAAGAAGACCTTGGGGAAGATCAGTGCGGCTGCGGAGCCGAAGATGAAGAAATCGTAGTACTCGACGGCGCTGCCGAGGAAGCTGGCAAGGGCTGCCTTCTTGGGCGTCCCGCCGGAGGTGAGGGCACCCGCCCCGGCGGACGGAAGTGTCTGGCTCATGGTGTTCCTTTGGTGTGACGACGTTGTCGCGGATGGATCTGGAGGTCGCAGCCGCCGCTGCCTTGGTGCGGGCGGGCGCGATGCGGCTGGAGTCCGGAAAAAGACCCGGCATTTGTAGCCACATGGTGGGAGCTACTTTTGCGATATAGAAACTATGGCTGTGAGGGCAATCACTTGTCAAGAAAATACTCACTATCTAGAAATAGCTCTCACATTGTGGCAACATCTTTCTATGAGTGTGAACCAAACCACAGTGGCTGACGACGAATTCACTGGTTCCGGCCAGGCCGCCCCGGCCCCTGTCAATGCCCTGCCCCCCGAACCCAAGGCGTCCACCAAACCCGCTGAGCGCCCGGACATGGTGGGCAAGGCCCTCAGCCTGTTGGTCCTGCTGGGGGATGAACCCCGCGGCGCCAGTGCGGCGGAAATCTCCCGGCGGGCGGAGCTGCCCTTCAGTACTACGTACAGGCTGCTGGGATCGCTGGCGCGCGACGGTTTCGTTGACTACGAGCCGGAGGGTCGCCGCTACCACCTGGGCCTGCGGATCTTCCAGCTCGGCCAGCGGGTCTCCAACCATCACGGCTTCGCCGGCACGTCCCTGCCCATTCTGCGGCGGGTGACCGAGCGGACGGGGGAGGCCACTATCCTCAGCGTCCGCGACGGCCTCCACCACCTCACGGTCAGCAAGGTGGACGGCCCGCAGATCTTCCGGGTCACCAGCGACCCCGGCCACCTGGGCTCACTCTCCACCACTGCCGTCGGGAAAGCCTTGGTGGCTTTCGCCGACGACGCGGAGCGGGAGCGGCTGCTCTCGGAGCTTCCGCTGGAGGCCCTCACCGGGCGTTCCATCACTGACCGCGATGCCTTCCGCAAGGAGATCGAAAAAGTGCGCCGCCGTGGCTATGCGGTAATGGACGAAGAAAATGAGGCCGGCATGCGCGCTGTGGCCGTCCCGCTGCTGAACAGCCAGGGACACGCCTTTGCCTCGCTGGCTACGGCCGTCCCGGTCTTCCGCCTCAGCCTCGAGGAGCTGGAGGCGCACGTTCCGGTGCTGCAGGAAGCGGCCGCCGAGCTGGCGGACCGCCTTCCGCAGCGCGGTTGACCACCTCCGGGCGCCGCGAAAACCGGACCAAGAGAAAAGTGCGTGTTCGCATCCCGAACTTGAGTGCGCAGAGTGAACAAATGCTGTACTGTAATCCCTATCACCGGACACGCCTGTCCCCGCGTGGACGCAGCCTGTTCGGTGCCGTTACCAAAGGAGCTGCACGGATGAGTAATCGAACTGAGTCCTACCTCGTAGGACTGGTCGGAGACGGCGTCATGCCATCGCTCACCCCGCCCATGCACGAACGCGAAGGGGACGTGCAGGGCCTGCGCTACCTCTACCGGCCCATTGACCTCCTCGAACTGGGCCTGTCCGGCGAATCCGTTGGAACCATCCTGCAGGGTGCACGTACCCTGGGTTTTAACGGGCTGAACATCACCCACCCCTGCAAGCAGCTCGTGCTGGAACACCTGGACGAGATTTCCCCGGACGCCCGCCGCCTGGGCGCCGTGAACACGGTGGTCATCCGGGACGGCCGCTTCATCGGGCACAACACCGATTTCTCCGGCTTCGCCGCCGCCCTGGCATCTGGCCTCCCCGGAGCGAGCCTGGACCGCGTGGTCCAGCTGGGCGCCGGGGGCGCCGGATCCGCCGTCGCGTACGCCCTGCTCACCGCAGGCGTGCGGACCCTTGACCTTGTGGACATGGACCGGGCCCGGGCGGCTGCCAGGGCCGCCGAGCTGCAGGGCTTCTTCCCGGACAGCACCATCACGGCAGGCACGCCGGCGGACCTGCCGCGCCTGATGCCGCTGGCCGACGGGCTGGTGCACTGCACCCCCGTGGGAATGGCCGCCCACCCCGGCCTGCCGCTGGACCTGGACCTGCTGGAGCAACGCCACTGGGTGGCGGACATCGTCTACCGTCCCATCGAGACCGAACTTGTCCGCGGGGCCCGCGCCAAGGGCTGCGAGGTCCTGGACGGCGGGCGGATGGCCGTGGGGCAGGCAGCGGATGCCTTCCGGATCTTCACCGGCCAGGACGCTGACCCCGACCGGATGCGCGCGCACTTCCTGGAGCTCGTGGCCGCCGAGGAGGTGGCGGCCTGATGCGCACGGGAATCGCCACCGTCTGCCTGTCCGGCACGCTGAAGGAAAAGATGCAGGCCTGCGCGATCGCCGGGTTCGACGGCATCGAGATCTTCGAGCAGGACCTGGTCACCTCGCCCCTCAGCCCCGAGGACGTGCGGAAGATGGCCGCTGACCTGGGCCTTGGCCTGGACCTGTACCAGCCGTTCAGGGACTTCGACGGCGTCACCCCGGACCTGCTCAAGGCCAACCTCCGGCGCGCCGAAGCGAAGTTCAAGCTCATGGCCCGCCTGGGGATGGACACCATCCTGGTGTGCTCCAACGTTGCCACCGCAACCATCGACGACGACGGCCTGCGCGCCGAACAGCTCGCGGAGCTGGCGCAACTGGCCGGGGACCACGGCGTCAAAGTGGCGTACGAGGCACTGGCATGGGGCAAGTACGTCAACGACTACGAGCATGCCTCCCGGCTGGTGGAGACCGTGGACCACCCCAACCTGGGGACCTGCCTGGACTCCTTCCACATCCTCTCCCGGGACTGGGACACGGCGCCGATCGAAACCATCAACCCGGAAAAGATCTTCTTCGTCCAGGTGGCCGACGCCCCCAAGCTCTCCATGGACGTCCTCTCCTGGAGCCGCCACTACCGGGTGTTCCCGGGCGAGGGCCAGTTTGAGCTGGCAAAGTTCATGGGCCACGTGGTCCGTGCCGGCTACGCGGGTCCGGTGTCCCTGGAGGTCTTCAACGACGTCTTCCGGCAGTCCGACGTCGAGCGGACGGCTGTCGACGCCATGCGCTCCCTAATCTGGCTGGAAGAGCAGAGCGCCAAGTGGCTGGCTGGCGCCGAAGGTGCCGCCGGCGCCGGAGCCGCCCTCCGCCGTCGTTATCCCATGGAACTGGCCACCCTGCCCAAGGTCAACGAACCCGCGGGCTTCAACTTCGCCGAGGTCAAGGCGGACGATACCGCGCAGGTCGAGAAACTCCTCGGCCAGCTCGGCTTCACGTTCGAAGGCCGGCACCGCACCAAGGACGTCCAGCTGTGGACCATGGGCCAGGCCCGCGTGATCATCAACGAACAGGCAGCCTCGCACGCCGAACCGGCCATCGCCGCCCTTGGGTTCGACGTCGATTCCCCCGTGATTGCCTCGGCCCGGGCCCAGCAGCTCAAGGCCCCCGTGGTGGCCCGCAAGGTGCAGGCCGACGAGGAAGTCTTCCAGGGAATCTCCGCCCCGGACTCCACCGAAATCTTCCTCTGCCAGGGCAGCCCGGACGGCACCGCCGCCTGGACCCACGAGTTCGGCGAAGGCCTCGAACACCCCTCCGCCGGAGCCAACGCAGTCATTGACCACGTCAACCTGGCCCAGCCGTGGCAGCACTTCGACGAGGCCGTGCTGTTCTACACCAGCGCATTGGCTTTGGAGCCCCAGCCGTTCGCGGAGGTGCCCAGCCCCAGCGGACTGGTGCGCTCGCAGGTCATGCAGACCTCCAACGGCGCGGTGCGGCTGGTGCTCAACCTCGCTCCGGTGCAGCAGGCACACGGCCAGAAAACGTACCAGGAACATATCGCTTTCGCCGTGGAGGACCTCGTGGCCACGGCCCGCGCCGCCCGGGACAAGGGCCTGGAATTCCTGCAGATTCCCGCCAACTACTACGAGGACCTGGACGCCCGGTTCGGTCTTGAACCCGGGTTCCTGGCCACCCTGCAGGAGCTCAACCTGCTCTTCGACCGGGACGCGGACGGGGAGTTCCTGCACTTCTACACCGCCACCGTGGGCAGCGTGTTCTTCGAAATGGTGGAACGCCGCGGCAGCTACAACGGTTACGGCGCCCCCAATGCCCCGGTGCGCCACGCGGTGCAGTACGACTTCCTGCACCGCAGCTGAGCCAACCCGGACCCCAAGACGCAACAAACCCAACAGATGAGAAAGGAGCCAGCCGTGCCGGAAGACATCACCACAGAGCTGGAGTCGGAGGAACTCGTGCCCCGGGCCGAACCGAAGGCTGCCCACCAGCCACTGGACAAGGCCATCGAATCGCAGGCGGACCTCAGTGCAGAGATCAGCGCCATCGGCGAGGCGTACCAGCGGGCCCTCAAGGACGGCGGCCTGCCGGAGACCCAGCCGCGGCTGGACTACCCGCCCTACCGCAGCAGCATCCTGCGCCACCCCACCAAGAGCCTGCAGCACGCCGATCCGGAGACGATTGAGCTGTACTCGCCGGCGTTCGGGCACCAGGACGTGCACGCGCTGGAATCGGACCTGACCATCCAGCACAACGGCGAACCGCTGGGTGAACGGATCATCGTCTCCGGCAAGGTCCTGGACGGCGACGGCCGCCCCGTGGCGGGACAGCTGGTGGAGATCTGGCAGGCCAACGCTTCCGGCCGCTACATCCACAAGCGCGACCAGCACCCCGCGCCGATCGACCCCAATTTCACGGGTATTGGCCGCTGCATCACCGGCCCCGACGGCTCCTACCGGTTCATCACCATCAAGCCCGGCGCCTACCCCTGGAAGAACCACCTGAACGCGTGGCGCCCCGCGCATATCCACTTCTCGCTGTTCGGCACCGAGTTCACCCAGCGCATCATCACCCAGATGTACTTCCCGGGCGACCAGCTCTTCCCGCTGGACCCGATCTACCAGACCATCGTGGACCAGGACGCCCGCGACCGGCTGGTGGCCACGTACGACCACAGCCTCACCGAGCCCGAGTGGGCGCTGGGGTACAACTGGGACATCGTCCTGACCGGGCCCAAGCGGACCTGGACCGAAAACGAAGCGCTCGGCGCAGAAGGTGACGAGGAGTAGGAAAATGAGCACCAAACTTGTTCCCACCCCGGGCCAGACCGTCGGCCCGTTCTATGGCTACGCGCTTCCGTTCGAAAAGGACAACGAGCTCCTGGCGCCCGGCTCGCCCGGCTCCATCCGCCTCCAAGGCACCGTCTACGACGGCGCGGGCCACACCATCCCGGACGCCATCCTGGAAATCTGGCAGCCGGACGCCGGGGGCAACGTGGTCCAGCGCACCGGCTCCCTGGTCCGCGACGGCTACACCTTCACCGGGTGGGGCCGCGGCGCCGTGGGCAACTCCGGCGTCTTCACGTTCACCACGGTCAACCCCGGCCCCACCAAGCCGGGCGCGGCCCCGTTCATCTCCGTGGCGCTCTTCGCCCGCGGCCTCACCAACCGCCTGTTCACCCGTATCTACCTGCCGGAGGACACCGAAGCACTGGCCAACGACCCCCTGCTCAGCTCGCTGGACCCCGAGCGCCGCAAGACGTTGATTGCCCGCCGCGACGCAGACGGCGGCCTCACCTGGGACATCCGCCTCCAGGGCGAGTGCGAGACGGTCTTCCTGGACTTCCAGTGAGCAACGCCGCCCTGGGAGACATGCGCGGCTTCGCGGAAGAGGCCGACGCCGGCCTGCTCAGTCCCGTTTCAGCCTCACCCCTGGTGGCGGCGCTGACGGGGGACCGGGCAGTGCTGGCGGCCATCCTCGCCGTCGAATCCGGCTGGGCCGCCGTGCTGGAAAAGGCCGGCCTGGCACCTGCCGGTTCCGCCGCCGTCGTCGTATCCGCCGCTGAGGCGGGGCGCTACGACCTTGCCGACATCGCGCTGCGCGCCCAGGGCGGCGGCAACCCGGTGATCCCCCTGCTGGCCGACCTCCGGAAGAACGTGGCGGCACTCGACACCGCCGGGGTTGGCGCCGGAAAGGCCGTCCATACCTCCCTGACCAGCCAGGACGTGCTGGACACCGCCCTGATGCTGCTTGCCCGGAACACCGTGCACGCCGTCCTGGAGGACCTGCACGGCGCCGCGGCAGCCCTCGCCGCCGTGGCGGCGCAGCACGCGGAAACGCTGTGCGTGGGCAGGAGCCTGACACAGCATTCGCTCCCGTACACCTTCGGGCTCCGGGCTGCGCAGTGGTTCCACGGCGTGGCCGCGGCGGGCCGGCAGCTGGCTGCCCTGGAGTTCCCCGTGCAGTTCGGCGGCGCGGCAGGAACGCTGGCCGCCGGAACCGTGCTGACTGACGGTACGCACGCCACACCGTTCAGCCTGGCCGACGCCCTGGCAACCCAGCTGGGCCTGGCTCAGGCGCCGGCTCCCTGGCACACCAACCGGCTGGCCATCACCTCGCTGGGCAACGCCCTGGCCGCGGTTTTGGACGCCTACGGCAAGATCGCCGCGGACGTCCTGTTCCTCAGCCGCCCCGAAGTGGGAGAAGTCGCGGAACCACGCGCCGCCGGGCGCGGGGTCTCCTCCGCCATGCCGCAAAAGCAGAACCCGGTGCTCTCCGTCCTGGTCCGCAGCGCTGCGCTGCAGGCACCCGGCCTGGCGGCGCAGCTGCACCTGGCCGCCGCCACCTTCAACGACGAACGCCCGGATGGGGCCTGGCACACCGAGTGGCCGGCCCTGCGCCAGCTCCTGGCCCTCACCCTCGGCGCCGCCGGGCACTTCCGCGAACTTGCAGAGGGACTGCAGGTATTCCCGGCCGCCATGCGCCGCAACCTGGACCTCGCCGGCCCGCTGCTGCTGGCGGAGGGTGTCAATGCCGCCGTCGCGCCGCTGCTGGCGGAGAAGGGCAGCCGCAGCGGCAAGCAGCAGCTGCAGGACGTCGTGGACCAGACCCTGCAGGCGGCTCCGGCCGAGCAAGCCGCAGCGTACCGGAAGCTGCTCCGCGACGCTGTCCCCGCCGCCGTCGTCCCCGACGCGCGGCTGGCGGAACTCCTGGACCCGGCCAGCTACCTGGGCCAATCGGTGGAGATCTCCCGCCGCATCCTGGCATCTTTCCCCGACTATGTTTCCCCCAACGCGAACGGAGCTTCCCGTGGCTAAACCGGCCGTCAAAGCAGCGCTGCTCTCACCCCAGCGACCCTTGGGCGACCACCCCCTGCTGGTGGTCGGTCCTTCCCTGGGCACATCGTCCATCCTGTGGAACCGGGCGGCGTCCCTGCTCGGCAACGACTACGACGTGGTGGCCTGGGACCTGCCCGGGCACGGCGTCTCGCCCGCCGCCACCGAACCCTTCGACGTCGCCGCCCTGGCTGATGCCGTTGTGGACCTGGTGGATTCCATCGCCCCGGACGAGGCGTTCCACTACGCGGGTGTCTCCCTGGGCGGCGCGGTGGGCCTGCAGCTCGGGATCCAGCACGGTGAACGGCTCAAGAGCCTCTCCGTACAGAACAGCGGCGCGAAGATCGGCACCCCGGAAGCCTGGCTGGAGCGCGCCGAAACGGTCCGCACCCAGGGCACGCCCGTGATGATCCAGGGCTCCGCCCAACGGTGGTTCGCCCCCGGCTTCATGGACCGCGAACCGGAGTTCAGCAGCCGGCTCCTGCATTCACTGCGCGATGCCGACCGCTTCAGCTATGCCTTCTGCTGCGAAGCTCTGGCAGCCTTCGACGTGCGCGGTGAACTCGGCGGCATTACCGTCCCAACCCAGGTCATTGCGGGTGCGCTGGACGCCGTGGCCACGCCGGACATGGCGGACGAAGTGGCCACCGGCATCACCGCCGGGGGCGGCACCGCCACCGCCGTGACCGTAGAGGGCATCTCGCACCTGGCTCCGGCGGAGGCGCCGGCCCACGTTGCGGACCTGATGCGCAGCCTGATCAGCTGGGCCGAATCGCGGGAGGCAGCCAAGTGAGCCCCGCCGAACGGGCCGGCCAGGAGCGCCACGGCGTGGTCCAGCCCGGCGCCACCAGCCAGGATATTTACGACGGCGGCATGGCGGTCCGGCGCGAGGTGCTGGGCGACGCGCATGTGGACCGGGCCAATGCCAACAAGGACGAGTTCACCGACGATTTCCAGGACATGATCACCCGCATCGCCTGGGGTGGCATCTGGACCCGGCCCGGGCTGACCCGGCAAATGCGCTCCGCCGTGACCATCACCGCCATGGTGGCGCACGGGCACTGGGAAGAACTCGCCATGCATATCCGTGCTGCCCTCACCAACGGCCTGGGCAGGGACGAGATCAAGGAGATCCTGCTGCAGACAGCCATCTACTGCGGCGTCCCCTCCGCCAACACCGCCTTCAAAACTGCCCAGCAGGTCTTCAAAGAAATGGATGCACCTTCATGAACCAGGCTTTTGTGTACGATGCCGTCCGCACCCCGTTCGGCAAGTTCGGTTCCGGCCTCGCGGCCGTCCGTCCGGATGACCTTGCCGCGCACGTGATCAAGGAATCGGTGAAACGCGCTCCCGGCCTCGATGTCGAGCGGATCGATGAGGTGGTGTTCGGCAACGCCAACGGCGCCGGTGAGGAAAACCGGAACATCGCCCGGATGGGCACCCTGCTCGCGGGACTGCCGGTGTCTATTCCGGGGACCACGGTCAACCGGCTCTGCGGGTCGTCTTTGGATGCGGCGATCATCGCGTCCCGGCAGATCAACGCCGGTGACGCCGAGCTGATGCTGGTGGGCGGGGCCGAGTCGATGTCGCGTGCACCGTGGGTGCTGCCCAAGACCGAGAAGCCCTACCCGGCTGGGGACATGACCCTGGCGTCCACCACGCTGGGCTGGCGCCTCGTGAACAAGGCCATGCCGAAGGAATGGACCATCTCCCTGGGCGAGGCCACCGAGCGGCTGCGCGAGAAGTACGGTGTGACCCGTGAGCAGCAGGACGAGTTCGCCGCCGCCTCGCACAACCTCTCTGCCGCGGCCTGGGACGAGGGGTTCTACGACAACCTCGTCGCCCCGGTGCCCGGTACGGACCTGGTCCGGGATGAGGGCATTCGCGCCGGTTCGTCGGCGGAGAAACTGGCCGGCCTGAAGACCGTGTTCCGGACCGAGGACGGCACGGTCACCGCCGGTAACGCGTCGCCGTTGTCCGACGGCGCCTCCGCGGCCTGGATCGGGTCCGAGGCCGGTGCCGGGCTGCTCGGGCTGGACCCGCTGGCCCGGATCGCCGGCCGCGGCGCGCACGGCAACGACCCGCAGTACTTCGGCTACGCGCCGGTGGAGGCGGCGAACAAGGCCCTCGCGAAGGCGGGTATCGGCTGGGACCAGGTGGGCGCCGTCGAACTTAACGAAGCCTTCGCCGCGCAGTCCTTGGCCTGCATCAACGCCTGGGGCATCGACCCCGGAATTGTGAACGCCCACGGCGGGGCGATCGCGATGGGCCACCCACTGGGCGCCTCGGGCACCCGGATCCTGGGCACCCTGGCCCGGTCCCTGCAGGCCTCCGGGGAACGCTGGGGCGTCGCGGCGATCTGCATCGGCGTGGGCCAGGGACTGGCCGTGGTCCTCGAAAACGTCACCGCCTCAAACGGAAAGGCATAAGCCATGCTGAACTTTGTTGATTCGGTCCAGGAGGCCGTGGCCGGCATCAAGGACGGCTCCACCGTGATGATCGGCGGGTTCGGCAACGCCGGGCAGCCGTTCGAACTGATCGACGCGCTGCTCGAATGCGGCGCCACGGACCTGACCGTGGTGAACAACAACGCCGGCCAGGGGGACCAAGGCCTGGCCCTGCTCATCAAGGAAGGCCGGGTGAAGAAAATGATCTGCTCCTTCCCGCGGCAGTCCGATTCCTGGCACTTCGACGCCAAGTACAAAGCCGGCGAAATCGAACTCGAACTCGTCCCGCAGGGCAACCTGGCGGAGCGGATCCGCGCCGCCGGCGCCGGGATTGGCGGGTTCTTCACCCCCACGGGCTACGGCACCATGCTCGCCGAAGGCAAGGAAACCAGGATCATCGACGGCCGCGGCCAGGTCTTCGAAACCCCCATCCACGCCGATGTCGCCCTGATCAAGGCCCTCAAGGCGGACGGCAAGGGCAACCTGGTCTACCGCAAGACCGCCCGGAACTTCGGTCCCATCATGGCCGCCGCCGCCAAGCACACCATCGTCCAGGTCGCCGAGATCGTCCCCACCGGCGCGCTGGACCCTGAGAATGTGGTCACCCCGGGGATCTACGTCAACAGCATCGTCAAGGTTGCCGGCAGCGGTAACACGGCAGAAAAGGCGGCCTGAGATGAGCCTCACCGAAACCAGCACCA
Source organism: Pseudarthrobacter sp. YAF2 (assembly GCF_052113345.1). Classification (NCBI taxonomy): domain Bacteria; kingdom Bacillati; phylum Actinomycetota; class Actinomycetes; order Micrococcales; family Micrococcaceae; genus Pseudarthrobacter; species Pseudarthrobacter sp. YAF2. The sequence continues at coordinate 82,241 of NZ_JBFRDA010000003.1, read as the reverse complement.
AAACGTCTGAAACACCCCTGGGCCGGGACGACCTCGCCCGCCTCGTGGCAAAGGACATCGCCCCGGGCTCGTTCGTGAACCTGGGGATCGGCCAGCCCACCCTGGTATCGAACTACCTCACCGAAGAACAAAACATCACCCTCCACACGGAGAACGGGATGCTCGGCATGGGCCCTGAAGCCACGGGCGACGACATTGACGAGGACCTCATCAACGCGGGCAAGACCCCCGTCACCGAACTCCCGGGTGCGTCCTACTTCCACCACGCGGACTCGTTCGCGATCATGCGCGGCGGGCACCTGGACATCTGCGTCCTGGGCGCCTTCCAAGTCTCCGCCACCGGAGACCTGGCCAACTGGCACACCGGCGCACCCGGTGCCATTCCCGCCGTCGGCGGTGCCATGGACCTCGCCACCGGCGCCAAGGACGTCTTCGTCATGATGACCCTCCTCACCCGCGAAGGGGCCTCCAAGATCGTTGAGGCCTGCACCTACCCGGTCACCGGCGTCGGCTGCGTCACCCGCGTCTACACCGACAAGGGCGTCTTCCTCACCGGTCCCGACGGCGTCACCGTCCGCGAAACCTTCGGCTGCACCCTCGAAGAACTCCAGGAACTGGTCCCCGTCCCGCTGAAAGCCGCGCCGGCCGCCTAAGGACGGCCCCTAAAATTGGTAACCATGACCGACGCCGTCCGCACAGACACCCAGGCCGCCCCGCAGGCCAGCGACCAGTACGTCCAGTCGCTGGCACGCGGCCTGGCGGTGATCCGCGCCTTCGATGCCGACCGTCCGGTGATGACCCTCACCGAGGTGGCAGGCCGGACGGGCCTGACCCGGGCCACAGCACGCCGGTTCCTGCACACCCTGGTGGAGTTGGGCTACGTGCGGACCGACGGGAAGACGTTCGCGCTGACGGCCAAGGTGCTCCAGCTGGGATACGCGTACCTTTCGGGTCTGTCACTGCCGCAGCTGGCCCAGCCGCACCTTGAGGAACTCTCCCTGAAGCTGGGGGAGTCCACCTCGGCCGCCGTGCTGGACGGTACGGACATCGCCTATGTCGCGCGGGTGACCACCCGCCGCATCATGACCATCGGGATCACGGTGGGCACCCGCTTCCCGGCGTATGCGACGTCGATGGGCCGCGTGCTGCTGGCCCACCTGCCGGCGTCGGACCTCAAGGCGTACCTGGCGGCGGCGGAGGTCAAGCCGCTGACGCCGCGCGCCCTGGGCAGCGTCCCGGAACTGCTGGCCGTGCTGGAAACCGTCCGGGCGCAGGGCTGGTGCCTGCTGGACCAGGAGCTCGAGCTGGGCCTGATGTCCGTGGCCGCCCCGGTTTATGACGGTTCCAAGGTGGTCGCGGCGGTGAACGTGTCCCTGCAGGCCCAGTCCGTGGAAGCCAAACCGGACCGGGACGCCTACCTGGCCTCGGTGGCACGGGAAATCGTGGCGACGGCGAAACTCATTTCCGCCGACCTCACCGCCCGCGGGTAGGCCCCGTTGCGGGTGGGATGAATCGGGACGGGACGACACAAAAGGTCCCATTCGCCCTGCTCCCACCATTTTCACGGCGTATCTTCAGGTGCCCCTTTTAAGGTCCAGCCATGACCTCAAAATCCCTTGTTATCAACCTGGGCCTGGGCGCCGTCATTCTGGCCCTCGGCGCAGGCACCTACCTCACGGCCACGGCGGCTGGCTCCACCACCCCGTCAGCGGCCGTGCGCACGGTAACGGTGGGCAAGGCGGCTATCTCTTCGGTGGCCACAGCTTCGGGCAATGTCGCCCCGCAAACCACCACGGTGGTCAGCGCCCAGAACTGCAGCGGCGTGATCCAATCCGTGGCAGCAACACTGGGCCAGCAGGTGACTGCCGGGCAGTTGCTGGTGTCCATCGATCCCACCAATGCCCAGAATGCCCTGAACGCGGCCCAAGCCCAGCTGGATTCGGTGACGGCCCAGGCCAACCAGCAGCAGGCATCCGCCGCCGGGCAGGTGGCTACGGCAAACCAGTCCCTGGTGAACGCCCAGCAATCCGCCGGCCTGGACTCCTCCCAGCAGTCCGCTGCGGTGTCCGCGGCCCAGAAGGCAGTGGATGCCGATAATGCTGCCGTGACCGCCGCCCAGGCCGTGCCGGTCCCCAACCCGAAGCCTGCCAACTGGACGGACCCGGTGGCGGCGGCCCAGAACCAGTTGGCCAAGGACCAGGCCGCGCTGACCCAGGCGCAAAACCAGGCTGCGTCCACCCAGCTTAAGGACAAGCAGCAGGTTGCCTCCGCCACGACTGCCTTGGGCAACGCCCAGAACGCGGCGGCCTCGGCAGGGGGCACCAACGTCACCAGCGCCCAACTCGCCGTCGATACGGACAAGGCGAACCTCGCCGCCTGCAACCTGACCTCGCCGGTGGCAGGAACCGTCACGTCGGTCGCCGCAACGGCCGGCGCGCTGACGGGGTCCTCCTCGGGTTCCTCGGCAGCTTCGTCCGGTGCCACCGCCGGCGGTGGCACCGGGGCGGCCTCGTCCGCGTCGTCCGGGGCATCGTCGCCTGCCGGGGCAAGCTCCGGCAGCGGCCTGGTCACCATCAGCGACACCGGCCACCTGCAGGTGGTTGCCGGGTTCTCCGAGTCCGACGTCACCAGCATGAAGCCGGACCAGACGGCCCAGTTCACCTTTCCCGCCCTGGCCCAGGATCCTGCCGCCGCACCCGTGACCGGCAAGGTGGTCTCCATAGCCCAGACCTCGAGCACCACCAACGGCGTGGTCACCTATCCGGTGACGGTCTCCATCGCCAATCCGCCGGCCGGGCTGCGCCTGGGCCAGAGCGCCAACATTTCGGTCACCACTGCCACAGCCGACGACGCACTGGTGGTACCCAGCCTCGCCATCACCACCACGGGGAACCGGCAGACGGTCAGCGTCCTCAAGAATGGCACGCCGACGCCGGTGACGGTCACCACCGGGATCAGCGCCAATGGGCGCACCCAGGTCCTGACCGGCGTTGCCGACGGGGACCAGGTGGAACTTCCGGCCATTTCCAGCACGCTTGACACCGGCAGCACCCCCACCGGTGGAGGATTCGGCGCCGGCGGGCTGGGCGGCGCGGGCACCCGCGGCGGTACCCGGAACGGCGGCCAGTGACCGTGGCAGCAGTCATCGAACTCTCCGGTGTCAGCAAGGTCTACGGCAAGGGTGAGGCAGAGGTGCGCGCGCTGGACAACGTGGACATCGCGATCGAGCGGGGCGACTTCGTGGCCATCATCGGAGCGTCGGGGTCCGGGAAGTCCACCATGATGAACATCATCGGGTGCCTTGACGCGCCCAGCGCCGGAAGTTACCGCTTGGACGGCATCAACACCCGGGAGCTGGACGAATACCAGCAGGCACAGATCCGCAACCGCAAGATCGGCTTTGTGTTCCAGAACTTCAACCTGATCTCCAGGACCAGTGCGGTGGACAACGTGGCCATGCCCCTCGCCTACGCCAAAGTGGGGCGCCACGAGAGGCGCAGCCGCGCCCTGGCCATGCTGGATACCGTGGGGTTGTCCAGTCGTGCAGGCCACAAGCCGTCGCAGCTGTCGGGCGGCCAGCAGCAGCGCGTGGCCATCGCCAGGGCCTTGGTGACCAACCCGGTGCTCCTGCTGGCCGATGAGCCCACGGGAGCGCTGGACTCGCGGTCCTCGGCGGAGATCCTGGACCTCTTCGGGAACCTGCACGCCAGCGGACGGACCATCGTGATGATCACGCACGAAATGGACGTCGCCGAGCGGGCCGGCCGGGTGGTGCGGATGCAGGACGGCAGGATCGTCTCCGATGTCCGGCAGCAGCCGGTGACCGCAAGAACCTTCGCGGTGGCGCCGTGAACCTCCTCGAATCGGCGCGGTTCGCCCTGTCCGGGGTGGCCGCCAACAAGATGCGTTCAGTACTCACCACGCTGGGGATCCTGATCGGCATTGCCGCCGTCATTATCCTGCTCGCGGTCGGGGCGGGGACCAGCAACAACATCAAAGCCCAGATCGGCAAGCTGGGCACCAACGTCCTCACCGTCAGCCGTTCCACCAGCGTGGGCGGACGCAGCACGGGCGGCCAGGCCGGCGCAAGCCGCACCCGCAGCACCAACCTCACGCTCGGCGACGAGCATGCCCTCACGGATGCAGTCCTGGCCCCCGATGTGGCCCGCACGGCGCCGATCGTCCAGGCGCAGGGCGTCACCGCAACGTACACCAGCGCCACCCACTCCGTTGCGAGCTTCCTCGGGACCACATCCTCGTACTTCGATATCACCAACAGCACCATGGCGTCCGGGGCGTCCTTCACCGAAGCCGACCAGCAGGCAGGCAACCCGGTGGCAGTCATCGGAAACACGGTGGCCAGCGACCTCTTCGGCGCCGCCACCAGTTCCGCGGTGGGGCAGACCATCCAGCTGAACGGCCAGAACTTCACGGTGTCCGGCGTGCTCGCGGTCAAAGGTTCCACCGGCCTGAACGATCCCGATGACATCGTGGTGGTGCCGTTCGCCGCCGCGCAGAACAAGTTCACCGGCTACGCGCCCACGCTGGCGTCGATCACGGTGCAGGCTGCCTCCGCGGACGTCATGAACCAGGCGCAAAACGAGATCCAGATGATCCTGGACGCCCGCCACCACGTTGACTCCACCAACCGGGACTACCAGGTCCGCAACCAGGCGCAGATCCTCACCACCGCCACCAACACCACCCAGACACTGACCATCCTGCTCGGGGCGGTGGCGGCTATCAGCCTCCTGGTCGGCGGGATCGGCGTCATGAACATCATGCTGGTCACCGTGACGGAACGTACCCGGGAAATCGGCATCAGGAAGGCCATCGGCGCGTCCAGGGGCAGCATCGTGACGCAGTTCCTGATCGAATCCCTGGTGATCTCGGTGATCGGCGGGGTGGCCGGGATCGCCGTCGGCTTTGCGGGCAGCGCATTCCCCGTGCTCGGCGTCCAACCCGAGGTGCAGGCCTGGACAGTCTGGCTGTCCCTGGCGGTTTCGGCCGTCATTGGACTGGTTTTTGGGGTCTACCCAGCCAACAAGGCCGCGAAACTGCGGCCCATCGATGCCCTCCGCTATGAATAGGAAACCCGTGAACAGCTCCAGCCCCTACAGCCCCTACAGCCCGGACACCGCTGCCGTCACCGAAGCGCTGCCGGCTCCCGTTCCCCTGACGCCCCCCGGCGAGGACCACGGGCCCTTCCCGGGCCAGCCGGCCGAGGTCCAGGCCAACGACGAGCCCTATATTCCCAGGAAGCGGTACACGCCCGGCCGCACCACGAAGATCCTGGCCTGCGTCCTGCTGGTGGTGGCAGGGTTCTTCGGCGGCTCGATGGTGCAGAAGCAGCTTGACCTGGGCGCCCGGGCCGGCCGGACCAACGTGGGCAACTTCCAGGGAACCAATGGCCGCGCAGGGGCCGGAACCGGCAACAACCCAGGCACCCAAACGCCCGGCCAGGGACGCCGCGGCGGCAACAACGGTGCTACCGCCCCGGCCGCCGCGCCCACGGGTGCAGCCGGCCAGTAAGGCGTCCGGTAACTCTTTGCCATCCAAGCCGGCCGCCCTACTCCCGCCGCGGCTCGCAGGGCTCTAGACTCAAGCCAACTGCATGCAGCAGAGCCGCTGCAACGCCCTTCAGGAAGAGGAGTCTGCGGGTGAAACTGGGCATTCCGCGGGAACGGCGTGAGGGGGAGCGGCGCGTGGCCGCCACTCCGGACACCGTCAGGCAGCTGACCGGAATGGGCCTGGATGTCCTGCTCGAAACCGGGGCCGGGACCGCCGCAGGCCACTCCGACCATGATTACCGGCAGGCGGGCGCGGCAGTAGTCCCGGAACTGGACCTGGGCGCCGTCGACATCCTGGCCCACGTCCGCCCGCTGGACCCGGACACCGCTGCGGCGTTGAAACGGGGAGCCGTCGCCGTGGGGCTCGGGTCGCCGTCGTCCGAACTGCCCACGGTGCTGGCGCTCGCGGACAACGGAATCACCTCCTTCGCCCTGGAGCTGGTGCCCCGCATTTCCCGGGCCCAGTCCATGGATGCACTGACGTCGCAGGCACTGGTGGCCGGCTACCGCTGCGTGCTCGAAGCGGCCATCAGGCTGCCCCGGTTCTTTCCGTTGTACATGACCGCCGCCGGGACCATCCCGCCGGCCCGCGTCCTGGTCCTCGGTGCCGGTGTGGCAGGCCTGCAGGCCATTGGGACGGCAAAGCGGCTGGGAGCCAGGGTTTTCGCCAACGACATCCGGCCCGCCTCCGCTGACGAGGTGGCCTCCATGGGCGGCACCTTCATCCGGCTGGACCTTGAAACGGCGGAAGCGGCCGGCGGCTACGCCCGGCAGCTGGACACCGACGCCGGCACCAGGCAGCGCCAGCTGCTGGCACCGCACGTCGCCCAATCGGACGTTTTGATCACGACGGCGGCCGTCCCCGGCCGTCCCGCGCCCCTCCTGGTGACCCGCGAGATGGTGCAGGGCATGCGCCCGGGATCGGTCGTCGTCGACCTCGCCGCGGAGTCCGGCGGGAACGTGGAGGGATCCGTGCCCGGCCAGGACATCCCCATCCCCACCGCCGACGGGTCCGGACACATCACCCTGGTGGGCCTGAAGGACCCGGCCTCGGCGATGGCGTCCGACGCCTCCCGCCTGTACGCCAAGAACGTAGCCAACCTGCTGGCGCTGATGGTCCGGGACGGCACGCTGGCCCTGGATTTCGGCGATGAAGTGGTGGCCGGAGCCTGCCTGACCCACGACGGCGTGGTGCGGCACCAGCCAACCGCAGACCTTCTGGCGGCACGGACCGGCGCAGCAGCCGTGGCCCGGCAGGACGGAGCACTCTGATGGACGGGACAGCCCTGCTGACCATTACGGTGCTGGCGGTGTTCGTCGGCTTCGAAGTGGTGTCCAAGGTCTCCAGCACCCTGCACACGCCGCTGATGTCCGGCGCGAACGCCATCCACGGGATCATCCTGGTGGGTGCCATCATCGTGGCCGGCCAGGCAGCGGACCCGTGGGTCCTGGCGGTGGCGCTGCTCGCCGTCGTCCTCGCCACCGCCAACCTGGTGGGCGGGTTCGTGGTGACGGACCGGATGCTGCACATGTTCCACGCGAAAAAGGACGCCGGGCAGCCCAAGGCCGGCAGCAAATGAGCATCCTCGATCCCGTCTGGACCGCCCTGCTGTACCTGGCCGCCGCGGTCTTCTTCATCCTGGCGCTGCGGGGACTCAGTTCACCCCGGACCGCCCGCCGCGGAAACCTGGTGGGCGCGCTGGGTGCCGTGATCGCCGTCGTGACGGTCTTCCTGTCCGCCCGGCTCGACAACGTCCCGTGGATCATGGGTGCCATCGTGGTGGGCTCCGCCGTGGCCGCCCCGGTGGCCCGGCGGGTCCGGATGACGCAGATGCCGCAGCTGGTGGCCCTGTTCAACGGGGTGGGCGGCGGTGCTGCCGCCCTGGTGGCCCTCCTGGAACTGGGCCACACCGGGGATCCCTGGGTCCGCGTGGCCATCGTTTTCACGCTCCTGGTGGGGGCCGTTTCGTTTGCCGGCTCAGGCATCACCTTCGCCAAGCTGCAGGAGCTGATGACCACCCGGCCGGTGGTGTTCCCAGGGCTCCCCGTGGTGATGTCGGTGGTGCTGCTGGCGGCGGTGGCCTCCGGCGTCGCGGTTGCCCTTTCAGGTTCGCTGCCCCTTGCCGTCCTGCTGCTGGTCCTGGGTCTCGCCGCCGGCGTGCTGCTGGTGCTGCCCGTGGGCGGCGCAGACGTGCCCATCGTCATCTCGCTGCTGAACGCCTTCACCGGCCTGGCCGTCGCGGCGTCCGGCGTGGTGCTGGGCAACGTCCTGCTGGTGGTGGCCGGCACCCTCGTGGGCGCCTCGGGCACCATCCTCACCCGCGCCATGGCAGCGGCCATGGGCCGGAGCGTTGCGGGCATCCTGTTCGGCGCGTTCCGCGGAGGTTCGACGGCGGGATCCACGGCAGTGAGCGAGCGTCCGGTCCGCTCGTCCTCACCGGAAGATGTGGCGGTCCTGTTGGGCTATGCCCAGCGCGTGATCATCGTCCCGGGCTACGGCCTGGCGGTGGCCCAGGGGCAGCACACTGCCGCCGAACTGGCGCTGGCCCTGGAAGCCCGCGGCATCCAGGTGGATTTCGCCATCCACCCGGTAGCCGGCCGCATGCCCGGGCACATGAACGTACTGCTGGCGGAGGCCAACGTGCCCTACGAATCGCTCAAGGAAATGGGCGAGATCAACCCGGAGTTCAAGACCACGGACGTTGCCCTGGTGGTGGGTGCCAATGACGTGGTGAACCCGGCGGCCAAGACGTCCTCCGGGTCGCCGATCTACGGGATGCCCATCCTGGAAGTGGCGGAGGCGCGGCAGGTGGTGTTCCTGAAGCGTTCCATGCGCCCCGGTTTCGCCGGCATCGAGAACGAGCTCCTGTACGAGCCGCAGACGTCCCTGCTGTTCGGCGATGCCAAGGAGTCCCTGGCCCAGGTGCTCGGCGCCGTCAAGGCACTGTAGGCGCGGAACTGCCGCTGCGACGGGTTACCCTTCTTTCAACAGCCTGCTTGCTTTCCACCATCAGAGGACGCCATGACTGACGCCAGCTCCACTTCCCCCAAACGTGCCGCCATCATTGTCAATCCTGCCAAGCCGGTGGATTTCGACGTGCGGGGCCTGGTGGCCAAGCACTGCGTCGAGAACGGCTGGGGCGAGCCCATCTGGCTGGAGACCACCAAGGAGGACCCGGGCGTCGGCCAGGCAAAGGAAGCCCTGGCGCAGGGCGCGGACGTGGTCATTGCGGCCGGCGGCGACGGTACCGTGCGGTGCGTCGCCGAGGTCTTGTCCGGCGGCGACACCCCCATGGGCCTGCTGCCCCTGGGGACCGGGAACCTGCTGGCGCGCAACCTGGGCATGGACGTGACCGATTACGACGGCGCCATGGCCGGCGCCCTGACCGGGGCCGAGCGGAAGATCGATGTGGTACGCGCCAAGCGCAGTGACCCGGACCAGGACCAGCTCTTCCTGGTCATGGCCGGCATGGGCTACGACGCCACCATCATGGGCGACACCAACGAGGACCTGAAGGACAAAGTGGGCTGGCTGGCCTACGTGGACGCCGGCATCCGGAACCTGCCCGGCAAGCCCGTGAAGGCAACCGTTGCGATTGACGGGAACACCGTTGTGCACCGCGGTGTGCGCAGCGTGATGGTGGGCAACTGCGGCAAGGTCCAGGGCGGCCTGGAAATCTTCCCCGACGCCAAGATCGACGACGGCCTGCTGGACATTGCCGTCCTGGCACCCCACCACGGCAAGCTCGGCTGGCTGTCGGTGCTGGCGGGCATCATCGGCAAGGGCCGGAACCGGGATACGGCGGTGGAGTACTTCCAGGGCAAGACGGTTGAGATCACCCTGGAGCACAAGGACGACTACCAGCTGGACGGGGACCACGAGGGCGAGGGCAAGCACGTGCTGATGAGCATCGAGCCGGGCGCCCTGACCCTGCGGATGTAAGTCCCCCGCCAGGGGCAGGCCCGCTACGCCAGGAGCCTGCCCCAGCGCGGATCCAGCAGCGGCGCGCCCGCCAGTTTCAGCGCGTGCCAGAGGGTGACCGCCACGGAATCAAGGACCGGGACCCCGGTGCCCGCCTCGATCTCCTCGGTGATGTTTGCCCCGTAAAGGTTGGTGCACAGGTACACCAGGGCGTCGGGCGCGGTGGCGGCGAGTTCCCGCGATCCCGGCAGCATCTCCTCTTCGGTGACCCTGGCGAATGATTCGTTGTCGCTGAGCCCGAGTGCCCGGTGGTCCACGGTTTTGATGCCTTCGTGCTCGTAGGATGCGATGACCTGGTGGTTCACGTCCTCCGTATAGGGGGTGAAGAGGCCGATCCGTTCGGTGCCGAAGGTCCGGAACGCCTCAAGGTAGGCCAGCGTGGAAGTGGTGGCGGGGATGCCGGTGGCGCCGGTAATTTCTTCAGCCAGCTCCCGGTCGTGGGCCGATCCCAGCCACGAACCTGAGGTGCCGTTCCAGGCAATCACGTCCACGTCCGCCGTCGCCAGCAGTCCTGCGGCCTCCCGCATGACGGCGGGGTCGAACTGGCGGTTGGCGGAATCGTCCAGGGCGATCCGGGTGACGGGGATCCGGGTGAAATGGACGGTGACGTTGGTCCGGCCGCCGAGGATGCGGTAGGTCTGCGGCTCAAGGCACGTATTCGAGGACGGCACGATCATGCCGATGCGGCGGGGGCGTGTGGTTGCAGGCATGGAAACTCCTAGAAGGCGGCGGCGTGCGCGACGCCGGCGGGAAGGGACTGGTGCTCGCGGAAGCCGTTGCGGTTGATGAACCGGCCCGCGGCGCCGGGATCGTGGAAGCCGTCCGGGTCCAGGACTACGCGGCCGTTGGAGACCACGACGGCGGGCCAGCCCGTCAGTGCCTTCCCGTCAAAGGGTGAGAAGTCCGTACCCATGTGCAGGGCTGCGCCGTTCACCGTGCGTTCCTCGGCGGGATCGAAAACCACCAGGTCGGCGTCGAATCCCTCGGCGATGCGGCCTTTGCCGGGGAGCGCGTTGATGCGGGCCGGGCCGGCGGCGAACGCCTCGACGAACTGCTCCACGGAGGCTCCGGCGGACGTCATCGCGGTGAAGGCGACAGGCATCCGGGTCTCCACCCCCGGCAGCCCGTGGGGCATGGCCCGGACGTCGTCGGTGCGCTCGCGCTTCTGGGACAAGTCGTAGCAGGAGTGGTCAGAGGACATGGTGTGGATGGCTCCGGATGCAAGCCGTTCCTTGAGGGCGGCGACGGTCTCGGCGCTGCGCATGGGCGGGCAGCACGCGAACCATTCGGGAAAGGTTGAGGCGTAGACGGTGTCGTCCAGGGTGACGTAGTGCGGGCAGGTTTCGGAGTACGCCTGGAGCCCGCGCTCCCGTGCCTCCGAGACCAGGTCCACGGCTCCGGGCGTGGATTGATGGACAAAGTAGACGGGTGCGCCGGTGTATTCGGCCATGGCCAGGGTTTCCTGCACCGAGATCTCCTCGGCCAGTTCCGGCCGCGTCCGGTGCAGGTGTTCGATGCCGATCCTGCCGTCCTGGGCGTGCTGTTCGGTGCAGTCGGCAATGATCGGATCGTGCTCGGCGTGGATGTAGGCCAGGCCGTCCAGCCGGACCAGTTCGCGCATGACCTTCAGGATGGTGTCTCCGTCGGCCATGGTGGTGCCGCGGTTGGTGGTGTACATCTTCACGGAGCGCACGCCCTCGGCGGCAAGCTGCTCCAGCTGCCATGGGATGGTTTCGTCCCAGCTGACCACTGCCCCGTGGAGGGCCACGTCGCAGCGGGATTCGGTGGCGAGTTCCTTCTTGTGCAGGACGGCGGCCAGCGGGGTTTCCTGGGCATCCCGGGGGATCCCGAAGTCAATGATGGTGGTGGTGCCGCCCCACAGTGCCGCGGTGGACGTGGTCCGGTAGTCGTCAAGTGTCCGGAAGCGTCCGGTGACCTGGGCGACGTGGCAGTGTCCATCAACGCCGCCTGGGATGACGAGTTTGCCGGTGGCGTCGATGGTACGGCCGGCAGCGGGGACCGGCTGGTCAACGTCGATGAGGGCGGCGATGCGGCCCCCCTGCACCACGATGTGGGCGTCCTGGCGGCCAAAGCTGTTGACGATCGTGGCGTTGGCAATGACAAGTTCTGGCTGGTGGGACATCGGTGTCCTCCTTGTGGGCGTGGTGGCGGCTGGCTTTAGGCGGCAGGCTGTGGCGTACCGGCATGCTCCTGGCGCGCCGCAAGGGCTGCGTCCAGGTTGCCGGAGAGGCCTTTTCGGTCCTTCGCCGGGGGAGGGGCGAACGCGCCGGCGCGGTGCTGTCCGGACTGCAGCCCCGCCACCGCTTCGGCCATGCGGATGCCGGCGGAGATGCCGTCAACCACCGGTACGGGGATCTGACCGTTGAGTTCGCGGGCCAGTCCGGCCAGCGGGGCGCCGGCGAGGATGACGACGTCGGCCCCGTCCTCTGCCACGGCCTGCCGGCTGAGTGCCAGCAGGGTTTCCTTGAAGTCCTGCTGGACGGAGCCGATGCTGGGGAGGGAGTCGTTGATGGAACGGATGGAGGCCAGCCGGCCTGCCAGCCCGAAGCGTTCCACGCACTCGCGGTACCAGGGTTTGATCCGGTCCGAGATGGCGATGATGGAGAAGCGGTGGCCCTGCAGCGCCGCCGCGCACAGTGCGGCTTCGGTGATGCCGATGACGGGTACGTCGGCCAGTTCCTTCAGGGCGGGCATGCCGGGGTCGCCGAAGGCTGCCACCACGATGGCGTCAACCGGGTCCGCGCCGGGGCGGGTGTGTTCGGCGACGATTTCGGCGACGGCGCCGGCTGCGATGAGGGACTCGAACCGGGTTTCGATGTACTCGACGCCGTGGCCGGCGGTCCGGACCAGCAGCCGGGTGCCGGGGGCGGCGGATCGGAGCGCCTCGGATTCGATCAGGGCCGTGACGTCGGCGCTGATGTTGGGGTTGATGACCAGGAGTTTCATTTTCTCTTCCGGTGGAATTCTGGTTCGGTTTTCTGGAAGTCCTCGGGGAACTGTTCCCGGTACTTCCCGATGTGGGAGGCGGATTGGGCGGCCGCAAGGTCAGGGTCGCCGCTGGCAATGGCGGCGTAAAGCTCACGGTGTTCGCGGATGAGTTCGGGCAGGTCGCTGACGTGCCGGAACAGCCAGTGCATCCGGCCCTGCAGGGGTTCCAGGGCGGACTTGAGGAAGTTGTTGTCCGCGATGCCGGTGATGGCGTCGTGGAACTCGCTGTTGGAGCGGTGCGCTTCCATCACCGCTCCCTTGGCCAGGAAACTTTCGGCGTTGTCCAGCAGTCCCTTGAGGTAGGCGAGGTCGTCTGCGGTGGCCCGCCTGGCGGCGAGCCGGCAGGCCAGCACCTCGAGGGACTGCCGGACGTCGAAGAGGTCCTCCACGTCTTTGGGGCTGAGGCTGCTTACTTCCGCACCGCGGGCGCCGCGGTCGCTGATGAGGCCTTCCTGGCGGAGCATGCGGAGGGCTTCGCGGACCGGCAGCCGGGAGACGGAGAATTCGGCGGCAAGGTCGCGTTCCACCAGCCGCGTGCCGGGAGCGTAGTGCCCTTCGAAAATGCGGGTGCGGAGGGTGTCCCGGACGGTCTCGCGGAGGGGGCGGTCCTTGTCCTGGGTCTCTTCTGCGGTCAGCATGATGCTCCATTTTCGATTCGTGTGCGGCACTGCTCCCGGCTGCGGGGGCGTGGTTTGCAGGTTTCCCTGCGAGGGCCAGCTTAGACAGGAAGACGCTTGTTGTAGTTCAGGGTGAGGACCGATGCGCCCATGATTACCGCGGAACCCACGAAGTACAGCAAGGCCCAGGTGTAGGACCCGGTGGCCCCGACGATCAGGCCGACGACGATCGGGGTCACGAAGCCGGAGATGTTGCCGCTGAGGTTCATGGCGCCGCCCAGGACGCCTGCGTTGGTGCGGCCGCCGAGGATGGAGGGGATGCTCCAGAACAGGCCCACCCAGCGCAGGAAGAACAGGACGAGCGAGAGCAGGACGACGGCGGTGGTGGCATCCGGGACTACCGTGACGCCCACCAGGCCACCCACCACCACGGCGCTGGAGATGCCGAGGAGGGTGCGCATCACCAGGTTGGCGGAGGCGCCGGTGGCCCGCCATTTGTCGGCAATGGTGCCGCCGATGATTTCGCCTACGAACCCGGCACCGAAGATCACCAGGGTGGACCAGCCGATGGTCTTCAGGTCGAATCCCTTGGCCTGTGCCAGGTACAGCGGCCCCCAGGTCAGCAGGCCGTAGAAGACTCCGTTGAATCCGAGCCAGCCCAGGCACATGGCCCAGAAGGAACGGAATTTGAGGTAGGGGAGCAGGCCGCGTTTGCCCGTGCTGCCGTCCATGGTGGCTTCGGCATCCTCGGCGGCGTGTGAGGCTTCGATGTAGGACGCTTCCGCTTCGTTGACGGCGCGGTGGTCGCGGGGGTTGTCCCGGACGTACCACCAGACGGCGAGTCCCATGAGGACGGTGGCGGCACCGGCGATGACGAAGGACCAGCGCCAGCTGCCGGTGGTGGCAATCAGGCCGGCAATGATGATGCCGCCAAGTCCGGCGCCCAGGGGTGCGCCGGCGTCCAGGATGGTGGCGCCGCGGCCGCGTTCGGACCGGTGCATCCAGATGGCGTTCAGTTTGCCGCCGGCGGGCATTACGCCGGCTTCGGTCACGCCGATCCCGAGCCGGGCAATGAACATGCTCAGGAATCCGCCGGCCATGCCGGAGGCTGCCGTGGCGGCGCCCCAGCCGAGGCAGGACGCGGTCATCACCTTGCGCGGGCCGAACTTGTCGATCAGCCAGCCGACCGGCACCTGCATCAGGGCGTAGGTCCAGAAGAAGGCGGACAGCAGCAGGCCCACCATTTCAGGGGCGAGGTTGAATTCTTTTTGGATGATGGGCAATGCCACCGAGATGGAGCCCCGGTCGATGTAGTTGACGGACACCAGGACCAGGAGCAGCAGGAAGAGCCGCCACCGGACGGCGCTGCGACGTTGCAGGCCGTCCTTCCGGGGCTCGTCGGGGTGGGAAGTGGATTCGGCGGCTGGCGCCGTTGTTTCAGCGTTTGGGACGGACACAGCTTCTCCTTCACGGGGAAGTTCACGAATGGGGAGTATTCGGGTTTGGGATCCCAATTTGGGATCCCAAAAACAAAGGTAGAAGTGACTCCCGCCACTGTCAAGGGTTTTTTGCCCGGCAGCGTCCAGCGGCTCCTGCAAACGGATTGTGACTGGTGCCCGCGCCGCGCGGACCGCTACAGGGAGGAGTCTGTGTGCCGGTGGGACAGCGTTTCGGCCAGCTCGGCGAGCCGGTGGGCCCGCGCTGACTCGGCCGGGGTGAACGGTTCGCCGGGGCGGGAAAAGGTGATGGGCCCGTGCCATGCCGTGGGGATCTTCAGGCGTGTCCCGTCGTCGGCTGCTGCCCCGCCGTCCTGCGGCGGCACGATCTGTGCGTGCAGCAGCTCGGCCACCGCCAATGGCAGTTCGTCAGGCGCGGCCGCGATCCTCGCCGCCAGGCTGAGCGCCTTCGTCTGGCCATCGGCCATGGCCAGGGAGGTGGTGGGCCACACGTGCGAATGGCTGCCGCCGCCGTCGTGCAGCGCTGCCAGTAACTCGCGCTCGCCCACCTCCCCGGGGACCGAGAGGACGAATTCATCCAGGACTCCGGCCGGAGCCGGGTGCACGTGCAGTCCCAGGATGTTGGCATCCAACCTGGCCAGTGCCCGGGTCATTCTCTGCAGGGAGCCCGGGTTGTCCGCCAGGAGCGTCCGCGCCCGCCAGAGCGCCGGGGCCGCCGCCAGCTGGCGGCGGTGCCTCAGCGCCGGCGCATGGAGCCAGTTGCGCAGGATCCTCGCCGCTGACGGTTCGGCCACCCAAATCACCAGGACCGTGGCCGTGAAGGTCAGGACCAGCACCTTGGCCACATAGGGAAGGTGGGTCTCCACCACCAGGGCATGGACCAGCAGCTCGATGGGCAGCATCACGGCCACGTTGGCCACAGTGAGCCGCGCCTTGTGCGGCTCCGGCATGCGGCCGCAGACCTCGCAGCTCAGGTCGGCAGCGGGCGTGTTGTGCGGAGGGCGCTTCATGACTCAAGCATCACGGGGTGCTGTTTCCGCTGCGTTGCCTCCCGATTCCATTCATGGGAACGTGCCGGGCGTTCGCGGCGCCTCCGCCGTAGGATTTACCAGGAACGTCAGCGCGGCCGCCCGACACAATCCACCCCCAAGGAAGGCGCTGCCCACGTGAAGATGTTTGCCGAGATGTTCAGCATTGGCCCCGGCAATAAGGATCACCATCCGGCGCTGAGGTGCGCCGTCGGTGTCTTCGTGCCGCTGACCACCCTGGTGCTCCTGGGCCGGCTGGACCTGGCAATCTTCGCCTCCTTCGGCGCCTTTACGGGGATCTACGGGCGCGGTGAGCCGCACGCTGTCCGGTTTGTGCTCCAGTTGCGGGCCGGGCTGCTGATGCTGCTGGTGATCTTCCAGGCAGGGCTCGCCGCACGGATGGAATCCGCCTGGAGCCTTGACCGCGCCACCACTACCTGGCTTCTGGTCCTGGCCACCACCCTGGTTGCCGGGGCATGTTCGGTGGCCATCTCCTGGTTGAGGCTTCGCCCGGCAGGCTCGCTGTTCCACATCTTCGCCTTTGCCGCCATTGCCTCCATTCCCAACCAGCCGCCCCTGTGGCAGGGGATGCTGGTGGCTGCGCTCACCACGATGTTCGCCCTGCTTATCGGCTTCTCATCCCGGATCCTTCCCAGCCACCGCACATCCTGGACCCGGCCGGCCCGGATCCGCCGCACCGCCGCAGAGAAGCATGCTGCGTGGCTTGAGGGCTTCGGTTACCTCGTGGCGGCGGGACTTGCCGGCTCGCTGGCCACGTGGGCCGGTGAGCGCCTGGGATTTGGGCACAACTATTGGGCCATGGTGGCAGCGGTGGTGCCCCTGGTGGGCCACAGCACACGGCACCGGGTGCGCCGGGGCATCCAAAGGATCATCGGCACCGTCCTGGGCCTCTTGGTGCTCGCCGCCGTCTTGCTGTTCGGCCTGCAGCCCTGGCAGACGGTGCTCGTCATGGCGCTGTGCCAGTTCGGCGCCGAAATGGTCATCCTCCGCCAGTACCTGCTGGCGCAGGTGTTCGTCACGCCCCTGGCGCTGGTTTCAACGCTGCTGGTGGTGCCGGTGTCGCCAACCCTTTTGCTCCGCGACCGCATCATCGAGACCGTGATCGGCGCCGCCGTCGGCATTGCTGTGGTGCTGGCACCCGGCGCATGGCGCCGGATCAGGCAAAGGACGACGGCGGCCTGACCGCCTTCCCTGCGCGGGTTCCACGCGGGCGCGGTACGCTGGACTTCCCGTTGAACGGAAGGACTGGCGGTGGCGAACTCGAGCTCCGGCGACTCCGTCGTGGACCGGATCGTGCGGCTGATCGCCGCCTTTCCCCAGGACGTCAATGCCCTCCAGTTGTCTGACCTTGCTGAGCGGGCAGGCCTTCCGCTCACCACCACCCACCGGCTGGTGGGCCAGCTCGCAAGTCACGGACTGCTGGAAACCGCCCCGGGTGGAATGATCCGGCCGGGGCTCCGGCTCTGGGAACTGGTGAACCGTGCCTCGCCCGCCCTGGCGCTCCGGCAGGCCGCCATGCCGTTCATGGAGGACATCCAGCAGGTGCTGAACCAGAACGTCAACCTGGCGGTACTGGATGGCTGGGAGGCGCTTTTCGTGGAGCGCCTGTCCCGTCGGGGCTCCGTGGCCAACCGGGCGCAGGTGGCGGGCAGGATGCCAATACATATCTCGTCCGCCGGCTTGGCGCTGATGGCCCACCAGGACAAGGCGCTGCAGCAGGAGTACTTGGGCCAGTTCACCGATCCCGAAGAGAAGTTGGGTGCGGACGACGTCCGGACGCTGCTGGCCGAGGCATCCCATCAAGGCTACGCGCAGCTGAAGGCTGTGGTGGATGCGGGCACCTGGGGGATCGCAGTGCCGGTGCTGGACCGCCGGAAGCGGGCGGTGGCTTCGCTGGGCGTGGTGGTTCCCCTGCAGGAGATGCGCCTGCAGGCACTGGTGCCGGCACTGCAAACGGCGGCCCGGGGCATCGCGCGCGGCCTTCAGAGAGACTGACCTCCCTTGCTTCTGTTGAACGGAATCGCTGTAACGCCCGTCACCCTTGCGGGCCCACACTGAAGGCCAGGCAACCACTCCGGCCCCTCCCGGGACCCGCAAAGAAGCGAGACGCAGTCATGGCAAGAAAAATCATCACCACCCAAGTAGCCATCATGGGCGGAGGCCCGGCAGGCCTCATGCTCTCGCACCTGCTGGCCACGGCCGGAATCGAGTCAACGGTGATCGAGGTCCGGAGCCACGAGGAAATTTCCCGCACCGTCCGGGCCGGCATCCTGGAGCACGGAACGGTTAACCTGCTAGTGGACAGCGGGGTTTCAGACCGGGTGCTGCGCGACGGCGACCGGCACGACGGCATCGAGCTGCGGTTCAACGGCGAGAGCCACCGCGTCGATTTCAAGGACCTGGTGGGGGAGTCCGTCTGGCTGTACCCGCAGACGGACGTGTTCCTGGACCTCGCCGCACGGAGGAAGGACGACGGCGGCGACGTCCGCTACAGCGTCACAGATACCTCCGTCCACGACCTCGAAGGGAGGCCGAAAGTCTGGTTCACCGATTCCGAGGGTGTGGAGTTCGAGATCCAGGCCGATTTCCTGGTGGGTGCGGACGGCTCGCGCAGCCACTGCCGCTTCCAGATCCCGGAGGCGCACCGCAAATGGTACTTCCACGAATACCCCTTCGCCTGGTTCGGCATACTGGCCGAGGCGCCGCGCAGTTCCGATGAACTGATCTACGCCAACTCCGCCAATGGGTTCGCCCTGATCAGCCAGCGCACCGAAACCGTGCAGCGGATGTACTTCCAGTGCGACCCCAAGGAAAACGTCGCTGAGTGGGATGACGAGCGGATCTGGGCCGAATTCCGCGGCCGGGTCAACGGCAACGGCTTCGAGCTCAAGGAGGGGCCGGTCCTGGAGAAGATGGTGCTCCCGTTCCGCAGCTTTGTCCACACCCCCATGCGCCACGGCAACCTGTTCCTCGCCGGCGACGCCGCCCACACCGTGCCGCCCACGGGTGCGAAGGGCCTGAACCTGGCCATCAATGACGTGAAGGTCCTCTTCGAGGGGCTGGACAGTCACTACAACTCCGGCTCGGACCACCTGTTGGACACTTACAGCGACCGTGCCCTGGACCGGGTCTGGAAGGCGCAGCAGTTCTCGTACTGGATGACCACCATGCTGCACACTCCCGCGGACGCCGACGACTTCTCCCGCGCCCGCCAGCTTGGCGAACTGAATTCCGTGGTCTCGTCCCGGCATGGCATGGCGTACCTGGCCGAGGCATATACGGGCTGGCCCACGGTCTCCTAAGGGTTCAGGAGTACGACGGCGGGCTGCCGGGCTTCACGGGGCGAGCAGGCGCCGGATCGCCGCTGCAGTTGCGGCCGGGTCCGGCTGCTGGTCCCGCCGAACGGTGAGCAGGTGCAATAACAGGCCGTCAGTGTAGTCAGCCACGTCCCGGGCCCGCGCCGCCGGGTCCGCCACCCCCAAACCATCCAGGGCCTGCTCCAGTCCGGCCAGCAGGAGGTAGTGGCCGGCGGTCACCGCCTCCGGGCGGTCCAGCGACAGGGCCATCCGCGCCCGGGTGAGGCCCGCGTGCTGCCGGGCCAGGGCGAGCACCACGGCGGCCAACTGGCCCGCCAGTTCCGGGATGCCCGACGGCGGCCCGGCAGGTCCGGCGCCCTGGAGCAGCCCGGAATCAAGCTGCAACAGGCGGTCCAGCACCGCGTCGACGAGGGTTGCGCGGCTCCGGAAGTAGTTGGACGTGGTGCCCTCCGGCAGGCCGGCCGCAGCGTCCACGGCACGGTGCGTGAGGCCTTTCATTCCCTTGTCCGCCACCACCCCGAGGGCGGCGTCCATCAGTTCGGTGCGGCGGTCAGGCATGCGCCCAGTGTAAGTGCCCTTCCACGCCACTACAAAAGTAGTAGAATTGGTCGTATGGAAGCGATCTCCATCGTCGGCGGCGGCATCGCGGGCTTGGCCCTGGCGGCCTGCCTGGACCCGTCCCGTTTCGAGGTGTCGATCTACGAGAAGCGTCCCGAACTGCCCACTGTGGGCACCGTGCTGGCCATGTGGCCCAATGCGCAGCGTGCGCTCGCGCGGGTGGGTGTCCTGGCCGGGGCACGTGCGGTGAGCCCGGTGTTGGGTAACGGGTCGATCCGCGACGCTGCCGGCAAGCCCTGGATCACCGTCCGCGGCGGGGAGTTGTTCGGGATTTCCCGGGTGGACCTGTTGCGGCTGCTGGACGGGGCCGTGCCCGGAACCGTCCGCAGGGTGGCCGCCCATGTGCGGGAATTGCCCGGAGGTGCCGGGCTGCTGGTGGGGGCCGACGGCGTACACAGTGTTGTCCGCCGCGAGGTTTGGGGTACTGCAACGGATGCCAGGCTGACCTCTGCCCTCGCGGTCCGCGGCACCATCCCTTCCAAGGTGGACGCCGACGAGGTGGGGGAGTATTGGGGGCGGGGAGACCTGTTCGGCATTGCCGCCGCCCCGGGCGGAACCAACTGGTACGGGAGCTGGTCGTCGCAGCTTGGCCCCACGGGAATAGACGTGGAAGAGGCGCTCGTGCAGGCGCGCCGGCGTTTCGCGGGCCACGCTCCCGCCATTCGGGAGGTACTCGCAACTGCCAGTCCGGAGCTTTCCCTGGCCCAGCGGATCTGGACTACGCCCCCACTGCGGTCCTATGTCCGCGGTGCGGCGGTGCTGGTAGGGGACGCGGCCCATGCCATGACGCCCAACCTTGGCCGCGGTGCCTGCGAATCGCTGGTGGACGCGGTGGTCCTGGCCGACCTCCTGAACAGCCTGCCGCGGGACAAGGCGCTCGCCGCCTACAACCGGCAGCGCCGGCTGCGGACCCGCGCCGTCAGCTTGGGATCCACGGCGATGATGAAGGTGGCGCTGGCGGAGGGTGCCCAGCCCCTCCGTGACCGCCTGCTCAACCTCGCCCGACGGCGGCACGAACGGGCCGCCGTCGGCAGCGGTTCTGGGACGTAGTCAGCGGATGGCAGCGGCCGGGCGGGTGGCGTCTTCCCCGCCCGGGGCCTGGACGCCGGGCCGCCCCGGGCCCGGAACCTGCGGGCTGACAGGGGCCGCGGGCAGCCGCTTCCCGGCCCGGCGCCGTCCGGACCTGCCGTAGACGAGGTACATTGTCACGCCGGTGATGATCATCAGGAGCACGGTGTAAACGAACGTGTTCGCGATCCCCTCGGTGCCTTCCGCCCCGTCGGTGTTGGCCTTGATCACCAGGCCCAGCGGCTGCACCAGCGGGTGGGCCAGGAAGATGGCGGTGTCATAGTCGTCCAGCAGGCTGTTGAAGTTGAGGGCCGTGATCGCTGCCGCCGCCGGGAGTACCAGCGGCAGCAAGATGCGCCGGAAGACATACAGTGTCCTGGCGCCCATGATGGCGGCAGCTTCCTCCAGTGTGGAATTCACCGAAGCAAACGACGCTTTGAGCATTCGCAGGGTAAACGGGATCTTTACCGTCACAAATGCGATGAGCAGGATCACTGTTGTTCCGGTGAGGACGGCCCCGCCCACCAGCGGGCTCGGGTGGTCGTAGCTGACGATCAGTCCCAATGCCAGCAGTGCAGAGGGCAGGATCCATGGGATGTGGAGCAGGTACTCGAATGCCGAGCTCACCCAGTTCTTGTATTTCTGCAGCAGGCGGGCAACAAAGAGGAGTCCGCCGACGGCGATGACGGCTGCCAAGGCGCTGTACACAACGCTGACAATGAACGGCCGGAGCCCGGATGGCTGGGTGAGGACGCGGACGTAGTTGTCCAGCGTCAGGTTGGCGAGCGAGAGCTGCCCCGTCTGGATGGCCGCGCCGTCGGCAAATGAATAGAGCAGGATCAGCAGCACCGGAAGCGTGTAGATGGCAAACAGGAGATAAGCGGCGGCGTGCACGGCCAGGTTGGCGGCGGGGTTCGTAATCTCCTGCTTCTGCAGCTCGGAGGACACCTTGGAGACCGAAAAGTACGTACCGCCCTTCTCCAGGCGGGACATGATGGCGAGCATCAGCATGGTGGCCAGGCCCAGGATCACGGCCAGGAGGGCCGCAAGGTCCCGGGAGGTGGGGCTGTTGGTGAAGGTCAGGATCATCGGCGTGATGGTCTGGAAATCACGGCCGCCCAGCACCTGCGGGGCACTCAAAGCCCCCAGCCCGGTGAGGAAGGACAGGATGGTGACGGCGAACAAGGTGGGTTTGAGCATGGGCAGCACGATGCGCCGCAGGATGGTCCACGTGGAGGCGCCAAGATTCCGTGCGGCCTCGATGGTCTGGTAGTCGATGCCCTTGAGCGCGTTGGCGACAAAAAGCATGTGGTTGGTGGTGGTGGCGAAGGTCATGACCAGCAGGACGGCAAAAAACCCGGAAAACCACCCCGGATCCATTCCGGGGATCAGCCTGACCAGCAGGGAGGTAACGATCCCCTTCTCCCCATAAATGAACTTGTATCCCGCGGCCAGCACAATGCCGCCATAGATGAACGTGGAGGCATATCCGAGGAAGAGGATTTTCGAGCCACGGATCCGGAAGTACTGCGTGACGAGGACGATGAAGACGCCCACCAGGTTGACGGTGACGGACAGGGCTACAGCCAGGAGGAAGCTGTTGCCCAACGCCTTCATGGCCCGCTGTGAAGAGAAAAGCTTCTCGGCGGCGCGGCCGGAAAAGCTCCCGTCGGGAAAGAAGGTTGCCATCAGGATGTTGACGTTGGGCCACACCAGGAACGCGGCAATGAACCAGGTGAGGACGACTCCCACCACGAGGACGAAGGGTGAACGGGCCATGGTGCGCACGGCGGTGGTGCTCATGGCAGGGCAACCGCCTGTTCCTGGGCCAGCGAAACACCGGTTTCCGGATGGTACTGGAGGATATGCTCCGGCTGGAGGTAGACGGTTGTGGCCGTGCCGGTCTCCGGATGAGCGCAGCCGTCTTCCCTGACCAGGAGACGGATGTCCGAGCCGTGGCTGCGGACCACGTAGCGGCTGTGCAGGCCATGGTAGGTGCGGGAGACCACGTTGGCGGGGAGCCCGGCGGCTGTGCCTCCGTCCGCGGGCCGGTTCAGTGAAGCTTTTTCCACCCGCAGGTAGGATCTGGCGTCCGTGCTGAGGCCGGCTGCCGACAGCCGGTTCACCTCGGAAACGAATTCAGGGGACAGCTCGGAGCTGTCACCGATGAAGTTGCAAACGAACTCCGTAGCGGCGTGATCGTAGATCTCCTGTGGCGTCCCAACCTGTTCAATGACGCCCTTGTTGAACACCGCCACGCGGTCGCTCATGGCAAGGGCCTCGTCCTGGTCGTGGGTGACGTACACGGTGGTGATGCCAAATTCGCTTTGCAGGTCCTTGAGCTGCTGGCGCAGCTGGTGCCGGAGCTTCGCATCGAGGTTGGACAGCGGCTCATCCAGCAGCAGGATCTTGGGCCGCAGCACCAGTGCCCGTGCCACCGCCACCCGCTGCTGCTGGCCACCGGACAGCTCGGCCACGTTTTTAGCCAGCTGATCGTCGCTGAGCTCCACCCGCCGTGCGATGTCCCGCACCAGGCGGTCGCTGTCTGCGGGCTTTTCCTTCCGGACCCGGAGCCCGAAAGCGATGTTCTCCCACACGCTCATGCTGGGGAACAGGGCATAGTTCTGGAACACCATGCCCACCTGCCGTTTATCGCTTGGAAGGCGGGTGACATCCTTTCCGTCCACCCGGACCGTACCCCTGGCCGGCTGGATGAAGCCGGCCAGGGTGCGCAGCGCCGTCGTCTTACCGCAACCGGATGGCCCCAGCAGGGTGAAGAACTCGCCGGGGCGGACATGCAGGTCCAGATGCGGAATGGCGGTGAAATCGCCAAAGGTAACTTCGATGTTTTCCAAGCGGATCATGTCAAACCTGTCTGAGGGAACGCGCGGGAACGGTGGCTGGCAGTGCGGGTTACGTCATGTATTCGAGTTCGATCTTTTCCACCCAGGCGCCCATGTTCTTCTGGACGAAGTCCCAGTCGATGTCCTGCTGCTTAAGGCTGGCAAAGAAGTTCACCACCTCGGGATTGGCCTTTGCCTGGGCGCCCTTGTTGACCGGCATGGAGTTGAACTTCTGGGCGAACTCGCCCTGGACCTCGGCGCTGCCGAACCAGTCGATGAATTTCTGCGCCTGCTCCTTCTTCTTGGTTCCCTTCACCAGCGCTATCTGCTCCACGGCCAGCGGGATCCCAACGGAAGGCATGACCGTGTCCACGTTCACCTTGAAGGACTTTTCGCGGTCGGCAATGATCGAGGACGGCATCTGGCCCATATCCACCTCGCCGGACGCGATGCGGGCAAAAAGGTCGGTCTTGGCAACGGCGGGGCTGCCGTTCTTGAAGTACTGCTCAACCTGCTTCCATCCTTCATCGGAAATTCCCAGATCGCCGGAGTCGTCCCGATAACGGGAGAGGATCCCGGCGAAGACCAGCTGGGCCGTGGCGGTCCCCATCCCGGTGACCCGTTCGTAGCGGCTCTTGAACTCATCCTTGGTCCACAGGTCAGTCCAGTCCTGGGGCGCAGCGTCCTTGGCGATCTTGTCCGAGTTGTAGCCAAGGAGAATGGCCTGCTTCACCAGCGGCCAGTAGGTCTCTCCGTCGCCAAGGCCCTTGTCCACGTCGCCTGCCCACGAGGGTTGGTACGCTTCCAGCGCCCCCTCTTTCTTGATCTGGGAAAAGTACATGTTGTTGAGGCCGAACGCGACGTCCGCGATGGGGTTGTTCTTCTCTGCAATCAGCTTGTTGGTGGCATCGGCGCCACCGGCCCCTACGATCTCAATCTTGAACCCGGCCTCCGCCGCCTTGGCGGCCAGCCAGTCTCCCCTGCCTTCACCGTTGGAGTTCGTGTAAACAACCAGGGTGTCCCCGGACGCGCCTGCCGGAGTGCCGGAGGCGTCCCCTGACGACGTTGATGGGGTCGAACCTCCACCGCATCCGGCGAGGAGGGTGGCGGCGACGGCAGCGGCAACCAAAGTCTGCAATTTACGCACGATCAGGACTCATTTCTGGACTGGAATCGGAGCATGTCCGCACAGCCTATAGCCGGGCACGACAAAAACCGGGCTGTTATAGCTATCGATTCGATAAACAGCCCGGCTGGTTACTTTGTCCCAGTCGGGGAAACGGTCAGGGCCCTTGGCGTGAACCGGAGGCGAACACTAGTCCTGCTGCAGCGTCTCCGTCAGGTGGTGCGTGGGGATCCGGTCCCGGTCGTAAGTGATCTCGGTGTAACCGTGCGGTTCCGGCTTGCCGGCGGCGTTCAGGTTTACGAAGACGATCTCCTCGATGGTGAGGATGCTTTGCCTGGTAATCATGTTGCGGACCTCGGCCCGCATGGTCAGCGAGGTCCGGCCGAAACGGGTGGCCGTCAAGCCCATTTCGATGAGGTCTCCCTGCACCGCCGAGCTGACGAAGTTGATCTCGGAGATGTACTTGGTGACGGCGCGGCCGTTTCCCAGCTGGAGGATCGCGTAGATCGCGGCTTCTTCGTCGATCCACTTCAGCAGGCTCCCGCCAAACAGCGTTCCGTTGGCGTTGAGGTCCTCCGGCCTGACCCACTTGCGGGTGCGGAACGTGATGTCTGCTGTTTCCATAGGCTGAGATTAGCCCAACGGATCTCAGGCCCTCCCACTGTGACGGGTCCGTCCAGTCCTATGCCATGGCCGTTTGGGCGGCGCTGCGCGCGTTGATGCTCTTGGCGTAGCAGTACGAGTGTTGCACGCCGATGTACGGCCCAAAATTCGGGATCGCATCAAAGCCGGAGTTCTCGTAGAAGTTCCTGCCGTCGGGCTGGGCGGATCCGGCTTCCGCCTTGATGCGGGTGATCCCCTGCTTGAAGGCCTCCGCTTCGAGGGCCGCCAGGATGGAGCTGGCTACGCCTGAACCGCGCGTATAAGGCAGGACGTAGAGCCGCTTGATCTCCGCTGTTGCCCCGTCCAGCAGGCGCAGCCCCCCGCAGCCCACGGGCTGGCCCGAGCCCTTGTCGTACGCCACCAGGAAGACAGCGCAGTCGGCGCCCGACGGCGGCGGGCCGGGTTCGTGGTCCGGCCGGCCAAAGCGGGCGTCGAGTTCGGCCTGCTGGGCGCGGCGAAGATCGGCGCCCACAGGGTTGGACCACGAGACCTGCCGGATGTTCAGCCTGGGGTTTGTCTGCATATCTGCCTCGATTCGCCGGAGGGGTATGCCTGACAAGGCTAGGTGCCGGGGATTACGCGGGTGTTTCCTGGCGGTAAGCACCTGGATAACGCCGGGTTCGCGGCCGGAAGACAAGTTACTTGGCAGGCTAGTTATCAGGTGGTCTAAAATGATTTTATGGTTTCTACGGGCAACGAGGGCTCCGGCTACTGGTACGGACCCGATGGGCAGCTGGACAACAGCGCAGCGGTGTTGAAGTCACTCCGGGACTACCGGTCGGCCGAGACGGAAATCCGCCGCACCACCAGGGACTCCATGGGCATGGGCGAAACGGACATCCTCGCCCTCCGGTACCTGTTGCGCGTGCAGGCATCCGGCCAAAAAGTGGTTCCCAAGGACCTTAGCCAGTTCCTCAATATCACCAGCGCCTCCACCACGTCATTAATTGACCGCCTGGTTGCCAGCGGCCACGTCCGGCGTGAACCGCACCCCACCGACCGGCGCTCCGTGGTGGTGATCGCCACTGGGGAGTCGGACAAAGAAGTCCGCGAAACGCTGGGGGCCATGCATCGGCGGATGATGTCCGTGACGGAAAGCCTTACTGCCGAGGAAGCCCGTATTGTGGTTGATTTCCTGCAGCGGATGACGCAGGCACTCGCTTCGCCCGACGGGGAAGAGAAAAAGATTAGCTAGGTGGACTAGCTAGATGGGCTAGTTATATGTAAGCTTACGATTGTTCCCCGAAGCTGCTTCCCAACGGAGTCGTGAGTGAGTTGGTTACTTTCACCGAATTTTCACCGCCTGATCCGGGCGACGGCGTGGCTGTCCTGACCAGCCCCCTCCTGCTTCGACCATCCCTGGACGGCAATTCCGCCCCGCAGGGAAAGGCTGCGGTCCACTGTGGGACGGCAATGCGGCTGGTCACTCCCGCTCTGGGGCCCGAGGGCGCCAGCTACACGTTCGCGCCAGCCGGCGCCAACGGCATTGAACTTCCGCCGGTGTGGCGCTGCGGCTGCGGATTCCAGCTTGATGCGTGGCCTGTGAACGGTGCCCGTATGCGCTCGGCGGGCGATTCCCGCCAGGGATCCACCCCAGAGGCGCTCCGGGCATGACCGCCGTCGGGACGGTGATGCCCGCGGCAGTTCTGCAGCCTGTAGGTCCTGCCGAAGGCGTGGTGCTGGCCGGCCGGTACCGGCTTGGAGAGCGGCTCGGCCGCGGATCTGCCGCCGAAGTTTTCCGTGCGGTCGACCTGGCAGGCGGCCCCGATGCCGCCGTTAAGATCGCCACGGCTGACCACAGGAAACACCAACAGCGGATCCACAACGAAGCAGCAGTCCTGGCCGGGCTGGACCACCCCTCCATCGTGAGGTTTATCGCCGGCGGCGTCATGCCTGCCGGTGGCCCCTCGGCCGGGCATGCCTTCCTGATCGAAGAACTGGCTCTTGGGGCAAACCTCGCGGAAGCCATCCGTCTGCAGGGCCCGCGGCCGGCAGACGTAGCCGTGTGGGCGCGTGGCCTCTTCGGCGCGCTGGCGCACCTTCATGCCAGGGGCCTGGTGCATCGCGATATCAAACCGGCCAACCTGATGCTGAGCGGCCTGCGGAGGAGTCCGGTCCGCATCATCGATTTCGGAATCACTGCGGCGGCGGGGTCTGCTCCCGAACCGGGGATTTCCTCGGGAACAGTGCATTACATGAGTCCGGAGCAGGCCTCCGGCCAGGTAGCTGACCCGGCGTGGGACGTCTACGCCATGGGCCTGGTCCTGCTGGAGCTCCTCACCGGGACCAAGGCGTTCCCGGGGACGGCCATCGAGTCCCTCGTTGCCCGGACCCTGAGGTCCCCGAAGGTCCCTGACCACCTGGGCGACTGGGGCGTCCTGTTGCGCGCCCTGACTGCGATGGATGCCACGGAGAGGCCGACGGCGGCGGACGCCGCCGCGATGGCGGCGCAGCTTGTCCCCGCGGTTCCGCGGGGCAGCCAGGGCAGCCCGTGCAGGACGCGGCGGATCTTCCCCGGCCGGCGGCACCGGCAGCAGCTCTAGGGAGCCGTGACGTCCCGGCCGGTCGGATCCTCTGCGGCCGGGTCGGCCAAGGCAAGGCCGCCTACGGGACTGCCATCCCAGTGGATCAGGTTCCACCCGGCGTCCAGGCTGCCTTCGACTGCCACGATTCCGGTGTTCGCCAGGATGTGCCGTGCCGCGAACTCGTGGCCTGCACCCCGGGCCCGCAGGCCGGCCCAGGTGCGGATGGCGGCGCCGTGGCTGACCACGGCCGCCGTGCCGTGCTGTTCCCGCATCGCCCGCTCCACCACGTTCGCGATCGCAGCGTCGAAACGTTCGAAGAAGGCATGGCCGTCCGGCCCTGCCGGCATGCGCTGCTCCAGGTTCCCTGCAGCCCAGGAGATGACCGTCCCCATGTAGCGCTTGTGGGATTCGTGGTCCGTGAGCTTCTCCAGGGAGCCTGCCTCGATTTCATGCAGGCCGTCCAGGACCTCGATATCCAGGGAATGCAGCCGGGCCAGCGGGGCCGCGGTAATCTGCGTCCGGATCAGCGTGGAGGCGTAGAGTGCCCCGATGCGTTCGTTGGCCAGGGCCCGTGCCATGGCCTCGGCCTGGCGTTCACCCAGCTCGGTCAAGCCGGGGCCGGGGTGGTCGGTGTCCAGTTGGCCCAGGACGTTCCCGGGAGTTTCGCCATGTCGGATCAGAAGCAGCCTCATGATTCCAGTTTCCCACCCGATCGGACGCCGGCTCACACGCACCGCAACGGCGGGCAGGGCACACCGCGGGATACAAGGAAGGCGCCGGACCCTCCCGGGCCCGGCGCCGTCGTCGTACGTTCCTGCCCTGCTGCGGGCTTTACTTCAGGTGGTCCACCAGCTGGTCCGCGATGCCGGTGTACTTGCCGGGCGTCAGGGCCAGGAGCCGGGCCTCGGCTTCGGGGGACAGGCCCAGGCCCTGCACGAATTCCTGCATGCGGGCGGCGTCCACGCGGTGGCCGCGGGTAAGGTCCTTCAGCCGTTCGTACGGGTTCTCCATGCCGTCGACGCCGGCGATCGCCTCGGCGCGCATCACCATCTGGATGGCCTCGCCCAGGACTTCCCAGTTGGTGTCCAGGTCGCCGGCCAGCACGTCCTCGGCAACGTCCAGGCGCTCCAGGCCCTTGGCGACGTTCGAGATAGCCAGCAGGGAGTGGCCAAAGGCGACGCCGATGTTGCGCTGGCTGGAGGAATCGGTGAGGTCGCGCTGCCAGCGGGAAGTGACCAGGGTGGAGCCCAGGACGTCCAGCAGGCCGGAGGAGATCTCCAGGTTGGCCTCGGCGTTTTCGAACCGGATGGGATTGACCTTGTGCGGCATGGTGGAGGAGCCCGTGGCGCCGGCGACGGGGATCTGCGCGAAGTAGCCGATGGAGATGTAGCTCCAGATGTCCGTGCAGACGTTGTGCAGGATCCGGTTGAAGCGGGCGACGTCGGCGTACAGCTCGGCCTGCCAGTCGTGGCTTTCGATCTGGGTGGTCAGGGGGTTCCAGGTGAGGCCCAGCCCCTCGACGAAGGACTTGGAGACCTGCTGCCAGTCAGCACCCGGAACGGAGGCCACGTGCGCGGCGTAGGTGCCGGTGGCACCGTTGATCTTGCCCAGGTATTCGGTCTTGGCGATCCGGTCCAGCTGGCGGGTCAAACGGTGGGCGATGACCGCCAGTTCCTTGCCCAGGGTGGTGGGAGTGGCAGGCTGGCCGTGCGTACGGGACAGCATGGGTACCGCGCGGTTCTCCTCTGCCATCGTGCTGATCTGCGCCACGAGCTTGCGGGCTGCGGGCAGCCACACGTCCTCCACAGCACCTTTGACGCCGAGGGCGTAGGACAGGTTGTTGATGTCCTCGGAGGTGCAGCCGAAGTGGACCATGGCGGTCAGGTTTTCGATGCCGGCGGCCGGCAGGCGGCGGCCGATGTAGTACTCCACAGCCTTCACGTCGTGGACCGTGACGGCCTCGATTTCGGCGAGCTCCGCCACGGAGGCAGCATCGAATTCAGTGACGATCGCGCGGAGCTGGTCCTGCTGTTCGGTGCTCAGCGGGCCAGCGCCGGGAAGGACGTTGTTGCTGGTCAGGTGGATGAGCCATTCCACTTCAACGGCCACACGGTCCCGGTTCAGCGCTGCCTCGGACAGGTAATCGACCAGGGGCGCGACGGCGGGCTGGTAGCGGCCGTCGAGGGGTCCGAGCGCGATTTTTTCCGGCGACGCGGCGAGGGCCAGGCGTCCTGAGGGCGTACGGGTGTCAGCTGTGGCGGCAGTTTCAGGCATGTGCTGATTCTTTCACGAAGTCAGGCGGCGCCTTAAGCGGGCATCCCACGTTACTTTTCCACATAGCCGACGGCGGCCCTTATGCGCCGCGGGCCGTGTCCTTAGCGTTGGGGTTGGCAGGTGGCGAGGCGCGGGCGTCAACAGCCCGGAGGGCAGGGCAGGAGTGGGCATGGGGAATGATCTTGCGGACGGGATCTGGGGCAGCGGGCAGCGCTCCAGCAGTGAAGTTCAAGAGCTGGCCAGAAGAGTGGCGCATTGTGCCGACAGGACGGAAGAGGTCCTCGCCGGATTCCATGACATCCAGCTGTCAGACTGGGAATCACCGGCCGGAAAGGCATATCGCGATTCCGTCAGCCTTCAGGCCGTGGCGGTGCGAAGGACACTTGACCGGCTGCGGGAGGCCTCCGCCGCCGTAGCTGCCCATGCACTTGCAACCCTGACTTCCGAGTGTTCGCCGGACAGCCGCTTCTGATGGCCGACACAACGTCCGCCGGGTCGGGAGGCCCCATCCATGTGTCGCCCCCGCCCCCCGACGGCATCCTGGAGATCTCCGGAGGCGTGGGTGGCATCACTGTCCAGTTGGAGGAGCTCGATGCAGGCGCCGTCAAGCTCGATGGGTTGGCCGACAGGCTCGCCACCATCGAGATGGAGCTTTTCAACACATGGCAGCAGCTCGGTGCTTACCAAAACCAGCCGCGCATCACGGGGACCGCTGCACTAATTGCCGTTGGCGAAGCACGCGACGATGTCCAAAAAGTGCGCATGGAACTCCAGCGCACCAGCAGCCAGGTTCGCAGCTGCAGGAGTGAGTACGAATTTGCCGAAACTGCTGCGCGCACCTTGTGGATGCTGCGCCTGTCCGAACCGGGGGTTGAACTCCAGAAACACGTCGACTTCTGGCGCACGGGGTTCCTGAACGGGGACGCCACCGAGACGCTCGTGGCAAATGCGGCCGCAGTCCTGCCTGCGATCACACCGGGGGTTCAATGGGCCGTCCCCGCGCTGCATACCGGGACGGTCGTCGCCACGCCGGAAGAAAGCATGAGCATCGATCTCGATGCCACGCCGGCAGGGCTGTTGGACCGGGTCAGGCTGCTGGAGGAACGGGGCAGCGGCTTCATCGAAGTAATTGAGGTGGATAACAACGGGGCGAAAGCGTACGTGGTGATCATTCCCGGCACCCAGGTTCACGACCAAGACAGCGGAACCAATCCTTTCGATCTTGGCGGCATCGTCGACGGGATGGGCAACAATTCTGCGCAGGTAAATGCCGCCGTCCTCCAATCGCTGCGGGCCGCCGGAGCGCAACCGGGGGCGGACGTAGTGGGAGTGGGCTACAGCCAGGGCGGAATTCACGCCATGAACCTGGCGGCAGACGAGAGGTTCCGGAAGGAGTACCACATGAAGTACGTGCTAACGGCTGGATCGCCAATCTCGCGCATCACGCCTCCCCCCGAGGTCAGCACCCTTCACTTGGAGCACCGCACGGACTGGGTTCCGGGCAGCGATGGCCTTGCCAACCCGGACACCCGCAACCAGGTCACAGTCACCATGACCAACGACCTCTACGTTCGCGGCGGAGAAGACGCCGGGCTCGGACCGGGCCACAACCTCAGCGGCTATGAAGAGGCCGCCCGGCTCGTGGGTACCAGCAAGGACCCCTCTCTTGCACAGTCCACGGCCGTCCTCGGCGGCGTATTGGGTGCCGGAGGCGTTGCCACTGCCACGCGATTTTCCTTGGCGAAAACTCCGCCGCCCCCTCCACCCATGGAGCGCAGGGACCCCTTCTCTGGGCGCCCGCAACGGGGTGCCAAGTAGGAAGCGCGGCAAGACAGGCTCACGAGATCTGGGCGGCGTGCATTGCAGCGTAGGCATCGAGCGGGGCGGGCTCCGGCGGCGGGGGAGGGAGTGGCGCCGCAGGTGGCGGGGCGGCGGGGCACCGGTAGTTGTAGTCGAGGTCTCCGTCAGTGAACTGGGTCAGGGCTACCGTCCCGCCGGGCGCGAGGGGAGCGGCCCCGCATAGCTCCTGCGCTGTGGAGGTGGATTCCGCACCTGCCAGCCAGCTCCTAAGCCCGGAGAGCTTGCTTCCGGGAGTGATTCCGCCGGCGATTTCGCCGAATTGATAAGCCGTGGAGTAGATCCCGACCTCCGCGCCCGTGCTTTCCAGGTACGCCGCCATGCCTTCCAGCTCGGCTGCGTTGGCGGCCTTGTCCCAGAGCCAGCTGTTTCCGGTTTCGACATCCAGCCACCAAACGCGCCGCACCGCGCCGTCGCCCGCATCCTTCAGGATCACCACATCGTTGAAGGCCATGGCGTACCCGTGGACGTAGGCGCAGGCCGGGGATGCCGTGCCGTCGCACAATCCGTAGGGGTTGCCCACGTCGGTGCCCAGGTACGTGTTGCCCGCCGGCCACCACAGGGATTCCACCGGCCCGGTTGCGGCGGCGTTCACGTACACCGCCGCCGGAGTTCCCGCCGTGGCATCGGAGGTGCGGTCCGCCCAGGCCAGCTGGGCTGACAGGCACGGGTTGATCGTGTCCGGCCGTCCGCCGTTCACCCCCACTATCGCGAACGCCGGCGGTGCGGGGAGGCCGCCGCCGCATTGGGGCCAGGAGATGTCGTTGCCGAGCACAGCCCCGTCGTCAGGCGCCGGCCCTGCTGCGACTGCCCCGTGAGCCGGGTTCGCCTGCCAGGCGAAAAGCACGCAGGCGGCAAGCAGGATCCTTATCGCCTTCATTGATGGCCCCCGTTCCAGGAACTGACAGCAACGGGCCGTTCGGCGGCCCAACTGGCAGCAGCCTAAGAGGCCGCGTTCCGCGGGTCATGGGTGGCCGGTACTGCAGTTTCAGGAGGGTTTAGGGGAAGCGCACCTGCCGTGTACTTGTTTTGGGGCGTACCCCTACTTGGGACGGCAGATCCCGGACGGGCCGGCTCAGCGCCGGCCGCCTGGCAGGATGCCCGCCACCATGGAGACCAGGGAGATGATGATCGCAGCCAGCACCGCAGTCCAGAAGAAGGAGTCAATGGTGAGGTGCACGGGGGTGTAACTGCTGATCCATGCCGTCAGGTAGAGCATGGCGGCATTAATGACGATGGCGAAAAGGCCAAGTGTCAGGACAGTGATAGGCAGGGCCAGAAGCCTTACCAGTGGCCGCACAAAGGCGTTGACCACCCCGAAGATGAGACCGATGAAGAGATAGGCCAGGACAATCCCGATGGTGCCGGTATCCTGCGATATCCCGGACCTTGCCACCGCATCCGATGCTGCGGTGCTTGCGATGTCCATTCCCGGCAGGATCCAGCTGGCCACCCAGAGTGCTGCGGCGTTGACGATGACCCGAAGAATGAATGAACCCATGCCACCATGCTTCCACATGGCCCCGCGCGGTGGCTTGGGGTGCAGCCGGGATTTTGGAGTTTGCCTCCCGGGTGCCTCCGGCAGCCGCGAAGTAGGCTGGAACCATGACCTCATCTGAGACCAGGGCAGGCGGAATCGCGCCGCGCCCGGTGCTGGACCGGCTGCCCCGTTACGCCGCAGGAAAACCGCCCGCCGCCGTCAGCGGACTGGCCAGTTACAAGTTGTCATCCAACGAGAACCCGCTGCCTCCGATTCCTGCGGTGCTGGAGGCCATCGCCCGGCAGGATGACTTCAACCGGTACCCGGATCCGCTGAGCAGCAAGCTGCGGGCTGCGCTCGCCGGGTTCCTTGGCGTGCCGGCCGAGGACATTGTGACCGGTGCGGGAAGCCTGGGGGCCCTGAGCCAGATCCTCGCGGCCTTCGCCGGCCAGAATGAGGACGGCAAAGCCGATGAAGTGATTTATGCTTGGCGGTCCTTTGAGGCTTACCCCATCAGTGTCGGCCTTGCCGGCGCGGAAAGTGTGCGTATCCCCGTACTGCCGGACGGCCGGCATGATCTGGAAGCCATGGCGGCTGCAGTCACCGTCCGCACCAGGATCATCCTTCTCTGCACGCCGAACAACCCCACCGGCCCTGCCCTCACGGCAGCAGAAACCGAGGCCTTCATCCGGTCCGTGCCTGCCGATGTGGTGGTGGTGATCGACGAGGCCTACCAGGAGTTCGTCAGGGCGGCAGACGCCGTGGACGGGATTGACCTCTACCGGAAATACCCCAACGTCGTCGTGCTCCGGACGTTCTCCAAGGCACACGGCCTGGCAGGGCTCCGCGTGGGCTACAGTGTGTCCCATCCCGAACTGACCCAGTACCTTCGCATCGCCGCCACACCGTTTGCGGTGTCCCAAATTGCGGAGCGGGCCGCAATTGTTTCGCTCGAGAACTACGGCCAGGTTGTGGAAAGGGTACAAAAGCTTGTCGATGAGAGGGCACGCGTCACCGCCGGACTGCGGGATCTCGGCTGGGACATCCCCGACGCGCAGGGCAACTTCCTGTGGCTCGCCCTCGGCACCGAAAGTACCGCGTTTGCGGAGCTCGCCGGGACACGCGCCCTCTCCGTGCGGGCGTTTCCCGGCGAGGGTGTGAGGGTAAGTATCGGGGAGGCCGAAGCCAACACGCGTTTTCTCCAATTGTGTGCCGACTATACAAAGGCACCGGCCAGTTCCTAGCACTTAACAAGTAGCCCTTCCGCTACTTACCGAAGATAAAGTTAGGATCAGTAAGCCAATGTATATGCCGCAAGCGGAATGTATTCCCTCTGCTGCATATATCCCAGCGACATTTGCATTGCATCCGGATGCGGCAAGCAAGGAGACGGTATGGGCACTCATCTGCCTTCCACCGAGTTCGACGGAACAGCGGTAGACGACCAGCGGGAAGCTGATGCTGAAGCTGTCTTGGGCGAGCCCGCGGCCCATATGGTGCAGCTGCTCGGCCCCGATGGAAAGCTGGGCGCCGATCCGGTGTTCAGCAACTACGCGGATAAGCTCACCCCGGAGGCGCTGCGCGGCCTTTACGCCGACATGGCCGCGATCCGCCGGTTCGACGTCGAAGCCACCGCCCTCCAGCGCCAGGGCCAGCTGGCATTGTGGGTGCCGCTCACGGGCCAGGAGGCCGCGCAGATCGGCTCGGGCCGTGCCAGCCAGCCACAGGACTACATCTTCCCCACGTACCGCGAGCACGGCGTCGCGTTAACCCGCAACGTGGACCTTGCCGAGCTCCTGCGCCAGTTCCGCGGAGTCTCCAACGGGGGCTGGAACCCCAGGGACACCAACTTCCACCTCTACACGCTGGTCCTGGCTGCGCAGACCCTCCATGCGGTGGGCTATGCGATGGGAATCCAGCGCGACCAGAAGCTCGCCGCCGCAACCGGTGCTGCCGGCAAGGAACCTGATGCCGCCGTCATCGCCTACTTCGGCGACGGCGCCAGCTCCGAGGGCGACGTCCACGAGTCCATGGTGTTCGCCTCCTCCTACAACGCTCCGGTGGTGTTTTTCTGCCAGAACAACCACTGGGCCATCTCCGTGCCCAGCAACGTGCAGACGCGGGTTCCGCTCTCCAACCGGGCCAAAGGCTACGGCTTCCCGGGCATCCGGGTGGATGGCAATGACGTGATCGCCGTGCACGCTGTCACCGAGTGGGCGCTGGAGCACGCCCGCCAGGGCAAGGGTCCGGTCCTGATCGAGGCGTTCACGTACCGGGTGGGCGCGCACACCACCGCCGACGATCCCACCAAGTACCGTGAGTCGGCCGAAGAGGATGCGTGGCGTGCCAAGGATCCCCTGGCGCGGCTCGAGAAGTACCTGAGTGCCGAAGGCCTGGCGGACGACGCCTTCTTCGCCAAGGTCAAGGCCGACGGCGACGAGCTCGCCGCCTACGTCCGGCGTACCGCCCACGACCTCGAGGACCCGGACATCCGGCAGTCGTTCGCCAACGTCTACGCCGAGGCGCACCCGCTGGTGGCCGAGGAACTGGCGTGGTTCGAGGAATACAGCGCAGGATTCGCCGGCGAGGAAGAGTCCGCCGGGCAGGCAGCAAAGGCAGGCCACTGATGACCACCATGACCATCGCGAAGGCCATCAATGAAGGCCTCCGCGCCACGCTGGCGGCCAACCCCAAATCGCTGCTGATGGGCGAGGACATCGGCCCCCTGGGCGGTGTCTACCGGGTAACGGACGGGCTGATTGGCGAATTCGGCCCCGACCGGGTCGTCGACACCCCGCTTGCCGAGTCCGGAATCATCGGCACCGCGATCGGTCTGGCCCTGCGCGGGTACAGTCCGGTGTGCGAGATCCAATTCGACGGGTTCGTCTTCCCCGGCTTCAACCAGATCACCACACAGCTGGCCAAAATCCATTCGCGCAGCAACGGCAACCTCAGCGTGCCGGTCGTCATCCGGATCCCGTACGGGGGAGGCATCGGCTCCATCGAGCACCACTCCGAATCCCCTGAAGCCTTGTTCGCGCACACGGCCGGCCTGCGCATCATCACCCCGTCCAACCCGCATGACGCCTACTGGATGATCCAGCAGGCCGTGGAGTGCAAGGACCCGGTGATCATCTTCGAACCCAAGCGGCGCTACTGGCTCAAGGGCGACGTTGACGTCCAGGGTCCCGGCCCCTCGGAAGACCCCTTCAAAGCCCACGTCCTGCGGGAGGGAACCGACGCCACCGTGGTGGCCTACGGCCCCCTGGTGCCCGTGGCCCTGGCCGCCGCGAATGCCGCGGAGGAAGACGGCAGGAGCCTTGAGGTCATCGACCTCCGGTCCATCTCCCCGATCGACTTCGACACCGTCACCGCATCCGTCCGGAAGACCGGGCGGCTGATCGTGGCCCACGAGGCCCCCACGTTCGGCGGAGTGGGCGGCGAGATTGCCGCCAGGATCAGCGAGCGGGCGTTCCACTCCCTCGAGGCGCCGGTGATCCGCGTCGGCGGATTCCACATGCCCTACCCCGTTGCCAAGGTGGAGGAAGACTACCTTCCGGACATCGACCGCATCCTGGAGGCGCTGGACCGCGCCCTCTCCTACTGAGGACACCATGACCCTTAACAAGTTCAACCTGCCCGACGTCGGCGAGGGCCTCACCGAGGCTGAAATCGTCTCCTGGAAGGTCAAGCCGGGCGACGCCGTCGCCATCAACGACGTTATCTGCGAGATCGAAACCGCCAAGTCGATCGTGGAGCTGCCGTCCCCCTTTGCCGGGACCGTCAGCGAGCTGTTGGTGGCGGAGGGTGTGACCGTCGACGTCGGCACCGCCATCATCAGTGTCAGTGACGAAGTTTCCGGTGATCCCACCCCTGCCGACGTCCGCGCGCCGGAGGCCCCGGTGCAGCCGCTGTACGGCAAGCTCCCGGAGGATTCGGCAGAGGAGCCGACGGCGGCCGGCAGCGGGGGCGCCCCGGCGAACGCGCCGTTGGTGGGTTCCGGACCCAAGGCCGACGCCGTCAAACGGCGTCCCCGGAAGAACCCACCCGCCGCTGCCGTGACGGTCAATGCTCCAGAGGTTGAGCCTGTGCAGCCGCGGACGCCCGCCGAGGTGTCCGGCAACGAACCCGCCGGCGGCGACAACCGTCCCACCCTTGGCGGCACCATCACGGGCCTGGTCAACCGGGTCCTGGCCAAGCCGCCGGTCCGCAAGATTGCCCGCGACCTCGGCATCGACCTTGCGGATGTGGTGGCCACCGGTTCCCGCGGCGAGGTCACGCGCGAGGACCTGGTCAGCTACCAGTCGCAGCGCGATGCCGAACTGGACAAGGCCGATGGCTTCTGGGGCAAGGCCGGCAAGCCGCAGGACCAGCGCGTGGAGCGCATCCCGGTCAAGGGTGTCCGCAAGGCCACTGCCAAGGCGATGGTGGAATCGGCCTTCGCCGCCCCGCACGTCAGCATCTTCGTGGACGTCGACGCCAGCCGCACCATGGAGTTCGTCAAGCGGCTCAAGGCTTCCCGTGACTTCGAGGGCATCAAGGTCTCCCCGCTGCTCATCCTGGCCAAGGCCGTCATCTGGGCGGCCGCCCGGAACCCCAGCGTAAATGCGTCGTGGGTGGACAGCGAAGACTCCGACACGGCTGAAATCCATGTCAAGCACTTCATGAACCTCGGCATTGCCGCCGCCACCCCGCGCGGTTTGATGGTGCCGAACATCAAGAACGCCCAGGATCTGTCGCTGAAGGAACTGGCCCTGGCGCTGAACAACCTGGCCACCACGGCCCGGGCAGGGAAAACCCAGCCCGCGCAGATGCAGGGCGGCACGCTCACGGTCACCAACATCGGCGCCCTGGGCATCGACACGGGAACGCCCATCATCAACCCGGGCGAAGTTGCCATCGTTGCCTTCGGCACCATCAAGCAGAAGCCCTGGGTCCTGGACGGAGAGGTGATTCCGCGCTGGATCACCACACTGGGCGGATCCTTCGACCACCGCGTGGTGGATGGTGATTTGTCCGCCCGCTTCATGGCCGACGTCGCGGCCATCCTGGAAGAGCCCGCGCTCCTCCTGGACTAGGCCGTGCCCGTCAACACCGTGTCGCTGCGGACTAAGAACCGCGCGGCCACCTGGGTGACCGAGGTGTTCCAGCCTCCGGTGGTGGTCAGCATCCAGCTGTTGATCAGCCCGCTGGCCGAGCAGGGATTTCCTGGAACCATCGGCTACGGTGCACTCGCGGCCTTGTTTGTCTGCGTGCTCCCGCTTATCGTGCTGCTGGTCCTGGTCCGGCTGGGAAAGGTCACGGACCACCACGTGAGCGACCGCAAGCAGCGTGCGCCCGTGCTTCTGATGGCGCTGGCGTGCATTGCCGTCGGACTGCTGGTGCTGGCCGCGGCCGGCGCACCGCAAAGCGTGGTTGCCATGGTCCTGGCGGTGGTGGGCGGCGTGGCGGTGATGGCCGCCGTCAGCCCGTTCTGGAAAATGAGCGGCCATGCCGCTGCCGTGTCCTGCGCCACCGTCGTATCGGTGCTGATGCTCGGTGCCGCCTGGGCACCGCTGCTGGTCCTGGTTCCGGCGGTTTGCTGGTCACGGGTTGTGCTGCGGGCCCATACCGTGGCCCAGGTAGTCGCGGGTGCGCTCTTCGGCGGGGTGGTGATGGCCGGTATCTGGTGGCTGCTGCGGGCCTGGCTGGTCGGCTGAAGGCCCCGGCGGCCGGGTCCCTAGTAGGCGGCGTAGGCCGTGAAGGCTTCGAGCACGGCCGGGTCAGCGGTAGTGCCCAGGACAACGGTGGCGGCCGTCATCAGGCCTCCCAACAGGGCGGCAGCACCCGCCCAGGCGCTGAGGACCTTCCAGTCATCGCGCAGGACGCTCCGCACGGTCTGGGGCAGCTGCAGTCCGGGGGCGATCAGGTTGGGCGCGCTGTCCAGGCTGCCGTCGTCAAGCAGCGCCACCACCCTGCCGTTGCTGCGGTCCACGCGCATGGAGCAGATGTGGTTCCCGTGGCGGGCCAGGAGGATGTCGTGGCCGACGAGCTGACGGCGCTGCAGAGTAATCAAGGGGAGGCCTTTGCTGGAGGTGGATTGGCGGTGTCCACGCCTTTGGGGGCCTATCCAATTTTATCGTTGCAGACCGCGCCGCACCGCCGTTTCGGCGGTGAGAACGGACACCCCCCGCAGCGATGTCCGCCACCACGGGGAGTGTCCGCCGTTACGCTTTAGTCGGCGTCGTAGGTGTTGGCGATGTAGACGTCGCAGGGTGCGTTGTGCGCCACGCTGTTGGCCACGCTGCCAAGGACCCGGCCGATTCCGTGCATCCGCCGGTTTCCCACCACAATCATGCGCGCATCCACGCGCAGGGCTTCCTTGATGAGGGCGTCTGCGGGCCGTCCGCGTGCCGCCGAGTACGTCACCGTGATATCCCGGCCCAGGGATTCTGCCACGGTCCGGGCAACCTGCTCTGCGGCATCGGCGTCGGACACGATCCAGCGGTCGCTGCCGCTGCCGAACACCTCGGTGCGGTCGCTGTCGAAGGCCGACACCACGTGCAGCGAGGCGCCCAGGGCCGCGGCCAGGTCCTTTGCCGACTCGGCCGCTTTCTTTGCCGTTGCGCTGCCGTCAACCCCTACAACGATGATTCCACCCATGTACATGCTCCTTTGCTCGGTTTTCGGCACTCGTGAGCCTTACGCTACAGCGCCGCAATCGCTTCCTGAAGCACCGGCGCCAATCGGCGGACTCCCTCCGCGATGGCGTCCGGGGGAACGGCGCTGAAGGCGAGCCGCAGCTTGTTGGACGGCTCGTCCGACGGCGTGAAGGCCGCCCCGGGGATGAACACCACCCCGGCGTCGATCGCTTTATGCAGCAGCGGGTAGGTGTCCACGCCTTCAGGCAGCGTCACCCAGACGAAGAAGCCGCCCTGCGGGCTGGTCCAGGTGGTTCCGGGCGGCATGTACTCCTTGAGGGCGGCCAGCATGGCCTGGCACCGTTCGGCATATAGGGCGCGGTAGGTCTCGATCTGGCCCCTCCAGTCGTACTCACGCAGGTACGCGGAGACCAGCATCTGGTTCAGGGCCGGCGGGCAGAGGGTGACGGATTCGGCGGCGAGGTAGTAGCGCCGCTGCAGGTGTTCCGGGACCAATGCCCAGCCGATCCGCAGGCCGGGGGCGAAGATCTTGGAAAAGGAGCCCAGGTAGATGACGTCATCAGGATTGGCGGCGCGCAGGGGTGCCACCGGTTCGCCCTCGAAGCGGAGGAGTCCGTAGGGGTTGTCCTCCAGGACCAGAATATTTGCCCTGCGGCATATATCCACCACCTGCTGCCGGCGCTCCCTGTCCAGCGTGATGCCGGAGGGGTTGTTGAAGTTGGGGATCGTATACAGGAACTTGATGCTTTTGCCTGCGAGTTGGAGGGCCGCGATCCGCGCCTCCAACAGCTCTGGGACCAGGCCATACTGGTCCATCTCCACCGTCTCCACCTGAACCTGGTAGGCCTCAAACGTGTTGAGCGCCCCAACGTAGGTGGGGTCCTCCACCAGGACCACGTCGCCGGGATTGCAGAAGAGCTTGGTGGCCACGTCCTGCGCCGACTGGGAGCCTGCTGTAACCACCACGTTCTGCGGTTTTGCATCGAGGATGCCTTCCGCGGCCATAACCTCGCAGATCTGCTCCCGGAGCTCTAAGGTGCCCTGCCCGGCCCCGTACTGGAGTGCCGTCAGCCCGTCGTTGGCGATGATCGAGGCCGCCGTCGCCGCCAGACGGTCCAGCGGGAGCGACTGCAGATAGGGGCTGCCGCCGGCCAGCGATACCAAGCCCGGGCGCAGGGAAATGTCGAAGACATCCCTGACGGCCGACTGGCGGATGTTTGCCGCCCGTTCGGAGAACAGCTCCTCGTGGCGGTGTGCCGAGGTGGCGGCACGTTCAATCGCATCGATGGCCTCGGCGGGCAGCGTGCCGGCGGAAGCGTCAAGTGTTTCGTGGGTCACAGACCCAGAATACAGCCGTCTGTTGCTCTCAGGGAAACATTTGTTGATTCCTTATTTACGGCTTCGTTGGCACCGGCGCCCCCGGAGACGCCGGTGCCCGGCACGCATGACGCGTACCGGGCCCCACGTGGCTGGCTGCCCTAGGCTGCCGGGGTGGAAGCGGCGAGGGAGTCGAAGATGCCCTTGATCTGCTCCACAACCTCTGCGTCGTCCTTGGGGTGGACTTCGGCGAAGCGGACCATGGAGCCCGGCACGGCGAGCTTGACGTCTTCCAGGATCCGGGCACCGGCGATGCCCGCAGCCTTTCGTGCCTCATCCTGGGCCCAGACGCCGCCGTACTGGCCAAACGCGGTTCCGACGACGGCGGTCGGCTTGCCCGTCAGCGCGCCGGCGCCGAAGGGGCGGGACAGCCAGTCGATGGCGTTCTTCAGGGCTGCCGGAACGGTGCCGTTGTGTTCCGGGGTGACCAGCAGGACGGTGTCGGCCTCGGCGGCTGCGGCGCGCAGGGCTGCGGCTGCGGCCGGCACCTGGCCTTCGATGTCGATGTCCTCGTTGTAGAAGGGGATGTTGCCCAGGCTCTCATGGATAACGACATCCACCTGCTCCGGCGCGTTGAGCTGGATCGCTTCCGCCAGCTTCTGGTTGGTGGACTCGGCGCGGAGGCTGCCGACGAGGGTCAATACTGTGCTCTTGGTCATGGGAACTCCTGGCTAGGGGCGCGGCGGGGGCCGCGATCGGTCAAAGGTCAGGCTCAGGGAGCCTTCGCCCAGCTAAACGGACCGCAGTCCGGTTATATTCCCCGCGGCTACACTGGCCTTGTGAGTTCCATCCCCATGCGGCCGGGAATGACACCGGTGACGGCCGCGGAACGCAGCGATGCTGCCCGCAACCGGGAGCGCCTCCTGCTCGCTGCCCGCGACCTGATCGAGCAGGACGGTGCCGCCGCGCTCACCATGGACCGCCTGGCGGAGCATGCCGGGGTGGGCAAGGGGACGGTCTTCCGGCGTTTCGGCAGCCGTGCGGGACTCATGCTGACCCTGTTGAACGACTCGGAGGCCGCTTTCCAGGCCCGCTTCCTGTTTGGCCCGGCGCCCCTCGGGCCGGGCGCTCCGCCCCTTGACCGTCTTATTGCCTTCGGTGCCGAACGGATCGCCTACGTCGTGGAGTACGGGGACCTGGTCCTGGCGGCCGCGAACGCCTCCCGGGGCAGGTTTGAAGTCCCGGCCGTGGCCCTGTGGAACCGCCATGTTGAGATGCTGCTGCGCGCCGGGGGCGTCGAATCCCGGGAGCCCGGGCTGCTGGCTGGTTCCCTGACGGCGACCCTCGACCCCGAGCGGCTCCTGCACCTCATCCGCGAGCATGGCGTCACGAGTGAGCGCCTGGTTGCGTCGTGGCGCGAACTTGTCACACGCGTGGCAGGCGGAGCGTAGATTACGCGGTGGAATGCGCTTACGTCCAGTCAAGCCAACTTCACAGAACTATTCATAACGATCTGATACGGGCCGCGGTATTTCGGGGGATTACAGCCCTTCCGGAGTTGTGGCTTGTGATAGTTTCCTCTGGAATGTGACCCGCAACATAGTCCAACAGGACGTGCCCCAAAGGCGGCGGGAGGTCAGCTATCCGCTGGCCGCAGGTCCCGGGGAGGCCGGCACAACCCGTGCTCGTCCGGGGAAGACGGAAGGATCCAGCAGTGATGGTTGATGTGGGCGGCATGGCTTACCAGCGGACACCGGAGTGTTCCTCCGTCCAGCACCCGGCGGTGCCAAAGAAATAGCGCCCCATGCTCAAATACCTTGCCAAGCGCGGCATCACGTACGTGGTGATGATCTTCCTCACCACGTCAGCCGGTTACTTCCTGGCGGTCAGCTCGCTCAAGCCGGCGCTCCTGGAGCAGGAGCGAATCCCCAGGCCAACTCCGGAGCAGGTTGCCAACTCCATGCGGCTCAAGGGCCTGGACCCGGACCTCAGCCCGTGGGAGCGTTACGTTGACTGGCTCACCGGCATCGTCACCCGCTGGGACTGGGGCCGGAGCCCCAACGGCGCCTTCATCAACGCCGAGTTCGGGGACCGCGTGTGGATCTCCACCCGGCTCTTCCTGGCCTCGATCATCCTTACCCTGGTCATCGGC
This sequence comes from Pseudarthrobacter sp. YAF2, assembly GCF_052113345.1. Lineage (NCBI taxonomy): Bacteria > Bacillati > Actinomycetota > Actinomycetes > Micrococcales > Micrococcaceae > Pseudarthrobacter > Pseudarthrobacter sp. YAF2. The sequence goes on along the minus strand of NZ_JBFRDA010000003.1, from coordinate 38,676 downwards.
GTCGCGCTTGGCGTGTACTCGGCGTCGCGGCAGTACAAGTTCCACGACCGGGTCATCACGTCCTACAGCTATCTCGCCTACATTGTGCCCGCGCCCATCGCCTATTTCCTGGTGCAGCTGGGGGCCATCAACATCAACGAATCCGTCGGTGACCGGATCTTCTTCGTCACGGGCATCTCCACCCCGGGTATTGCCCCCGGCTGGCCACAGTTCACCGACCTGCTGGGGCATTACGTGGTGCCGACAGTGGCCATCACCCTCGTGGGCTGGGGGGCCTACCAGATAGCCCAGCGGCAGTACCTGCTGGACAACGTCAACGCCGATTTCGTCCGTACCGCCCGGGCCAAGGGCCTGAGCCGGAACCAGGCCATCGCACGGCACGCGCTCCGGGTTTCCTTCATCCCGGTGGCCCAGAGCATCGCCTTCACCATTCCGGCCATCTTCGCCGGGGGCTTCTTCGCCGAAAAGATCTTCGCCTGGCCCGGCGTCGGTTCCTGGAGTATCGACGCCATCTCACTGCAGGACGTCAATGCCGCCACCGCCACGCTGGCCTACGGCTCCGTGATCTTCGCCCTGGGCGCCATCCTGGCGGACTTCGCCACCACCCTTGTTGACCCGAGAGTGCGGGTGTAGCCATGACCAACCTGAACGCCGTTGACCCGGCAGCCGTGGCGCAGGACGCGCACCTGGAAAGCGCCGACGTCGTCATTGGCAAGTCCACCATCATCCTCCGCCGGTTCCTGCGCAACAAGACCGCCGTGACGGGCCTTGCCATCTTCGTTGCCCTGACCGTCTTTTCGTTCATCGGGGGATTCTTCACCCAGTGGGACAAGGAGGCGATCGACCCCTTCAATATCGGGATGCCGCCGTCTGCCGAGCACTACCTTGGCACCTCGCAGGCGGGTATCGACCTGTACGCCATGACGGTCGAAGGAACCAGGATCTCCATCCTGATCGGCCTGGTGGTGGGCCTGGTGTCGGTGCTGATCGCCGCCGTCTACGGGTGCACCATGGCCTACTTCGGCGGCAAGGTGGACAAGGTCATGCTGTTCATCCTGGAGGCGCTGATCATGATGCCGGCGCTCCTGGTGGTGGCCGTTGCCACCAGCGGTGGAGGGGCTGGCCTGAAACGCGACCTCCCCTCATGGCTGCTGCTGATCATCGTGCTGCTCGTGTTCAGCTGGATGGGAACCGCCAGGTTGATCCGGTCGATGTCCATGTCCCTCATGCAGCGCGACTTCGTCAAGGCGGCGCAGTACATGGGCGTCCCGCCGCGCCGGATCGTGTGGCGGCACCTGGTGCCCAACATCGGCTCGCTGCTGATCCTTGACATTACCCGCGGCGTCACCGCGGCCGTCCTGGCCGAGGTTGCCTTCTCCTTCATCGGCATCGGCATCAAGGTCCCCGACGTGAGCCTGGGCGTGCTGATCGGCCAGGCCACCTCCCAGGTCTCCACCTTCCCGTGGATGTTCTGGGTGCCCCTGACCGTGATGTTCCTGCTGACCGGCTCCCTGGCCATGATGAACGACGGCCTGCGCGACGCCTTTGACCCCAGCTCCACTTCCAGCGGCAGAACCAAAAAAGCCAAAGCCCGGACCATCCGTGCGGAGAAGAAGACGCCATGAGCAGCGAAACCACCACCGGAGCCACGGACCCGCGTTCAACCGTGGAGCGCCTGCACGTGGCAGGGCTGCACGCCCCCGGTGACGCCGTCCTGTCCGTCCGTGACCTGAACGTCCGCTTCAATACGGAAAACGGTATTGTGCACGCCGTTCGGGGCATCGATTTCGACCTGCTGCCCGGCCGCACCCTGGGAATCGTAGGTGAATCGGGTTCCGGCAAATCGGTCACGTCCCTGGCCATCATGGGCCTCCTCGCGCCGACGGCGGAGGTCACCGGGTCCGTCCGGCTCAAGGGCCGCGAGTTGCTGGGACTGAGCGATAAGGCCATGTGCAAGTACCGGGGCAACGATCTCGCGATGGTCTTCCAGGACCCGTTGTCGTCCCTCACCCCGGTGTTCACCGTGGGCACCCAAATCATCGAAGCGCTCACCATCCACAACCCCGCCATGAGTAAAAAGGCCAAGGAAGCCCGCGCCGTCGAACTCCTGGCCATGGTGGGAATCCCCAGCCCCAAGGACCGGCTCAAAGCCTTCCCGCACGAATTCTCCGGCGGCATGCGCCAGCGCGTCATGATCGCGATCGCCATCGCCAACAACCCGCGCGTCCTGATCGCGGACGAGCCGACGACGGCCCTGGACGTCACCATCCAGGCCCAGGTCCTCGAGGTGCTGCACAAGGCGCAGGAGGAGACCGGCGCCGCCGTCGTCATGATTACGCACGACCTCGGCGTGGTGGCCGGAATGGCCGACGACATCATGGTCATGTACGCGGGCAAGCCCGTGGAAACCGGGGCCGTGGACCACATTTACTACAATCCGCGGATGCCCTACACCATGGGCTTGCTCGGGGCTGTCCCGCGCGTGGACGTGGCAGAGAAGTCCTCGCTCGTCCCCATCGAGGGGATGCCGCCGAACCTGCTCCACAGCCCCACCGGCTGCTCCTTCGCGCCGCGCTGCCCCCTGGCCTCGGATGCCTGCCTGGACGGCGAACCCGCCCTGGCGCCGGTCGGCGGCGATGGGCTGCACCGCGCCGCCTGCATCAAGTCCGAATCCCTCGGCGGCACGGTGGACGTGCACGACGTCTTCGCCGCCCCGCCGGTACCCGTCTCCCGCTTCGATGCCATCCCGCGGGCGGAACGGGCCACCGTCCTGCAGCTCACCGACGTCCGCAAGCACTTCCCACTGACCAGGGGCGCCCTGATCAAACGCAGGATCGGCACCGTTAAGGCGGTGGACGGCCTGAGCTTCGACATCCGCGAAGGCGAATGCTTCTCCATCGTTGGCGAATCCGGCTCGGGAAAGACCACCACCCTCCTGGAAATCATGGAGTTCCACCCGGACCAGGACGGCGAGGTGGTGATTGGCGGCCTGAGCAACAAGCAGGCGGCCGACGCAAAGACCAAGGGCAAGATGCGCCGCGAACTACAGATGGTCTTCCAGGACCCCACAGGTGCCCTGGATCCGCGCTTCACAGTCTACGAGGTTCTGGCCGAACCACTGCAGAACGCGGGAATGGACCGGACTGCCATCAAGAAGCGGATCATGGAGCTGATGAAGCTCGTGGGCCTGCAGCCGGACCACGTCAACCGTTTCCCCAATCAGTTCTCCGGTGGCCAGCGGCAACGGATCGGGATCGCCCGCGCGCTGGCCGTGAACCCCAGACTGGTGGTTTTGGACGAGCCCGTCTCCGCCCTGGACGTATCGGTCCAGGCCGGCGTCATCAACCTCCTGGACCAGCTCCGCGCGGAACTGGGCCTGAGCTACCTGCTGGTTGCGCACGATCTGTCGGTGGTACGCCACATTTCCAACCGCGTGGCGGTGATGTATCTCGGGAAAATCGTGGAGGTCGGGGCTGTGGACCGGGTTTTCGACAACCCCCGCCACCCCTACACCCGTGCACTCCTGTCGGCCATCCCGGTGCCCGATCCGCAGCTGGAGCGGACCCGCGAACGCATCATCCTCCAAGGCGACCTGCCGTCCCCGCTGCAGGCCCCCAAAGGCTGCAACTTTGCCACCCGCTGCCCGGTCTTCGCCGCGCTGCCGCCCGCGAGGCAGGAAAAATGCCTCACACTCGAACCGCCCCTGGAAGCCGCGGCGCCTTCGGCGGCCGTGCAGGCCCTGCAGCAGGTTCCCGTGCCTGCGCCGGACCAGCAGTTCGCCTGCTTTTATCCGGACGGGGAAATTGATGAGGACATGCTGGTGGTTCATGAACCGGCGGACCACCTTGCGCCCTAGGATTTTTTTCGAACCACCCGCACCACCACTCGCACCAATCGAAGGGAAAACCATGAGGAAACTGAACAGGATCGGCGGGGCAGCAGCCATTGCTGCCGCCCTGACGCTGACGGCCTGCGGAGGTGGCGGTGCCAGCGGCCCCGAAACAGCCAAGGGGCAGGAGGCAGGCAGCGACCTGTCCAAGCTGATCAGCATCAATGAGAAGCCGGCAGCCGATCTCCAGCAGGGCGGCAAGGTTACCCTTCCGCTGGGCAACATCGGGCCGGACTTCAATGGTTTCTCCAACAACGGCAACAGCAATGACAACTCGGCCCTGCAGATTCCCATGAACCCGGTGGCTATGAACAGCGGCGGCATCGGCGGCTGCTGGAAGCTGGACTTCAAGGGCAAGGTCACCCCGAACACCGATTTCTGCGAGTCGGTGAAGAGCGAGGTGAAGGACGGCAAGCAGACCATCACCATCGAGGTCAACCCCAAGGCCACCTACAACGACGGCACCCCGATTGACGTCAAAGCCTTCAAGAACACCTGGAACATCCTTAAGAGCCCGGATGCCGGTTACGACATCGTCAGCTCCGGAGCGTACGAATTCGTTGACTCCGTTGAGGCCGGCAGCAGCGACAAGGAAGTCATCGTCAAGACGTCCCGCCCGGTCTTCCCGGTCGATTCGCTGTTCTTCGGACTGATCCATCCCGCCGTCAACACCCCGGAGATTTTCAACGAGGGCTTTAACGGCAACATGCACCCGGAGTGGATGGCAGGCCCCTTCAAGCTGGACCAGTACGACACCGCGGCCAAGACCGTCACCCTGGTTCCGAACGACAAGTGGTGGGGCCAGAAGCCGGTCCTGGCAAACGTGACCTTCCGCCAGCTGGAAACCAGCGCACAGATCGCCGCCTTCAAGAACGGTGAAATCGATGCCATGTCCGCCAACACCATCTCGCTGTACAAGCAGCTGGACGGCACCAAGGATTCAGACATCCGCCGCGGCCAGCGCCTCTTTGCCGGTGGCCTGAACCTCAACGCCCAGCGCATCACCGACGTCAACGTCCGCAAGGCCATCTTCGCCGCCGTAGACCGCGAGGCACTCCGCAAGGTCCGCTTCAACGGCTTGAACTGGGAAGAGCCCAGCTCCGGTTCCATGATGCTGCTGCCGTTCTCCGAGTACTACCAGGACAACTACCCGGTCAAGGAAACCGGCCCGGACGCCGCCAAGAAGGTCCTCACCGACGCCGGCTACACGGCCAACGCCAACGGCATCATGGAGAAGGACGGCAAGCCCGCCTCCTTCAAGATCAGCAACTTCGGCGACGATCCCACCACCCTGGCCGTGGCCCAGACGCTGCAGAAGCAGCTCCAGGCCGGCGGCATGGATGTGGGCATCGACCAGCGCGCCTCCGCCGACTTCGGCAAGGTCCTGGGCAGCCGCGAGTTCGACCTGAGCATCTCCGGCTACACCGTGGGCCCGGATGCCACCGACGCCGTCAAGCAGTACTACGACTCCAAGACCAACGAGAACAAGCTGGGTGACGCCGATCTGGACAAGAAGATCGCCGACCTCGCCTCCATCGAGGACAACGCAGCGCGCAACAAGGCTGCCATGGACGTGGAGAAGGAACACATGGCGAAGTACTTCTCCATGGGCGTGGTCTTCAACGGCCCGCAGATCTCCTTCGTCCGCACCGGCCTGGCCAACTATGGCCCGTCGCTCTTCCAGAGCACCTCGCAGGTCCCTGACTGGACCACCATCGGCTGGGAAAAGAAGTAACCAGCCCGCAATCCGCTCGACAAACCGGCACCCCTGGCCACCAGGGGTGCCGGCCCCGTTTAACGGTGTGCACCCCCGGGGTAGCGTAGCTTCCATGACCGGAACTGAAGTCGACCCCCGCACCATCCGCACCGCCGTCGTCGGCTACGGGCTGGCAGGGAGCGTGTTCCACACCCCGTTGCTCGCAGCCAACGGCAGCTATTCGCTGGACATCATTGCCACGTCCGACGCCGGGCGGCAGGCGTCTGCCTCTGCCCGGCTTCCGGGGGCGGACGTTGTGCGCGACGGCGGCGCCGTCCTGGGGCGGGCAGCTGACCTTGACCTGGTGGTCCTGGCAACGCCGCCGGAGACGCACTATCCGCTGGCCAAGGCGGCGCTGGAGGCGGGGCTGGATGTGGTGGTGGACAAGCCGTTCGCTGTGACCAGCGCGCAGGGGCAGGAACTCGTTGACATGGCGCGGCAGCTGGGCCGGGTATTGACGGTGTTCCACAACCGGAGGTGGGACGGCGATTTCCTGACCCTGCGGAAATTGCTGGACGCCCGGGCCTTGGGCGGGGTGACCAGGTTCGAGTCCCGGTTCGAGCGCTGGCAACCCAGTATCGCCAAGCCCTGGAAGGTGCGGGCCACCGCCGCGGACGGAGGAGGAGTCCTCTTCGACCTGGGCAGCCATCTGGTTGACCAGGCGCTGCAGTTGTTCGGCCCCGCCGCGGTGGCCCACGCCGAGCTGGCGGCGCGGCGGTCCGATGAACGGGCCGATGATGACGTGTTCCTGGTCCTGCGTCACGATTCCGGCGTGACCAGCCACCTGACCATGAACATGCTGTGCGCGCAGCAGGGGCCCCGCTTCCGGGTGCTCGGTTCCGTGGGTGGGTACACGAAGAACGGGGTGGACCCGCAGGAGCCCTACCTTGCCGCTGGCGGCAGCCCCCTGGATCCCGGGTACGGGCAGGAAGCGCCGGAATGGGCGGGGCTGCTGGGCCGTGACGGCCACTTGGACCGGCTCCCCACCGAACGCGGAGCCTACCCGGAGTTCTACCGCATCCTGGCGGCCAAGATCCTCGACGGCGGCACAGCGTCAGCCCTGCCCCTCCCCGTAAACCCGGAAGACGCCGTCGAGGTCCTGAAGATCATAGAAAAAGCCCGCGAACTGGCTTAAAAAGATCGGTGGTTGAGCTTGTCGAAACCCCGGTTTCGACAAGCTCAACCACAGGAGCGGACTAAGCCGAAACCAGTTCGTGCCAGTCGGAAACCAGGGGCAGGTTGTGGGCCTCGGACACGGAGTGGTGTGCCACGTGGCCGGCGGCGATGTTGAGCCCGGCGGCGAGGGCGGGGTCGCGGTCGAACGCGGCCTTGACACCCAGGTTGGCCAGGGACACGGCGTAGCGCAGGGTCACATTGGTCAGCGCGTACGTGGAGGTGTTGGGCACCGCGCCGGGCATGTTGGCCACGCAGTAGAAAATGGTGTTGTGCACCTTGTAGGTGGGTTCCTGGTGCGTGGTGGGGTGCGTGTCCTCGAAGCAGCCGCCCTGGTCCACGGCGATGTCCACCAGGACCGAGCCGGGCTTCATCCGTGCCACGAGGTCGTTGGTGACCAGCTTGGGGGCCTTGGCGCCGGGGATCAGGACGGAGCCGATCACCAGGTCCGCGTCCACCACTGACTTTTCGATCTCGTACTTGTTGGAAGCGACCGTCTTGAGCCGGCCCTGGTACTGGGCATCGAGTTCGCGGAGCCGGTTGATGTTGATGTCCAGGATGGTCACGTCGGCACCCAGGCCCAGGGCCATGGCGGCGGCGTTGGTTCCGGCCACGCCGGCGCCCAGGACAACCACCTTGGCCGGGCGGACGCCCGGGACGCCGCCCAGCAGCACGCCCTTGCCGCCGGCCGGAGCCATCAGTGAGGTGGCGCCCACCTGGACAGACAGGCGTCCGGCGACCTCGGACATCGGGGCCAGCAGCGGCAGGGTACGGCCTTCCTGCACCGTCTCGTAGGCGATCGCGGTGACGCCGGAATTAATGAGCTCCTGCGTCAGTTCCGGCTCGGCCGCGAGGTGCAGGTAGGTGAAGAGGATCAGGCCCTTGCGGAAGCGGTGGTACTCGGACTTGATGGGCTCCTTGACCTTCATCACCATGTCGGCACGGGCCCAGACGTCGTCCGCGTCGTTAACGATTTCGGCGCCGGCGATCGAGTATTCCTCGTCGGTAATACCTGAGCCCAGGCCGGCCCCGCGCTCCACCAGGACGGTGTGCCCGTGAGTAAGGAACTCGTGGACGCCGGCTGCGGTGATGGCCACGCGGAATTCGTTGTTCTTGATTTCTTTGGGGACGCCGATGATCATCGTCTGCTCCAATGTATGGGGGCCGATAGGCCGGAAAAGCGGAAGGAATTTCGTGTTTCAACGATAAATCCGGTTGTGAGCCAGCTGACATGTTCCACCTGACCGACGTGCGGCAAAACCGCGGAATGAAGCGGATTTTGTGGGCTGCAGCTCGACAGATGTCGAGTCCTGGAGCGTCAGGTGTCGCCTCGTGTTGGTTCGTCGGGCCGGCTGCGCAGGCAGTAGGGTGAGCCCATGCAGCAGCAGGGTGTGGAACAGCTCGTCGAACAGGTGGCACAGAAGCTGGGCCGCGGCCTATCCCTCGAGGACCTGGACGGCCTGCTGCTCGCCTACAGCTCCAACCAGTCCCACGCCGACCGTGTGCGGGTGAATTTCCTGTTGAGCAAGAAGGTCCCGGCGGACGTAAGCGCCTGGCAGCTCTCCCACGGCATCGCCACCGCGGTCCGGCCTGTGGTGATTCCGGGGAATCCGGACCTGGGCATGCTGGGCCGGGTCTGTGTCCCGCTGATGGTGCGGGGTTTCCGCGTGGGCTACCTGTGGGTGCAGCAGGATTCGGCGGAGGAAAGCCCGACGGCGATCCTCACCCAACTGCCGGGCGTCAACCACGAGCTTGAGCTGCTTTCGGGGCTCCTGCTCGACTCCAACACGGCGGAATCCGAATTCCGGCGGGGCCGGGAGCGCGAGTTCCTGGCAGCCTGCGCGGGGGAACCGAACGCCGTGGCGGCGGTGGCGGGCTGGAAGGAAGTCCAGGGCCGTGGCCCCTGGCAGATGGTCACCATCCTCGATGCGGACGGCTGGGCCAGCGGGCCGGACCCCATCGCCTCCGCCCTGATCCACCGTTCAACGGCGCTGCAGGCAACGGTGGGGGTGGATGCGGCGCTCTTCAGTGCCGGCACCGACACCCATTCGGTGGTGCTGTTCCGCGAATCGACCGGGCGGGCCAACCACGCCCAGGTGCTGGTGCACTACCAGCTGGAGCTGGCCAAGCGCTCGGGCCGGCCGGTCCACCGGATCATCCTGGGGATCAGCGAGGGTTTCGCCAGGACGCGCCAGCTCGCGGAGGCCTACCGGCAGTCCCGGATGGCAGCCCAGGCCGCGGCCGTCGACCCGCAGCTGGGCGAGCTGGTGGACTGCCGCGCCACCGGCGTCTACCAGCTGCTCGCCTCGGCCGGTGGGGGAGTCGGGGCGTGGGCGGACTCCGGGTCCGTGTACTTCCGGATGCTCGAGGACCACGACCGCAACGGCGAGCTCATTCCCGTCCTGGAGCTGCTGTATGACAATGACGGCTCGGTCCAGGACGTGGCCACCCGGCTTCACCTGCACCGCAGCAGCATCTACAACCGGCTGGGGCGGATCCGGCAGCTGCTGGGGGTGGACCCGCTGAAAGGATTGCCCCGGCTGGAACTGCACGCCGCGCTTAAGATGCGGCGCTGGGCGGCAAGGCCCAGGATCTGACGCCGGAAGTCCAGGGTTACCGGGAGGCGGCCGCTGCGAAGGACCGGATGGCGTCCCCCACCTGCTGCGGGCGCAGGTGCTGGACCACATGCCCTGCCCGCGGTATTTCCACGAAGCTTCCCTGCGGTACGGACTGGGCGAGCCGAATGCACCACTCCGGCCCGGCCACTTGGTCGTGGTTGCCGCGGAGGACCAGGACGGGCACGTTGATGCCGGCCAGCCGCAGCTCCGTGGGGTAGCCCATCATCACCGGCACTTCGGTGAAGTACCAGCGCGGTCCGCAGCGGAAGTAGTCGGTGAAGACGATCCAGTTGGATGAGGCATTTTCCCGGAGCATCGCGTCCAGGAAAAGAGCCAGGCCCTGCCGCAGGACGCTCCGGTGCCGGGAATCCACCACAGGCCCCATCAACACCAGTTGCAGCGCTCGTTCCGGTGCGTAAAGCGCGGCCTCGATGGCGAACTGCACGCCCATCGAGTGTCCCACCAGGATGTAGGAGTCGATTCCTGATGCCTTCAATGCCTGGGCGATGAAGGCGCCGTAGTCCGCTGCGGACAGCTGCCTGCCGGGCTTGGGTGTTCCGGCGAAGCCCGGCAGGTCCAGCGAGTAGGTGGGGGCGGCGGCCAGTTCGCCGTGGAGGCGGCGGAGGTAGCGGTGGGAGACGCCGATGCCGTGGATGAGGACGTACGCCGGTCCGGCGGTTTTCCCGGCGGCCTGTTGTCCGGGCGGGGGTGTCCCGCCGGCCCAAAGCAGCCTGCCTGTCAGGCCATTGGCCTCCACGTCGGTTTGGTGCAGCCCGACGTCTTCCCGGCCCCGCCGCCCAAGGGGAAACCGCACTACTCTGCCTGCCCGGCGGCGTCCCGGGCGGCCTTGTCCTGCTGGCGCTTCTGGTCCTCATGCTTCTGGTGTTCCAGCCACGCCATGATGTCAGCCTGCCGGATCCGGCGGTGCGAGCCGCGGTACTCCACCGGGATCTCGCCGCGGTCCGTCATGTTGCGCAGGTACGTGTGCGAGATGCCCGCCAGTTCGGCCGCCTGGGAGGTGGTCAGCATTTCCTCCACGCTGCTGACGGTCACTGTTTCGCCGCGTCCCAGCCGTGCCAGGAGATCCACGACGGCGTCCCTCGCCTGCGCGGGCAGGCGGTGGACGGTGCCGTCCACGAAGACGGTGATGTCGTTGCTGTCCTCAAGTGCGCGCGCAAGGCGGCGGGCCTCGCCTGCGGGCAGGCCGGCCGTAACGCGGGGGGCTATCAATGCCATGGACGTAGCCTATCCCGCGTACGGTGCCTGCCCGCCGGCGGTCAGTTCCTCCGGATCAGAGCCCGAGTTCCTCAAGGACCGGCAGTTTCTCCCGCACCCATGCCCGGGCTTCCGTGGCGCTCGGGGCGGAGAGGGCCAGCTTTGCCAGTTCCTGGGCTTCGGAGAGGGTCACTGTCTTCAGGACGGCGGCCACCGCGGCGAGCGAGCGGGCGGTCATGGACAGGGTGTTCACCCCAAGGCCGGTGAGGACGACGGCGAGGGCCGGGTCCGCGGCAGCCTCACCGCAGACGCCTACCGGCTTGTTGTGGCCTTCGGCCCTGGACCCTTCAACAGTGAGCCCGACGAGGCGCAGGACTGCGGGCTGCCAGGGGGTATTGAGGTTGGCAAGAGGGCCGAGCTGGCGGTCGGCGGCCATGGCGTACTGGGTGAGGTCGTTGGTGCCCAGGCTGGCGAAGCCCACTTCGCGGAGGATCGCTTCGGCGGTGAGGGCGGCGGACGGGACCTCCACCATGACGCCGGGTGTCTTGATGCCGGCGTCTGCGCACATGGAAGCGAAGCGCGCGGCTTCCTCGGCCGTGGAAATCATGGGGGCCATGACCCAGACGTCGGCCTCGGACTCTTGCTGGGCCAGCGCGATGGCTTCCAGCTGCCGGTCCAGGACGCCGGGGGTAGTGAAGTCGGTGCGGTAACCGCGGACGCCCAGGGCGGGGTTGGGCTCCGTGGAGTCTGTCAGGAACGGCAGGGGCTTGTCGGCACCGGCGTCCAGGGTGCGCAGGACCACCTTCTTGCCGGGGAAGGCATCGAAGACGCTCTTGTAGGCCGCTGCCTGTTCCTCCACGCTGGGTTCGGTATCGCGCTCCAGGAAGCAGAACTCGGTGCGGAACAGGCCCACGCCCTGCGCTCCGAGCTTGGCAGCGGCTTCGGCGTCCTTGCCGCCGCCCACGTTGGCGAGCAGCGGCACCAGGTGGCCGTCCGCCGTCGTGCCCGTGCCGTTGAACTCGGCCAGCAGCGACGCCGTGGCGGCCCACGCCTCGGCGGTAGCCCGGAGGGTCTGGTCCGGTTCGGACGTGATGTTCCCGGCGGCGCCGTCAACGTACACCTCGGTGCCGTCCGCGAGTTCGTCAACGCCGACGGCGGCCACAACTGCAGGCAGGCCCAGGGACCGGGCGATGATGGCCGTGTGGGACTGGGGGCCGCCACCGGCGGTGACGAGCGCCAGGACCTTGTTGGGGTCCAGGGTGGCGGTGTCGGCCGGGGCAAGGTCCTCGGCCACCAGGACGAACGGGGTGTTGGAGGCCGGGATGCCCGGCGCGGGAACACCGCGGAGCTCTGCGACGATCCGGGCGCGGACGTCCAGGACGTCCGTGGCGCGTTCGGCCATGTAGCCGCCCAGGTTGTGCAGCATCTCGGAAACCGAGGAGCCGGATTCCCAGATGGCGCGTTCGGCGGAGGTTCCGCGGGCTACAAGCTTGGCGGCCCCCTTGATCAGCATGGTGTCCTTTGCCATCAGTGCGGTGGCTTCCAGGACTGCCTTGCCATCACCCACGGCATGGGTGGCACGGTCCTTCAGTTCGTCGTGCACGGCCTGCGCTGCCGCTTTCAAGGCGGCGGTGGCTTCTTCGGCAGTGGTGTCGGCGGCCAGCTGCTCGCCGGCGGGCGGCTCGCTGATCGGTTTGGGCATCTGGCGGACGGTGCCGATGACGCGACCTGGACTGACGCCTACTCCTGGGAAGTTCTGCACTGAAGGTCCTCATTCTCTGCCGGTAGACAGGCCCGCCAAGTTCTCCGGCGCCGTGCCGGGTCCGCCGGAGGACTGCTACGTCCAGGGCGGGAAACGTGCCTGAAAAAATTGTATGTGATTCAGTTCATATAGCAACGCTATAGGTGCTAGGGTAGCGGTTATGAGTTTGGATGGCCAGCTTCCCCCCAAAATGCGGCTGCTCCGCGCAGCCGCGGAGTTGCTGGCAAATTCCGCGGGGGCGCCGGTGTCCACCCGCCAGATCACCCAGCTGGCTGGGGTATCGGCGCCAACGCTGTACCACCACTTCGGTGACAAGGAAGGTCTGTTCGACGCCGTCGTCGCCGCAGGGTTTGAGGAATATGTCGCGGGCGAAAGGGATTTTGCCCCTTCCGGACAGCCGATTGAGGACATCCGGAGAATGTGGGACAACCATGTCCAGTTCGGGCTGAACCAGCCCGAGTTGTACCTGGTGATGTTTGGCAATATCCGCCCGGAAAGCCGGCCTGCCATCGTGGCGGACGCCGAGGCGCTGATGGAGGAGATGCTGAACAAGGCTGCGGCTGCGGGCCAGCTGAACGTCCAGCCCAGGGAGGCGGCCAGGTCAATCCTGGCGGCCAACGTGGGCGTGACGTTGATGCTGATTGCGGAGTCCGTCGCCGAAAGGAACCTCGAATTGTCCACCATGACCCGGGACGCCATGATCTTCGCGGTGTCCGCCGAGCCCGCCAGCGGCTCCGCCGGGGGCAGCACCGGGAAGTCCTCGGTGGTGGTGGCAGCGATCGCCCTGAACGCCGCACTTCAGGCTTCGCACTCTGACCAGCTTTCGAGCTCGGAACTCAAGCTCTTCCTCGAATGGCTGCACCGGATCTCCACCAGCACCGCCGGTTAGGCCCCAATCAGCGCATTACCCAGCACTACGTCGTCGTAATCATTCGGACCATCCTGCGGAGCAGCAGGAATGACGGTTAGGAAATCACATGGCAACAGAGACAGTTGCGAAACCCCGCACCAGCGCGCGCGTGCACGTCCAAAAGTTCGGGACATTCCTGTCCGGCATGATCATGCCCAACATCGGGGCGTTCATCGCCTGGGGCATCATCACCGCCCTCTTCATCGAGAAGGGCTGGCTGCCTGTTCCGCAACTGGGTGGTTTCGGCGAGACCGGCGGCAAGCCCAACATCGGCCTGGTAGGCCCCATGATCACCTACCTCCTGCCGCTGCTGATCGGCTACACCGGCGGCAAAATGGTCTACGACGTCCGCGGCGGCGTGGTCGGTGCCATCGGCACCATGGGCGTGATCGTCGGTGCCGGCATCCCCATGTTCATTGGCGCCATGATCATGGGCCCGCTGGGCGGCTGGACCATGAAGAAGATCGACATGCTGTGGGACGGCAAGATCCGCCCCGGCTTCGAGATGCTGGTCAACAACTTCTCCGCCGGCATCTGGGGCGCCTTGCTGGCCATGTTGGGCTTCTATGGCATTTCGCCGCTGGTCACCGCTTTCAGTGAGCAGGCAGGCAAGTTCGTCGAGTTCCTGGTGCAGAACGGGCTCCTGCCGCTGACCAGCATCTTCATCGAACCGGCCAAGGTCCTGTTCCTCAACAACGCCATCAACCACGGCGTGCTCACCCCGCTGGGCGTGCAGCAGTCCCTGGAGCAGGGCAAGTCCATCCTGTTCCTGCTTGAAGCCAACCCCGGCCCCGGCCTGGGCCTCCTGCTCGCGTACACGTTCTTTGGCCGCGGCGCCGCCAAGGCCTCGGCTCCCGGCGCAGCCCTCATCCAGTTCTTCGGCGGTATCCACGAGATCTACTTCCCGTACGTCCTGATGCGCCCGCTGCTGATCCTGGGTACGATCGCCGGCGGCATGACCGGCATCGCCACGCTTGCCGTCACCAACTCGGGCCTGGTGGCCCCGGCCGCGCCTGGCTCCATCTTCGCCGTGCTGGCGCAGACCTCCCGCGACAGCTACTTCGGCGTGATCCTCTCCGTGGTGCTGGCGGCCACAGTCTCCTTCCTGGTGTCCTCCGTCATCCTGCGAACCACCAAGCACAGCGATGAGACGGACCTGTCCGACGCCACCTCCCGCATGGAGGAGATGAAGGGGAAGAAGAGCTCGGTTGCCTCCACCCTGACCGGTGCCGGTGCCGGCGCAGGAGCCGCAGCGGGTGCCGCTGCCGGCCGCCGCGGCGGAGTAGGCGTCCTGGCCGGCCCGGTGCGCAACGTCGTGTTCGCCTGCGACGCCGGCATGGGCTCCAGCGCCATGGGCGCCTCGGTGCTGCGGAACAAGATCAAGGCCGCCGGGTTCCCCGACGTCAAGGTCACCAACGCCTCCATCGCCAACCTCACCGACAGCTACGACGTCGTGGTCACCCACCAGGACCTCACCGAACGTGCCAAACCGGCCACGTCCAGCGCCGTGCACTATTCGGTGGACAACTTCATGAGCAGCCCGCGCTACGACGAAATCGTGGAGCTGGTCCGCGAAAGCAACACCGAGCGCGGTGACACGGCCGACGCCGGCGCCACCCACGGTGCGCACGCCGCCGATGCCCCGGTGGATGCTGCGCCCGCTGCCGCGGCAGGAACCGCGGCTGCGGCTTCCGGTGCCGGAACCTCCGAGATCCTGGCTCGGGAGAGCGTGGTCATGCGGGGTTCCGCCACCACCCGCGATGCCGCGATTGACGAAGCCGGCCGGCTCCTGCTGGCCCGCGGGGCCGTGGACGAGGGCTACATCGCCGCCATGCATGAGCGGGAAGAGTCCGTGTCCACCTACATGGGCAGCTTCCTGGCGATTCCACACGGTACCAACGCCGCCAAGGACCACATCCGCAAGTCCGCGGTGTCCGTGATCCGCTACCCCGAGGGCATCGACTGGAACGGCAAGGAGGTCAAGTTCGTGGTGGGCGTCGCAGGCATCAACAACGAACACCTGCACATCCTGTCCTCCATCGCCAAGGTCTTCACGAACAAGGAGCAGGTGGCCCGGCTCGAGGCTGCCACGTCCGAGGATGAAGTCCTGGAGCTCTTCGGAAAGGTCAACGCTTAATGAAGGCAGTACATTTTGGCGCCGGCAACATCGGCCGCGGCTTCGTGGGCCTGCTCCTGCATGATGCCGGCTACGAGGTGGTGTTCGCGGACGTCGCCGAGGAACTGATCACCCGGCTGGCGGCAGCGGACAGCTATGCGGTCCACGAGGTGGGCGAGAACCCCGCCGTGCGGACGGTGGACAACTTCCGGGCGTTGAACTCCAACACCCAGGAAGCGGAGCTGGTCGCGGAGATCGCGACGGCGGACATCGTCACCACGGCGGTGGGCCCGCACATCCTGAAGTTCGTGGCGCCCGTGATCGCCAAGGGCATCGTCGCCAGGGAGCCCGGCCGGGCACCCCTGCAGGTGATGGCCTGCGAGAACGCCATCAATGCCACGGACATCCTGGCCAGGGAGGTGGCCGCCCAGCCGGGGGCCGCCGCCGGAGCCCTGGACGGGAAGGTGGTGTTCGCGAACACCGCCGTGGACAGGATCGTGCCCAACCAGGAAGCCGGGCAGGGCCTGGACGTCACCGTGGAAACCTTCTACGAGTGGGTCATCGACCGGAGCGCCTTCGGCGATGCCGCACCGGTGATACCCGGTGCCACGTTCGTTGACGACCTCTCGCCGTACATCGAGCGGAAGCTGTTCACCGTGAACACCGGGCATGCCTCTGCGGCCTACCTGGGCTTTGAGGCGGGGCTGGAAAAGATCTCCGATGCCATGGCGGACCAGGATGTGGCCGAGGACGTCCGGGCGGTGCTCGAGGAGACCAAGCAGCTCCTCGTGGCCAAGCACGGCTTCAGCAACGACGAGCAGGAAGCCTACGTACAGAAAATCCTGGTCCGGTTCTCCAACCCGTACCTGCCGGACACCGTCAACCGGGTGGGCCGGGCGCCGATGCGGAAGTTGAGCCGCCACGAGCGCTTCATCGGCCCGGCGGCGGAGCTCGCGGAACGCGGCGTGGTGCCGGAGGCCCTGCTGGGCGCCATTGCTGCCGCGCTCCGCTTCAACGACCCCGCCGATGCCGAGGCCACTGAGCTGGCAGGCATCCTGGGCTCCGCAAACCCGTCCGATGCCACGGCCCGGATCACCGGACTGGAGCCGGACCACCCGCTGTTCAACGCCGTCGCCACCCTGGTGGAGGAGCGGCAGGCTGAACTCGCAGGCGCCCCCGCCTGAGGCACCCTGGCACGCGCCATTACAACGACGCCGGCACTTACCACTTCATTACAGTGGTGGGTGCCGGCGTCGTTCGTCGTGCAGCACCCCGGAAACCCCCGCTCACCTTTCGCGTGTTTTACCGCAACGCCCGCTCACCTTTGGCAGATTTTCCCCAGACCCCCGCTCAGATCCTGTGCCAAGCTGGGCAGGTGACCGATACCCAAAGAGCCGTGACTCCTTTGCTGACCGCCGACGTCGACGGCGGTACGTTCCGTCTCCGCCACGCCACCCCTGCCGACCTCCCGGCCATGGTGCGGCTGCTCGCCGACGACGCCTTGGGTGCCGGCCGCGAGACCGCGCGGGACATGGAGCCGTACCAGCGCGCTTTTGATGCGATCAACGCCGACCCCGCCCACCTCCTGATCGTCGGCGAGACTGTTCCGCCAGGGAGCCAGGCCGGGCCGGTGGTGGCCACCTTCCAGCTCAGCTTCCTTCCCGGCATCTCCCGGCAAGGTGCATGGCGCTCGCAGCTCGAAGGCGTCCGCGTGGCTGCGTCCCTTCGGGGGCAGGGCTTCGGAAAGCTCATGGTGGGCTGGGCCATCGGGGAGTCCCGGCGCCGGGGCTGCACCCTGGTGCAGCTGACTACGCACCACAGCCGCTCCGCAGCGCACCGGTTCTATGAGCAGCTGGGCTTTGAGGCCAGCCATGTCGGGATGAAGTTGACTCTCTGAAGCTTGACTGTTAGGTACCCTAAATGTTAGGCTACCTAACGATGAACGACGATAACGCACTGCAGGAACTTGCCAGCGGGTTCCGCGAAGCCCTCCGCCACAGCGTGTACCTGGTCCGCCGCCTGGACGCCGACGGCGAACTCAGCGCCGCCCAGCTCAGCACCCTCAAGATGCTGCTCGACGAGGGCCAGCGCGTCGGCGAGATCGCTCGGAACCTCGGGGTCCGCGTCCCCAGCGCCACCGAGCAGATCATCAAGCTCGAACGTGCCGGACTCGCACGCCGCGAGCCGGACCCGAACGACTCCCGCGCCGTCCGGGTGATCCTGACCCCCGAAGGCCGGGACGCCGTGGACTCCGCGAACCGGCGCCGCAACCGGGTAATGGCAGGCATCCTGAGTACCCTCAGCGACCAGGACCGCAAAGCGCTGGCGGACGCGCTGCCGGTCATCGACAAAATCAACGCTTCCCTCCAGAACTGAACCAGTGACGAATTTAGGAGCACCCTCCATGGACGGCCAGCTCGCAGAAACCCTGCCGGCACCAGAAAACACCTTGCAGGCTGAAAAGGCCTCATTCCTTAAGCAGCCGAAGGCTGTGTGGGCCACCGCGCTCGCCGCAGTGTTCGCCTTCATGGGCATCGGCCTGGTGGACCCCATCCTTCCGGCCATTGCCACAAACCTCCATGCAAGCCCCAGCCAGGTCTCGCTGCTGTTCACCAGCTACTTCCTGGTCACCGCGCTGGCCATGCTGATCACCGGTTATGTTTCCTCCCGCATCGGCGGCAAACGGACCTTGCTGATCGGCCTGGCCGTGATTGTCGTCTTCTCCTCGCTCTCCGGCCTGTCCGCCAGCGTCGGTGAGCTGGTGGGCTTCCGCGCGGGCTGGGGCCTGGGCAACGCCCTGTTCGTGGCCACGGCCCTCGCCGTGATCGTGGGCGTCGCCAGCGGCGGCGCCGGTACCGCGATCATCCTTTACGAGGCAGCACTGGGCCTGGGCATCTCGCTCGGCCCGCTCCTGGGCGCCCTCCTGGGCGGCTGGCAGTGGCGCGCACCGTTCTTCGGCACCGCCGTCCTCATGGCGGCCGCCTTCGTCGCCCTGATCGCCCTGCTGCCCAAGACGCCCCTGCCCGAGCGCAAGGTCCGCCTGCGCGATCCCCTGCTGGCATTGGGCCACAAGGGACTGCGGACGACGGCGGCGAGCGGCCTGTTCTACAACTACGGCTTCTTCACCATCCTGGCCTTCACCC
This sequence comes from Pseudarthrobacter sp. YAF2, assembly GCF_052113345.1. NCBI lineage: Bacteria > Bacillati > Actinomycetota > Actinomycetes > Micrococcales > Micrococcaceae > Pseudarthrobacter > Pseudarthrobacter sp. YAF2. Next base: position 20,094 of record NZ_JBFRDA010000003.1, on the reverse strand, counting down.
CGTTCATCCTGGGCATGAACGCCTACGGAATCGGCGGCGTCTTCTTCGGCTGGGGCGTGGCCGTGGCCGTCTTCTCCGTCTTCGTGGCACCGCCGCTGCAGGCCCGTTTCGGTGCCGTCAAGGTACTGACCGGCACGCTGTTCCTACTCATGCTGGACCTGGCCGGGCTGGGCCTGGCGGCGGGGCACTCGGTGCCGGCCGTCGTCGTCCTGGTGATCGTTGCCGGTGCCCTGCTGGGCGTCAACAACACCATTTACACCGAACTGGCCATGGGTGTCTCGGATTCACCCCGCCCCGTGGCGTCCTCCGGCTACAACTTCGTCCGCTGGATGGGCGGTGCGCTGGCCCCGTTCGCGGCCGCGCAGCTCGGTGAGCACTTCGGCCCGCAGGTTCCGTTCTTCGCGGGTGCGGCAGCCATGGTGGTCGCCATCCTGATCGCCCTCGGCGGCCGGGCCTACCTCTCCTCGCACGAACCGCACGTGGTGTAAGCGGCCGGACAACAAGCAAACCCTCCATCACGCCAGGTGATGGAGGGTTTGTTGTCTTCCGGCGAAAGCTGAAGGGGCGTTACAAGGCCTTCTTGGACCCCTTGGGCACGAACAGCGTCTCGGCCTGCTCCAGGGACATCCCGTTGGTCTCCGGCACCTTGAACATCACGAAGAAGAAGGACGCGGCCGCGAACAGCGCGTACATGGCATACGTCAGGGGCAGCGAGCCGGTGGCCATCACCGGGAAGCTGAGGGTGATCGCGAAGTTGGCCACCCACTGCGCGGCAGCGGCCAGGCCCAGGGCCCGGGCACGGATCCTGGACGGGAAGATTTCGCCCAGGAGCACCCACACCAGCGGCCCCCAGGACGCGCCGAAGCTGATCACGAACACGTTGGCTGCCACCAGTGCCACGGGACCCCAGGCGCCCGGCAGGGTGATGTTCTCGCCGCTGCCCGTTGCCGAGGAAAACGCGAGGGCCATGGCGCCCAGGGAGACTGCCATTCCCACGGACCCGGCGAGGAGGATGGGGCGGCGCCCAACACGGTCCACCAGGGCGATGGCCACCAGGGTGACCAGGATGTTGGTGACCGCCGTTGCCACGGAGATGGCCAGGGAGTCCTTCTCCTGGAACCCGACGGCCTTCCAGAGCGTGGTGGAGTAGTAGAAGATCACATTGATCCCCACAAACTGCTGCAGCACGGACAGGATGATGCCCACCCAGACCACGGTCTGCAGGCCGAACGTCTTGCCGCGGAGGGAACCCTTTTGCCCGGCCAGCTTGTCTTCCTCGATGGCTTCCCGGATGTCGCGGATGTGCCGGTCGGTATCCTCGGCGGGCGCAATCGAATCGAACACCTTCCGGGCCTGGTCTTCTTTGCCCTGGAACACCAGGAAGCGCGGGGATTCGGGCAGCGTGAAGGCCACCCAGCCGTAGACGATGGCCGGGACGGCGGCGGCAAGGAACATCCACCGCCAGGCTTCGATACCGAGCCAGAACGACTGGCCTGCGCCGCCGGCGGTCGTGGCCAGGAGCGCATCGGAGAGCAGGGCTGCGAAGATACCGGTGGTGATGGCCAGCTGCTGCAGGGAGGCCAGGCGCCCGCGGACCTTTCGCGGGGAGATCTCCGAGATGTAGGCGGGCGCGATCACGGACGCCAGGCCGATGCCCAGGCCGCCCACCAGGCGCCAGAAGATCAGGTCCCAGACGCCGAAGCAGAAGCCGGTGCCCACGGCGCTGATCAGGAAGAGCAGTGCGCCAAGCTTCATGGCAGGGATACGGCCGTAGCGGTCGGCCACCTTGCCGGCCAGGAAGGCCCCGGCGGCGCAGCCCAGCAGGGCGATGGCAACGGCGAAGCCGGTGACGGCCTCGGACAGGGCGAATTCTTCCTTCATGGCGTCCACGGCGCCGTTGACCACGGATGAGTCGAAGCCGAAGAGGAATCCACCCACCGCCCCCGCGAGCGCCAGCCAGATCACCCGCCGCGGTATCCGGGTGGTTGTCTGCTCCTGTGCAGTGGGCATGGTTCTCCCTGGTGTTGGAGGTTTATGGATGCGGTGCGGACGTCGTCGGCTGCGGTACCGGCAAAAAGGGCCGGCGCACACGCGCTAAACAGTGTGGCACGTCACCGCCGCAGGTTCCACTTGGCGCCCCGGCTCCAGAACGCAAAACGACGACGGCGGGCCGTGCCGCCGTCGTCGTTTGTTCCCTGCGCTTCCGGGTCTAGTGGGCCGGGATCTGCAAGTCGTCCTTGTCCTGGGGCGAGGCCTTCTGGTCCGTCAGCTTCTTCCGGGGCAACGCGAAACTGATGAGGAATGCCAGGCCCGTCAGGGCTGCCGCCGTCAACATCACGGTGTCGATCGAAGTGGCGAAGCCTTCGGTGATGGGCCTGGTCAGGGTGGTGTTGGCGGTGTGCAGCCAGCTGGTGTCATTCAGCGAATCGTTGGAGGCGCCGTTCTTGAAGAAGTCGTACAGCTTGGCGTTGGCCGGATCGGAGGCGACGGCAGGGTCCTTCAGGACGGCCAGGTAGGCGGGATCCGTGGCGGCGCTCTTCATGCCGTCAGCGATCCGGCTGGCTGCCAGGCTGAAGAGCATGGAGATGAACACAGCCGTTCCCACGGCGCCGCCCATGGAGCGGAAGAAGGCCGCCGAGGAGGTGCCCACGCCCATGTCGCGCGGCGGGACGGAGGTCTGCATGGCAAGGGTGAGGGGCTGCATGCAGAAGCCCAGGCCGACGCCGAAGAACACCGCGATGAGCCCGGGGACCCAGAGTCCGGTGTCCACGCCAAGGGAGAAGCCCATCACCAGGGCGGCGGCGGTCAGGATGCCGGTGCCCATGATGGGGAAGATACGGAACGTCCCGGACGCCGAAATGGTGCGGCCTGCGGTGATGGAGCCGAACAGGATGCCCACCGTGAAGGTGATCATCATCAGGCCGGCCTGGGTGGGCGTGAGGCCCTTCACCAGCTGGAGGTACATGGGGAGCATGGCGATCGCACCGAACATTCCGATGCCGATGATGAAGTTCAGCAGCGAGGACAGCCCGAACGTGACGTTGTGGAAGAGCCGCAGCGGGATCAGTGCGTAGTCACCGGCCCGCTTTTCGGCGAGCAGGAACCAGGCAATGCCCACCACGCCCAGGCCGTAGCAGAGGAAGGAGTTGACCGAGGTCCAGCCCCAGGACCGGCCCTGCTCGGCCACCAGCAGCAGCGGAACGATGGCCACCGTGATGGCCGCGGCACCCCAGTAGTCGATCTTTTGCTTCAGATGCTTGGCGGGCAGGTGCAGGAACAGGAACACGACCGTCAGCGCGGCGAGGCCAATGGGGATGTTGATGAAGAAGACCCACCGCCAGCCGTCAAAACCCAGGATGTTCGCCGAACCGGCGAACGCCCCGCCCACCACGGGACCCAGGACCGAGGAGATGCCGAAGACGGACATGAAGTAGCCCTGGAACTTGGCGCGGTCCTTGAGCGAGACGATGTCGCCGATGATGGTCAGCGCCAAGGCCAGCAGGCCGCCTGCGCCCAGGCCCTGGATGCCACGGGCAACTGCGAGTTCGGTCATCGAGTGGACCGAGCCGGCGTACAGCGAGCCCACCAGGAAGATGAGGATCGCCGTCAGGTACAGCGGGCGGCGGCCGAAGATGTCGCTCAATTTGCCGTACAACGGGGTGCTGACCGTGGACGTGATCAGGTACGCGGTGGTGGCCCACGCCTGCAGCGAGAGCCCGTCGAGATCGTTGGCGATGGTGTAGATGGACGTTGAAACGATGGTCTGGTCAAGGGATGCGAGGAACATGCCCAGCATCAGGCCGACCATTACCGTGACGATCTGGCGTTGCGTCAGTGTTTCTCCGGCGCGGGGCGCGGCAGAGGCTTTAGACATGGGTTCTCCAGGGGAAGAAAAGGATATAAGCAGCGATAGTTGCTTTCAGTAACTATCTTACTCGCTCTTTTTATTCCCGGTTCCGCAAACTTTTGCCTCTGCGTTTCGCTGCGGCGCGGTGCCCGCCTACGCCTCCACGAGGATGCCGTCGGGGTCGCACCAGATGTCGGCCCCCGGGCGGATGGTGACGCCGTCGATCACCACATCCACGTCAACCTCGCCGGCGCCCGTCTTCAGGCTCTTCTTCGGGTTGCTGCCAAGTGCCTTGACCCCAAGGTCCAGCCGGGCGAGTGCCTCCCGGTCCCGGATGGCGCCATTGATCACGACGCCGGCCCAGCCGTTCGCCACGGCGCTTTCGGCAATCATGTCCCCCATCAGGGCCGTCCCCAGCGATCCGCCGCCGTCCACCACCAGGACGGCGCCGTTGCCCGGGGAAGCAAGCGTCGATTTCACCAGGGCGTTGTCCTGGAAGCAGCGGATGGTCCGGGCCGGTCCGTTGAAATGCGACCGGCCGCCCAGGGACTGGAACTGCAGGGAGATCGATGCCAGTTCGGAGCCGCGTTCGTCGTAGAGGTCTGCGGTGTTCACGGCTGCGCTTTCTGCGGGGGTGGGTGCGTTCATTTGCTGCTCCTTGGTCTTCGGCAACGGGGCGGCCGGGGCGGTGCCTGCCGGCCAGGTACGGCCCACGATAGTCTGATTCCCACCGCCAACCGGCCGCACCAGGGGAGCAAAGCCAATGAGTCTGTCCAAGAAGCCCGCGCCGCCGGGCGGCACCTCCCCGGAAAGTTCGACGGCGGCGCTCGCCGAGCCGGTGCAGAAGGTCACCGCGCGGTGGGTGACCGGCCTGGTGCTGGTCAATGTCGGCATCAATGCGGCCTTCTTCGGTCCCATCAATGTGTTTATCGGGCAACAGGCCATCAGTATCGATGCGCCCAGCAAGGAAGCCATCCTTTCCCTGGTCACGGCCTGCGGTGCAGCTGTGTCCCTGGTGGCCAACCCGCTCTTCGGTGCATTCTCGGACCGGACCACGTCGCGCTTCGGCCGCCGCGCCCCGTGGGTGCTGGCCGGGGCTGTGCTGGCGACGGCGGCCCTGCTGGCCATGTCCTTTTCGGGCGGTGTGGCCCTGATGGTGCTCTTCTGGTGCCTGGTGCAATTGGGCGCGAATGCCGCCTATGCCGCCATCACCGCCGCCGTCCCGGACCGTGTGCCCGTAGCCCAGCGCGGCGGAGTCGGCGGGCTCGCGGCCATGGGCCAGACCCTGGGCATCCTTACCGGCGCCGTCTTCGGTGCGGTGGTGGCCGGCAACTTCATGGTGGGCTACTGGCTGTGCGCGGCTGCCCTGCTGCTGTCCGTCGTGCCGTACCTGTTCCACCGGAACGATCCCGCCCTGCCGAAGTCGGAACTGGAGGCTTTCCGCCCCCGCGTTTTTATCAAGGGCTTCTGGATCAGCCCGTTTGTCTATCCGGACTTCGCGTGGGCCTGGCTGACGCGTTTCCTGGTGAACGTTGGCAACCAGCTCACCATCGTGTACCTGCTGTTCTTCCTGCGGGACGTCATCGGCTACCCGGATCCGGCCACCGGGGTGCTGGTCCTGACCGGCATCTACGCGGTGATGGTGATGATCACCGCCGTGCTGGCCGGCCCCTGGAGCGACAAGGTGGGCAAGCGGAAGCCGTTCGTTATCGGCTCGTCAGCCACCATCGCCATGGCCGGGGCCATCATGGCGTTCTTCCCCGTGTGGCCGGGCGCCCTCGCCGGGGCCGCCGTCCTGGGCATCGGTTTCGGCGCCTACCTGGCGGTGGACTTCGCGCTGCTGACCCAGGTCCTCCCGTTCGCCGTCAGCCGGGGGAAGGACATGGGCGTCATCAACGTGGCCAACTCCCTGCCCCAGGTGGTTGCCCCGGCCTTGGCACTGGTGGCCGTGACGTACGCGGGCGGCTACCGGACGCTGTTCCTCACGGCTGCTGTCATCGGGCTTCTGGGTGCCGTCTTCGTCGTCAAGATCAAGGGCGTGGACTGACCCGCAGGCGTCCGAAAGTAAGCCCGCTGACCAACCTGCTCCGCACCGGTGCCGTATAGTTGAACCGGGCTGCAGGGTGGTACGGAAGTGGGGGCACTCCTGGCCGCAGTCCCCTAAAACACAACCCCGGAATGCTGATGCCCGAGACTTTTTCAGACCATCCGCCCATGGCCGCCCGGCCTTCCGCTCCCCGCCAGCGCCTCCGCTACGCGCGCATCCTCGATACGGCCGCAGGGTTTGCCCGCAAGGGCCTCGATGCCGTGGAGCTGTCAGAAGTCGCCGAAAAAGCAGACGTCCCGCTGGGCACGCTCTACCGGTATTTTCCGTCTCCCACCCACCTGATGCTGGCGCTCTTCCGGCAGCAGCTTGACGAGCTGCAGGCCGGTGCCCGCGGCTCGTCCCCGCGCTTCCGCGGCCGCGCCCTCTCCGGCCTGGCGATGGAGATCTTCCACATGCGCGTCATGCAGCCCGCGGTGGAGCAGTGCCTGAGCCGGGGCGTATCCCTGCCGGAGCGGGACACCACTGAGCTCCTGCGCGAGATCGACGCGCTCAGCGAGAAGCTCCTTGCCGGCGCCTGCGGCGATGCCGTGGGTGCGCGGGTTCTCCTCCTGGCGGTCACTGGTCTGGTCCAGTCCGTGCGGAACCGCCGCCTGTCCCTCTTCGAAGCCGAGGAAGACCTCAAAAAGGCGTGCGGGCGGTTGTCTTCGGGGGCAGAATCCGGATTAACAGTCACCAAAACTGCGTAACTGGTCTAGACCAATAGACAATTAAATACGCCATAATGCGGTGATCTGAGTCACTAACTTGCCTGCTTAAACCTTTTGGCACCGAAAAAGCTGCTCCTGCGCGTTCCGGCTGGCCCTTTGGGGATGCCTACCATGGTCGCAACGGAGCGGCAGGGCGGAAACACCCCCGGCGTTCCCCTGGACCCGCCACCCTTGGGTTTCCTGTCGCACTACTTTTCCCGCTGGGCCCGGCCGGGCTCCAGCTCCATGTGCCGTGCGCCCACGGCGAGCACCAGGAGACAACGACGTGTCCATTGACGCAGTTACAGCCACCGACAATTCAGCAGCAACGGCCCTGACCGAAGAGGAAATCTTCGGCGCGCACCAGGGCGGCAAGCTGTCCGTGACCAGCACCGTTCCGCTCTCCAACAAGCGGGACCTGTCCATCGCCTACACCCCGGGGGTGGCCGAGGTCAGCCGCGCTATCCACGCCAAGCCTGAACTGGCCCGCACCCTCACTTGGGCCGAGCGCCTGGTGGTCGTGGTCAGCGACGGCACGGCCGTCCTTGGCCTGGGCAACATCGGCCCCAGCGCCTCCTTGCCCGTCATGGAAGGCAAGTCGGCGCTCTTCAAGACATTCGGCGACCTCGACTCCATCCCGCTGGTCCTCAACACCACCGACGTGGACGAGATCGTGGAAACCCTGGTCCGCCTGCGCCCCAGCTTCGGCGCCGTCAACCTCGAAGACATCTCCGCGCCACGCTGCTTTGAACTCGAGGAAAAGCTGATCGAGGCACTGGACTGCCCCGTCATGCACGATGACCAGCACGGGACCGCCGTCGTGGCCCTCGCAGCCCTCACCAACGCCGCCAAGGTAACCGGCCGAGGCCTCAACGGGCTCAAGGTGGTGGTGTCCGGCGCAGGCGCCGCGGGCATCGCCGTCGCCGAAATCCTGCTGGCCGCCGGCATCACCGACGTCGTCCTGCTGGACTCCCGCGGCGTCATCAACAGCAGCCGCGCCGACCTCGCAGCCGATACCGCAAGCAAGAAGGCGGACATCGCAGCCCGCAGCAACCCCCGTGGCATCAACGGCGGCCCCGCGGAAGCACTTGCCGGCGCGGACGTGTTCATCGGCGTCTCCTCCTCCAAGCTGGCTGAGGAGCACCTGGCCCTGATGAACCAGGACGCCATCGTGTTCGCCCTGTCCAACCCGGACCCCGAAGTCCTGCCCGAGGTAGCCGTGAAGTACGCCGCGGTGGTCGCCACCGGCCGCAGCGACTTCCCCAACCAGATCAACAACGTCCTGGCCTTCCCGGGCATTTTCCGCGGTGCACTTGACGCCGGCGCGCGCCGCATCACGCCGGCCATGAAGCTGGCAGCCGCCCGCGCCATCGCGGAGCTCGCCGCCGAGGACCTTTCAGCCGACTACATCGTGCCCAGCCCGCTGGACCCGCGCGTCGCCCCCGCCGTCACCGCGGCCGTCGCCGCTGCGGTGGAAGCGGAGTAAATCCGCGCCTGCGGATAGTACGACGGCGGTGCCTCCTTTGCGGAAGGAGGCGCCGCCGTCGGGCGTTAAGGGAGCGCCCCTAGACTGGGGACCATGACCTCCGAAACCGTGGTGACCATCCTGTGCGGCCTGGGAATCCTGGCGGGCGTGGCGGGCACCATCATCCCTGTCCTTCCCGGCAGCGTTCTGGTCGGCATCAGTCTGCTGGCATGGGCCATCTGGGGCGGCGCCGGGACGGTGGGGTGGGTGGTCTTCGCGGTGGCCATGATCTTCGTTGCCGCGGGCATGACCGCCGGCGCTGTGCTCACCGGCAGGAAGCTCCGGCAGCACTCCATCCCCAGCCGCAGCATCGTGGTGGCGCTCGTGGCGGGCGCAGTGGGGATGTTTATCATCCCCGTACTGGGACTCTTCGTTGGTTTTGCGGCCGGCTTGCTGGTCAGCGAGTTCGTCCGCACGCGGAATTTTCCGACGGCGGCCAGATCCAGCTGGGCTGCCCTGAAGGCCACCGGCCTGGGGATGCTCGCGGAATTCGGGTTGGCCTGCCTCGCCGCCAGCACCTGGGTGGTCGGGGTGTGGATTACTGCAGCCGGCCGCTGACCGGGCGGCTTGGACCCCGCCGCTTCCCGGCTAGCATGGAATGATGAGCGCCGGGGAAACCGCACCGATCTACTGGGACAGCCGCGACCTCACGCCCTTCGGGCACGCCCAACTGCGGACCCCGGTCCATGACCTCGCCGGCGGGGTGGGCGGCCTGCTCACCGGAGTGCTGGGCGGCCGGAATCCGGCCCTGCTCTCCCTCGACGGTGAGGTGCCGCGGCTCAAGCGGTTGCCGTCCAAACCTGCCAAAGCTGTCCACGAGGCCGTCTTCACCAGCCGCGAACCCGAGCGGCTGATCTACCTGGCGCGGACCTACCCCGGCTGGGCCGGGCTGTGCTACTTGATGGCCGGCCTGCTTGAGTACAAGCACGGCGGCTACCTCCGCGCCTCCGAACTCCTGCAGCGCGGGCTGACCACCAGGAACGATGAGGAGGCGAACCGCTACTCGTCCACGTACCTCACCAGGATCGTCACCCGGATTGAACTCGCCGAACGGGTGGAGATCCCGGTGCTGTTCAGCGAGGAGTCGGTATTCCTGGCACTGGCCCACTCGCTGCGCGAAACAGGCCGCACGGAAGCTGCCCTGGATGCACTGGCCGGGTTGCCGCCGTCGCTCCCCATGGCACTGGCCCGCTGCTCGCTGGCCCTGGACCTGGGCCGGAGCCGCACCGTCATCGACTGGACGGAGGGACTGCTGAACGCCGACGACCTCTCCGCCGCCCTGCTCCTGGTCCGTGCGCGGGCGCTGCGCCGGGAAGGGCGGCTGGACGCGGCGCACCAGGCAATCGCCGAGGTCCTGCGCCGCCGCAAGACGCACCTGGCACTCCGCAATGACGCCCTGACGGACCGTGCGTTGCTGGTCTTGGATTCGAGCCGACGGTCCCTGAACCCGCGCGACTGGGGACGCCGGCGCGGGGACCCGGAGCCGCAGCGGGAAATCGGGGCGCCGGTCCCCATCCGCAAGGACGAGGAAATGCGGCGGATGTGGGAGCAGGACTGGAAGGAACTCAGCGGGGACTAGGAACGGCCGGCAAGGAAGGGCAGCAGCTGTTCACCGAGCAGCACGGCCCCCAGCACCACCATGATGAGGCCGCTGGCGAGGGTCACCACGCGCGCAGCACCTGGCCTGCTCTGCAGCAACGTCCGCGACAGGAGCGCCACCGCCGTGTACACCAGCCCCGCCAGGGCCACGAACGTCATTCCCAGCAGCCCCGACTGCACCGGCACCGGCAGGGAGGCATCGGCGCTGACGAACTGCGGAATCAGCGCCACGTAGAACAGCAGCCCTTTAGGGTTGATCCCACTGGTGCCCATGCCCTGAAGGAAAGTGCGCAGCTGGGTTCCGGAGCCGCCTGCCGCCGCGGCGCCAAAGCTTGCACCCCGCCAGGACCGGAGGGTCCCAATGCCGAGCCAGAGAAGGTAGGCCGCGCCGGCCAGGGTGATCCAGCCCAAGAGGCCGGGCATTCCGGCCAACAACGCCGCAAGGCCAGCCACCAGCAGGACGGTATGCAGGACATAGCCGCCGCAAAGCCCCGCCACCGCCGGTACGAAACTGCGCTGCCGGAGGCCGGCCGCGATGGTGTAGGCCCAGTCCACTCCCGGCGTGCAGGCCAGGGCTGCGGCCACCACGATAAAGGCCAGGAACAGCTGCGGATTCATGGGATTCTCCTGTCGACGGCGTCTCAAGAGCAACCATAGGGAGAATTCGGCCATAAGTGCTGTCCGGTTTTAGCCCGCCTCGCGGTAAGGGCAGTATGTTTATTGCGTGATAGATCGCATTGACAGGAATATTTTGCGTTACCTGCAGGAGGATGGCCGGATGACTGCCACCGCACTCGCCGCAAAGGTGGGCCTGACGGTGGCGCCCTGCCACCGGCGGCTGCGTGACCTGGAGCAGTCCGGCGTGATCCGCGGCTACAAGGCGGACATTGATCCGGCGGCCGTGGGCTTGGGGTTTGAGGCGATCGTGTTCGTCACCCTGCGGCAGGTGGACCGTCCCACCATGGAGATCTTCGAGAACCGGGTGGCGGACAACCACAATATTGTGGAGGCGCAGCGGTTGTTCGGTTCCCCCGACTACCTGCTGAAGATTATCGCCGCGGACCTGCCCGCCTACCAGCGCTTTTACGACACCGAACTGACCTCGCTCCCGGGCGTCGAGCGGCTGACGTCAACGCTGGTGATGAAGAACCTCAAGTCCAACGCCGGGCCGCCGGTGTAACAGCTGGTTAAGGTTTACCCGTGGCAGCGATGCCGGCCTCCGCCTCAGGGGTGTAGTACTTCCCGGCGAGGTGCACGGAGTAGATGAACGTCATCCGGCCGGTGTCGTGGTTGGGAAGGATCTCGGCGGAAAAGACTGTTCCTGTCTTGTTGCCCATTCCAGGGTTCCACTGCTCCTTCCCGGAACCGTCTTTGAAGTCTGCTCCAATGGGTTCGGCGTCCTGAAGAATGACGAAACCCAGTTCATCCACAGCCCGCCTGATTTCAGCGTTGGCGTCCTGGGCGTCAGGGTAGTTGATGAATATGTCGATGTGGTCCACCGTGTTGTCCGCCCCGGGACGGACACGAATGGTGTCCGTACGCATTTCAACCACGCCGTGGGGCGTGGTCATCCTTACGTCAATCAACTTGTCGGAGTCAGCTGCCACCAGGGCTCCGTCGGAACCTGTCGAAAACCCAAGAGCGGACATGTCCATAGGCAGGCTGGTGAAATCGAAGACCGCTTTCCCGCTGCTCTTGATGGCCTCGATGCCTTCCGGCGTGAACTGGGAATTGCCGTTAGCCACGATCTCTTCCTTTTCGATTGAATGTGCATCAGGGAACATGCCGCAGCCGCTCAACAGCGCCGCGAGCAAGGCCGTGAGGACGATACGCAGCTTCACGGGGCACCCACAGCCTTGCGAACGTCCGCCGGCACCATCCGGTACTCCTCCACCCGGTCAGGCATGGGTTTCACCATCTCACCGTACGGGTCTTTCTCTCCGTGCAGCCAGTTCTCGTAGGCGCTAAGTGTGTCCTGGTCGATGAGGCGCCAGCGATCCTCCCGGACAGAGATGTTGCCGTGATGGACATCGATACCGACGGGCGGGAACCTGCTGATGTCAACGTACGGGGTCGCCGCCGGGAACTGCTCGTAGTAAGACTTGGCCCCTTCGATACTGGGTTCACCCAGGACGGTCATGGCCTCGGTAAACACCGTTCCAGTAGTGCGTCCGCGGATGTTGTCGTAGTCGTCGGCGATGATGTAGTTCTGCTCCTGGTCCGCCATGTTGAAGGATGCTTGATGAAGGGCCGTCTGCTCGGCCGGCGACAACTGGTGGTAGCCCTCCGGGCCCGGATATGCCGGGACAGAATCAATGCCGGCCCACGCGTCATTCATGCGGGTGCTCACCATCCCGGCGCGCTCCAACCTCTGGATCTCGGCAATGCCTCCTTGCTGGTAGGCAAAGTGCAGTGATCCGATGTCCGTGAAGATCTCTTTCTGCATCTGCAGGAAGGTGGTTTCGTAGTAGCGCAGCTCAGAGGTGCTGAACTCAGCCAGTGCAGCCAGCGCGGCCCGCTTGACCGGGTCTCCTCCTGACAGCAGCGGAGTAATGTCACGGCCGGTCTCCGCCATGTGGCGGAGGAATGCGATGTCTTCAAAGCCGGCGATGAAGGTCGGCCCCACTTGGTTGGCCATGCCGATCCACTCCATGCGGGGGTCGTTCTTGTACAGCTCAGCGTAGAAGGCGTACACCTTGTAGATATCGGCGCGGTTGTAGTCAACGCCCTTGGACGGATCCCAGTGGTTGGGGTCGATCCCGGCTTGCCGCATGGCGGATTCCGCCCAGTACTGCTGGAGGAACCGGCCGTAGGCGTTGACCTTGCCGCCTGGGCCGGTCGGCGGCAGGGCGCCGGAGTCCACCAGGCCGTCCAGGATGCCTTTCGCCGCATCGGCGTTGGCCTGGTTTTGCCGGACCCATTGCCCGAATTCCTCCGATTTCAGGTAGGCATCGCGTTCCGCAGGCGTCATGCCGCTGAGTTTGTCCGTCAGCTCCCGGGCGGCGTCGTCCGTCGACGACTTGCCGCCGCTGTCCGGTCCCCCTGATCCACCGCCCGCAGGAGTGCTGCTGGCACGGTCCTGCTCGTCGGCATTCTGCAGAAGCGCCTTGGATGCGCTGCGGACGCCGGCTGCCGCCGCTCTCAGCGTGCGTGCGTGGGAGCCGTTCCAGTCGCCGCGGAAGCGCTCGCCGTCACTGCCTTTCCAGCTCGTGGAGGCAATGGAGCCGCCGAGTTGCTGCCCCAGCTGCTCCAGCCGGCCGGCGCCCCTGGCCAGCTCCTTTGCCATCTGGCGCAGCTGTCCGACGTCCGCGCCATAGAAGTTTCCCGCCATTATTTCCCCCAATGGATCTTTCGCTGCCAGCCTAGCCGCAGCGGATGGTCGGCGGCGATGGGGAGAGCTGCCCTCTGGGTGCCCGTCTACCCCTGCTCGTCCTGCAGGAGCCCGGTGGTCCGGTACGGGATGACCTCGCGCAGGAACATGCTCGTGGAGGTGCGGACGATGCCGGGGCAGAGACGGATCTCCTCGGATACCCGGTAGAGGTCGTCAGGGCTTTTGGCCACCACGCGGATCAGCAGGTCCGTGTCCCCCGCGGGTGCATGGCATTCCAGGACTTCGGGGATTTCGCGCAGCGCGGCGATGGCCTCGTTCAGATGGCTCTGGTCCAGCTCCGCACTGACGGCGGCGGCCACCCCGCGGCCGAGCGCCGAGGGCAGCACCCGGCTGCTGTTGGGGCGGAGGGCGCCCGAGGCGGCCATCCGCTCCAGGCGTGACTGGACAGTGCCGCGGGCAAGGCCCAGCTTCTGCGCAAGCACCATGATGGGCACCCGGGGATCGTCGTCCAGCGCGGCCAGGATGCGCCGGTCGGTTGAATCGAGTTCCTGCAATCTGACCACTTCCTGCTTTAATATGAGTCGCCAATTAGTCATTTTGATCACTTCAAATCACTCCAGTTGCGCCCACTGTAGGTCATCTGCTGAAATAATGGCAATAAGGGATACAGGCTACCGCCGGCATCCCGCAGGCTACAGGAGCCCCGGCACACCACCCGGTCCCTGGACCAGGCTTCCCGCAAAGACGCTGCCGCAGATTGACTCTTGTTCACACCAATGTCATTCCGCATCCACGGCAAGAGCCCCTGAGCTACCGACGTCGGCATTCCCCGAAGTCATCGGTAGCTGAGGGGCTCTTGTGCTGTCCGGCCTAAGGTGGATCCATGACCTCCGCCGGACGTTTCGCCCCCAGCCCCTCCGGTGAACTGCACGTGGGAAACCTGCGCACTGCCATCCTCGCTTGGCTCTTTGCCCGATCCACCGGGCGGGAGTTCCTGCTGCGGGTGGAGGACCTGGACCGCGCCCGCGCCGGTTCAGAGGCGGGACAGCTGCGGGATCTCCAGGCCGTTGGAGTGACCTGGGACGGCGACGTGGTGCGGCAAACGGCACGCGGACCCCTCTACGCCCGGGCGATTGACATGCTGGAGCGCGCGGGGCTCACCTACGAGTGCTTCTGCACCCGCCGGGAAATCCAGGAGGCTGCCTCCGCACCCCATGCGCCCCAAGGTGCCTACCCGGGGACCTGCCGAAACCTGGACCGGGCGGAACTGGAGTTCAAGCGCTCCACCCGGCCCGCGGCCCTCAGGCTGCGGGCGGACGTCACCGAATTCACGGTCCATGACATCCGGCGCGGGAGGTTCACCGGGGTGGTGGATGACTTGGTGCTGCGCCGCAATGACGGTGTGACCGCCTACAACCTCGCGGTGGTGGTGGACGATGCCGCCCAAGGCATAGACCAGGTGGTCCGGGGTGACGACCTCCTCCCGTCCACGCCGCGGCAGGCCTACCTGGCGTCCCTGCTGAATATTCCTGTACCGGAATATGCCCATGTACCTCTGGTGGTAAACCGCGACGGCGCGCGGTTGGCCAAGCGCGACGGAGCGGTGACACTGGCGGACCTGGCAGCGGCCGGGGCGGACGCTGCGCGGGTCCGGGACACCCTCCTCGATTCGCTGGGGCTCCCGCCCGGACCGCTGGCGAATGCCCTGGCATCCTTTGACCCCCGTTCGCTCCCCGTGGAGCCATGGACATGGCCGGGCGTGCCCGGGGCGGGCGCGTAGGCTAGACCCATGCCAGAAACAGGAAGCGCGGACGCGAACCTCCGTGCGCCACGATTCACGGTGGAGACGGCCAAGGTCCTCGCCGAAGTTGCCCACAACCGCCAGAAGGACAAACTCAAGCGGCCGTACCGCGAGCACGTCCTGGCCGTGGGTGATGCCCTGGCGGATTTCGACGACGACATCCGGATCGCCGGCTACCTGCACGACATCGCGGAAGACACCCCGATCACCCGGCAGGCGCTGCTGGACATGGGCGTCTCCGAGCGCGCTGTGCGGATCATTGAGCGCGTTACCAAACGGCTGCACGACAACCCGGACGACTACCAGGCCGGAATCCATTTCATTGCCGAGGACCATGACGCCACGCTGGTCAAGATCGCCGACAACGCCCACAATTCGCTGCCGGAACGGGTGAAAGCCCTGGCGGAAAAGTGGCCCGACAAGCCCCCGGTCACCCGCTACGAGGACGCCCGGCCGGTGCTGTACGCGGCGGTCCCCGTGGAGGAAACCCGCAAGATCCTCGCCCGGATCAACCCCTGGCTGCTGGAGGAATTCGACGCCAGGCTGGACGAGGACGACGACACCGACTACGAGAACCTCTCCTACGACGACGTTTCCGGCAACTAGACCCGGCCCAGCGAGCCGATGTCCTCCAGGAAGTCCGCCTGCACCTCCGCGCTGACCGTGGTGCGCGTTTCACTGATCGCGTCCAGGTAATCCTGGGTGGACGGGCCCTTCCGCACCGCCTCGCGCACCGAAACCTCGCCGCCGGAAGCCAGCCCGCCGTCGTCGTACACTGCCTTTTCCAAGGCCCGCTGGGAGGCGCTGCGGGCGGCGTATTCGATGTCCGCCGGCGAAAAGCCCTCGGTGCGTTCCACCAGCAGTTCCACGTCCACGGCGTCCACCACGGCCGCGGGGATGAACCGCTGCCACATCGCCTCGCGCGCCTGCCGGTCCGGCAGGCCGATGGGAATCACGTAGTCGAACCTGCCGTGGCGCAGGAAAGCGGAGTCCAGCGCGCGGATGAAGTTGGTGGCGCACACCAGCAGACGGCCGGGCTGCTCGCGGAATGCCGGGATGATTTTCAACAGCTCGTTGGTCACGCCCTGCAGCGGTGACGGCGGATCACCGGCCCGCTGGGACGCGATCTCCTCCACCTCGTCGATGAACACCACGGCGTGCTCCAGCTCCGCGATTTCCAGGAAGGTCTCCCGGAGCGCACCCGCCAGGCCCTGGGGGTCGCCTGCCAGCCGGGACGGGAATACCTCCACGAACGGCCACTCAAGCCGGGACGCGATGGCCTTCGCGAAGGTGGTCTTGCCCGTGCCCGGAGGGCCGAAGAGGACGACGGCGCGCGGCGGCACCACGCCGAATTCATCCGCCAGGTCCGCCTCGGCGAGCGGAAGGACCAGGCGGCGTTCCAGCAGCTCCTTTTCCTTGCGCATGCCGGCCACGTTTTCCCACAGGTCGCGGGCCAGGACGCGGCCGCCCAGCTGGCCCAAGGCGCCCAGTTCCTGGCGCTGGACCGGGATGGTGCGTTCGAAGTAGCGCAGGTTCTTCTTCAGCGCGAAGCCCCTGCCCAGGAAGGCCCCCACCCGGGTTTCGGACTCGGGCATCAGTGCCGAGAGCTTGTTCAGCCCGTGCGGGGCCATCCGGTTCTCGACGGCGGCCAGCAGCGAGGTGCCGATGCCCCGGCCGCGGTATTCGGGGAGGGTGGCCAGGAACACGATCCAGCCTTGGTCGTGCGCGGCGCGTCCGACGGCGGCGCCCACCACCTGGTCGCCCTGCACCGCCACCACCGCATGGTCCTTCTCGCAGGACGCGAGGACCTCGGAGAGGGCGTACACGGGTTCGACGTTGTTCGCCTTCAGCGTCTCCCAGAGGTGCAGGATCCCGTCCAGGTCCGCCGAGTGGAAATCCCTGATCCGCCAGTTGGTCATGGGTTGCTCCTTTTGGTTCGTCGTTGAGCCAGTGTGGACATATCAGGTGAGCATATGTGAAGCGCGCAGCGGGAGGGGTTGCGGCGGCGTTGCATGACGCGGTCCGCCAGGGTCGCCCGCATCCTTCCTCCGCTCAGATCCCCAGCCTGTCCATGGTGTTCCGCAGGGTGTCCGCTGAATGCTGCAGGGCCGCCAGCTCGCCGTCGTCCATCGGCGTTTCCAGGACCCGGTGCACGCCGCCCCTTCCCACCACGCTGGGGAGGGACAGCGCCACGCCGGAAATCCCGTACAGCCCTGACAGTACGGTGGAAACCGGAAGGACCGCGTTGTCGTCGCGAAGCAGCGCCTCCACGATGCGGGCGCCGGAGAGGCCGATCGCGTAGTTCGTGGCCCCTTTACCGGCGATGACTTTGTAGGCGGCCTGCACCACGTCCCGGGCGGTGGTGGCCAAGTACTCAGGGGTGAAGATCCGCCCGCCGCCGTCCGTCCAGTCGCGGATGGGAACGGGGCCGATCGTGGCGCCGGACCACAGCGGAAATTCGGTGTCGCCGTGCTCGCCCACCATGCTGGCATGCACGCTGGTGACGGAAACACCTGCCCGCCGGGCGAGCAGCCAGCGCAGCCGGGACGTGTCCAGGACTGTGCCGGAAGAGAAGATCCGCTCCGGAGGAAGCCCGGAGATGCGCTGGGCGGCGACCGTCAGGACGTCGCAGGGGTTGGTGACCAGGACGTAGACGGCATCCGGAGCACGTTCAAGCAGCGGCGGCATCAGCTGTTCGAGGATCCGCACATTGGTGCCGGCCAGGTCCAGGCGGCTCTGGCCCGGGTTCTGCTTGGCGCCTGCGGTAATCACCACGACGTCGGCGCCCTCCGTGACGGCGATGTCCCCGCCGCCGGCCACCGTCGCCGAGGCCGCTGCGAACTGGCTCCCGTGGGCAAGGTCCAGGGCCTCCGCCTCAGCCTTGGGTGCATTGACGTCAAACAAGGCGATGCTGCTTGCCGAGCCGCGGATCAGCGCGGCATAGGCCAGTGATGTGCCAACGCTCCCGGCCCCCACCACTGCGAGTTTGGATCCTCCTGGCATGGTGACTTCCTTCCGGAATCGTTGAGTGTGTCCTACCCGAAGAGTAGCGTGGCCCACATCACACGAACCCCCACTTAGGAGCCACCATGCCACATTTCGGACGCCGGCTCGCCGCTGTCACCGCGGCGCTGGCCATCGGCGTGACCACCGGGGCCATCAGTCCCGCTGCAGCGGACCCCCGGCAGACCGACAAGAATCCCACGGCCACCGGGTACGGCGGCGCGGTCAGCACCGTGGACCCGGAAGCGTCGGCAGCGGCCATCGAGGTCCTCCGGAAGGGCGGGAACGCGGTGGACGCCGCTGTTGCCGCCGCAGCCACGCTGGGGGTCACCGAACCCTACAGCGCCGGCATCGGCGGGGGCGGCTACTTTGTCTACTACGATGCCAAGTCCGGGAAGGTCAGCACCATTGACGGCCGCGAAACGGCGCCGGCGGGAATCAAACCGGATGCCTTCATCAATCCCGCCACCAACAAGCCCTACCCGTTCACCCCGGAGCTGGTCACCAGCGGTGTCTCCGTGGGTGTCCCCGGCACCCCGGCCACCTGGGAACGCGCGTTGGAACGCTGGGGCAGCATCAGCCTGGGGGATGCCCTGAAGCCGGCCATCAAGGTGGCGGACCGCGGCTTCGTGGTGGATGAGACATTCCGCAACCAGACCCAGGACAACCAAACGCGGTTCGCGGCCTTCACCTCCACTAAGGACCTGTACCTCCAGGGCGGCAAGCTGCCGGAGGTGGGATCGGTCTTCAAGAACCATGACCTCGCGGAGACCTACCGGCTGCTGGCACGCAACGGCATGGACGCGTTCTACAACGGCCCGCTCGCCGAGGAGATCGCCAACACCGTCCAGAATCCGCCCAAGTCCCCGGACACCAAGCTCCCCGTTCCCGTAGGTTCCATGACCGAGGAGGACCTGGAACACTACAAAGCCCTGGACCAGGACCCCACCCACGTGAACTACCGCGGCTATGACGTCTACGGCATGGCTCCGTCCAGCAGTGGTGGCACCACCGTGGGGGAGTCACTGAACATCCTGGACGTTTTCGACCTGCCCGGATTGAAGGCTGACCAGCCGGCCGTCCTGCACCACTACCTCGAGGCCAGCGCCCTGGCGTTCGCCGACCGCGGGAAGTACGTCGGCGACCCCGCCTTCGTGAACGTCCCGACGAAAGCCTTGACTGACCCGATTTTTGGCAAGGAACGCGCCTGCGAGCTGGATCCCACCCATGCGGCGACCAAGCCGGTCCAGCCCGGCGACGTCACCTCCTACGACGGCACCTGCCCGGCAGGCCCTGCGGCACTCGCCGATGAGAAGGACACCGAAAACATCTCCACCACCAACATGACCGTCTCGGACAAGTGGGGCAACGTGGTGGAATACACGCTGACCATCGAGCAGACCGGCGGGTCCGGCATGGTCGTGCCCGGCCGCGGCTTCCTGCTCAACAACGAGCTCACGGACTTCTCCACGGTGTACAGCGCCACCGACCCCAACCGGATCCAGCCGGGCAAGCGGCCGAGGTCGTCCATGTCTCCCACCATCCTGCTGGAGGACGGCAAGCCCTTCCTGGCACTGGGATCACCAGGTGGCTCCACCATCATCACCACGGTGCTGCAGACCCTGGTCAACCGGATCGACCTGGGCATGAGCATCCCGGACGCCATCGCCGCGCCGCGGGCCTCGCAGCGGAACACGGCCAGCGTCACCGCTGAGCCTGCCTTCATCGACAAGTACGGTGCTGCCCTGACCTCCCGCTTCGGCCACACCCTGACCCCGTCCGGTGACTCGTTTACCTCTGCCTCGGAGATCGGGGCGGCCACCGCCATCGAGTTCCTCAAGGATGGCCGGACCCTCGCGGCCGCTGAGCCGGTGAGGCGCGGCGGCGGCTCGGCCATGGTGGTCAAACCGTCACAGTAGGCCGGCGTTAAACGCCCGACGACGGCACCCGGGTTCCGGAATGGACCTGGGTGCCGCCGTCGGCGGTTAAGGCGGCTACTTCTTGAAGGTATCCGCCGGCGCGTTGGCGATGACGGGGGAGGTTCCGGTGTAGCCGTCGCGGGTTTCGGCGATGTGGCGGATGCGGGTGCGGCAGGCGTACCAGCCGGCGATCATGAGGATGGAGGCGATGGCGGTGACGAGCATGGTCAGGGGTGAGTCGATGAAGACCATGATGAGGACGCCGATGAGGAAGAA